>JAHBYM010000114.1 GCA_019635975.1 Parvibaculum sp. | reverse complement strand
CGCGCGCTCGGGGGTGTCGTTGAAGGCGGTCGAGAGGGCGCGGCAAGCGGCAAAGCCCGCAATGCCGATGCGGCAGATCGCCGATTCGGCGCCGCCCGCGACCATCACATCTGCGTCGTCGAGCGCGATCAGGCGCGCGGCGTCGCCGATGGCGTGGGCGCCTGTCGAGCACGCCGTGACGACCGAGTGGTTCGGGCCTTTCAGGCCATGCTGGATCGAAACATAACCGGAAGCGAGATTGATAAGGCGGCCGGTGATGAAGAAGGGACTGACGCGGCGCGGGCCTTTTTCGTTCAGCGTGATTGCCGTTTCGGCAATGCCTTCAAGACCGCCGATGCCCGAACCGATCATCGTGCCTGTGCGGCATTTATCCTCTTCGGTGGAGGGATGCCAGCCGGCATCGTCGAGCGCCTGGGTGGCGGCCGAAACCGCAAAGACGATGAAATCGTCGACGCGCTTCGATTCCTTCGGGTCCATCCAGTCGTCCTGGAGGAACGCGCCCTCGCCTTCACGCGGTACGGGCATCGCGATCTTGCAGGGAAGATCGGAGGTGTCGAACTTTTCGATCCTGCGTGCCGCCGACTCGCCCTTGAGCAACCGGCTCCACGTCGTTTCGACGCCGCAACCCAGCGGCGAGACCATGCCCAAACCTGTGACGACGACACGTCTCATATCGATCTCAACTCCACATCAGAGCCCGAAAGTGGCGCGACGCTCGAACGATGCGAGGCCGGGTGCGATTTTACGCGCCCGGCCCACGCACCCGATCTTCAAGATCAGGACTTGGCGTTCGCCTTGACGAATTCGATCGCGTCCTTGACGGTCAGAATCTTTTCCGCCGCATCGTCCGGGATTTCCACGCCGAATTCTTCCTCGAACGCCATCACAAGCTCGACGTTGTCGAGACTGTCGGCGCCAAGATCATCGATGAAGCTCGCGCTCTCGGTGACCTTGTCCGGATCGGCGCCGAGGTGCTCGACCACGATTTTCTTCAAGCGTTCCGCGATATCACTCATTTTAAATCCTCAGATCTTTTGGTTTCGACCGGCCTCGTACATCCTGCTGCTCGCTTCAACGTGTCGAGGACCGGATGTTGTCGATTTCGGCGGAAAGGATGCCCCTCTTCTGGCCCATTTCAAGGCAGGACCGCAAGCCAAATCGAGCGCTTAGGTAACACACTTTTCAACCCTGTACCAGCGAACGAAAACGCCGCGCACCGGCATCTATACCACTGAATTTACTTACTATTTTCGAATGCCGGCCGCGCGGTCCGTCAGATCATCGCCATGCCGCCATTGACGTGCACCGTCTGCCCCGTCACATAGGCCGCCTCTTCGCTCGCCAGATAGACGGCGGCGGCGGCAATCTCGCCGGCCTCGCCGAGGCGTCCGGCCGGGATCGTCGCCATGATGCGCGCCTGCTGATCTTCGTTGAGCGCGTCTGTCATGGCGCTGCGGATGAAACCGGGCGCGATGCAATTGGCGGTGATGTTGCGGCTCGCGACTTCCTGGGCCAGCGACTTCGTCATGCCGATCATGCCGGCCTTCGACGCGGCGTAGTTGCCCTGACCGGGATTTCCCATCACGCCGACGACCGATGTGATGCCGATAATGCGGCCCCAGCGGCGCTTCATCATGCCGCGCAGGACACCGCGCGACAGGCGGAAGGCGGCGGTCAGGTTGACGCGGATGACCTCGTCCCACTCCTCGTCCTTCATGCGCATGAAAAGGTTGTCGCGGGTGAGGCCGGCATTGTTGATCAGAATGTCGAGGCTGCCCATCGCCTCCTCCGCCTGCTTTGCCAGCGCATCGACCGCGGCGGCATCGGACAGGTTGCAGGGCAGCACATGCGCGCGTGCGCCGAGTTCGGCGGCAAGCGCATCGAGCGCGTCCTTGCGGGTGCCGGAGAGCCCCACCGTCGCCCCTTGTGCATGAAGCGCACGGGCGATGCTGGAGCCAATGCCGCCCGAGGCACCTGTGACGAGAGCGCTTTTGCCGCTGAGATCGAACATCGTGGGCTCCTTAAAGGGTCTTGAGAACGGCCTCGACATCGGCAGGTGTGCCGACCGCCAGGATTTCCGGGTCGCTGGCGATGCGCTTCACCATGCCGCTTAAAGCCTTGCCCGCACCGACTTCGACATAGCTCCCGACGCCTTGCGCTTCCATGTAAAGCACAGTTTCGCGCCAGCGCACCATACCCGTGACCTGTTCGACCAGAAGCTGGCGAATGGTCGCCGGATCGGCGACGCGTGAGGCGGTCACGTTCGCGATCAGCGGCACCGCCGGCATTTTCAACTCAACCGCGGCCAGCGCCTCGGCCATTTCATCGGCCGCCGGCTGCATCAGCGCGCAATGGAAGGGCGCGCTCACTGGCAACATCATGCTTCGCTTGGCGCCCTTGGTCTTTGCAATCTCGATGGCGCGCTCGACGGCGGCTTTCGCCCCGGAAACTACGACCTGCCCGCCGCCATTGTCGTTGGCGGCCGCGCATACCTCGCCCTGTGCCGCTTCGGCGGCGACTTCGGCAGCGGCTTCATATTCAAGACCCAGTACGGCGGCCATCGCGCCCGCGCCGACCGGGACCGCGCGCTGCATCGCCTGGCCGCGAATTTTCAACAGGCGCGCCGCGTCGGAGAGCGTGAATGCACCGGCCGCCGCCAGCGCCGAGTACTCGCCCAGCGAGTGGCCGGCCACGAAAGCCGCCTTGCTCGCGAGATCGAAGCCACCCTCCTTCTCGATCGTCCGCACGACGGCGAGGCTCACGGCCATGATCGCGGGCTGGGCGTTTTCTGTCAGTGTCAGCTCGTCCTGCGGGCCGTCCCACATCAGTTTGGTGAGGTTCTGGCCGAGCGCCTCGTTGACCTCGTCGAAGACCTCACGGGCACTGACAAATGCCTCGGCCAATTCGCGGCCCATGCCGACCGTCTGGGATCCCTGTCCTGGAAAGATGAAAGCCCGCGTCATCGACACTCCCCGATCCTGCCTTCCGGCCCTGTTATCTGGCTGTTTTCCGGGCCTTTTTTCGGGTCCAGCGGGCGCCGGACCGACGCGCCAAGAGATACCGGCTGGCGAGCGTGAGTCAAGCTGCCCAAGCGACCATTTGATCCTTGCCTCGCCTCGGCTTTTCCGTATATTGCGCGGCTTCTGAAGGCCTTGGCTGGAGGCTGAACGGAACACCGCGCCCGATGCGTGGCAGGACGTCGAAGTCCGGGTTCCGGTGTCTCCGCTTCTTTGGTGGTCCTTTCGAGCCTTTCCAGGGGCTCAAAGGGGGCTTTGCGCCGGGGCCGGATACAAAAGGAAAAGGCTCAATGGCTCTTTACGAGCATGTTTTCATTGCGCGGCAGGACGTGTCGCAGCAACAGGTCGAGGGGCTCACGGAGCAGTTCTCGACCATCATCAAGGAAAATGGCGGCCAGATCGGCAAAGCCGAATATTGGGGTCTTCGCAACCTTACCTACAAGGTGAAGAAGAACCGCAAGGGCCACTACACGCTTCTCAACATCGACGCGCCGCATGCGGCGGTCGCCGAAATGGAACGCCAGATGGGCATCAGCGAAGATGTCCTGCGCTTCCTCACCGTGCGTGTCGAAGAACATGAAACCGAACCGTCGGCCGTCATGCAGAATCGCGGCGACCGTGGAGATCGTGGCGACCGCGGAGATCGCGGCGGCCGCTTCGGCGACCGTGAGCGCGGCGACCGCTTCGGCGGAGATCGCGGCGGCCGCTTCGGCGACCGCGAGCGTGCGCCCCGCCGCGACCGTGAAGAATCCGAAGGAGGCGAAGCATAATGAGCACTTCAGCCCAGCCCGCGCGCCGGCCGTTTTTTCGCCGCCGCAAGACATGCCCGTTCTCCGGCGCCGACGCTCCGAAGATCGACTACAAGGACGTGAAGCTTCTGCAGCGCTACATCTCGGAGCGCGGCAAGATCGTTCCGTCGCGTATTACGGCCGTGTCGGCCAAGAAGCAGCGTGAACTCGCCCGCGCCATCAAGCGCGCGCGCTTCCTCGCCCTGCTGCCCTATGTGATCAGCTAAGGTCCGGGAAAAGGAGAAACAACGATGCAAGTCGTACTTCTGGAACGGATCGAAAAGCTCGGTCAAATGGGCGATGTCGTCAAAGTCAAAGACGGCTTCGCGCGCAACTTCCTGCTGCCGCGCAAGAAAGCGCTGCGGGCAACGAAGGAAAACATTACGCGTTTCGAGGGGCAACGCGCGCAACTCGAAGCGCGCAACCTCGAACTGAAAAAGGAAGCCGAGCAGGTTCTGGCGAAGGTCGAGGGACAATCGTTCATCGTGCTGCGCCAAGCCGGCGAGACCGGCGTGCTTTACGGTTCGGTCAGCACACGCGACATCGCCGATGCGATGACGAATGGCGGCTTCTCGACGGCGCGCAACCAGGTGGTGCTCGACAAACCGATCAAGACGATCGGCCTGCACCCCGTTCGCATCGTGCTGCACCCCGAAGTGTCGGCGACGATCACGATCAACGTCGCGCGCACCGAAGAAGAAGCCAAGCGTCAGGCGGCAGGCGAAGACCTGACCGGCCGGCAGGACGAGGCCGAAGAAGAAGCGGTGGAAGCCGCCGAGTTCTTCGAGTCCGAGGAACTGGCGCCACAGGACGAAGATGCCGGCGAGGCGGGTGCCGCCGAAGCGACCGAAAACAAGGAATAAAAGTTCGTTCCAAAACAGGACCGAATTTTCGAAGGGCGCCCTGCCGGGCGCCCTTTTTTCTTTCCCGCGCTTGCATGCGCCGCGCAATTAACCTTAGATAAATTCCAGAGAAACGGTCGGGCTGGGTGGCAGACCGAAGACCTGAAGTTCAGGCACTCCTCGGTACGGGAGGGTTCGATGCTTTTCAGTTCGCTTCTCAGGCAAATCGTGAAACGGGGTGCGCTGACCGTCGTCAGCGCAGATAGCAAGGTTAGAGAGTTCGGCGACGGGCAAGGCCCGCGCGTGACCATGCGTCTGCACGACAAGACGGTCGGACCGGAGCTTGCTTTCAATCCCTACCTCAAGCTCGGCGAAGCCTATATGGATGGCCGGCTGACAGTGGATCCGCCGGCGACGATCTATGAATTTCTCGACATTCTGACGGCCAATCTCGGCACGCGCTTTGCCGGCCCGCTGTTTGAAATCTACGGCGCGCTCCGGCGCATGAAGCGGCGCATCGACCAGCGCAACCCGATGGGCCGCGCGCAGAAAAACGTCGCCCACCACTACGATCTCGACGGCGGCATCTACGATCTCTTTCTGGACAGCGACAAACAGTATTCCTGCGCCTATTTCGCCGATCCGAACATGACGCTGGAGGAAGCGCAGCTCGCAAAGAAGCGCCACATCGCGGCGAAACTTCGTATCGAACCCGGCATGCGCGTGCTCGATATCGGCTGCGGCTGGGGCGGCATGGCGCTGACGCTGGCGGAAGAAACCGGCGCCGAAGTCGTCGGTGTGACGCTGAGCAAGGAACAGCACATGGTCGCCTGCCGCCGCGCGTCCGAACGCGGGCTTGAGGGCCAGGTCGATTTCCGGCTGCAGGACTACCGTACGCTGACGGAAAATTTCGACCGCATCGTTTCGGTCGGCATGTTCGAGCATGTCGGCGTCGGCCACTACCGCGAGTATTTCGACCGGGTGCGCGAGCTGCTGACGGAGGACGGCGTGGCGCTGATCCACACGATCGGGCGGCTCGACGGGCCGGGCTCAACCAATCCGTGGATCGCCAAATATATCTTTCCCGGCGGCTATATTCCGGCGCTGAGCGAAGTTGCGGCGGCGGTCGAACGCAGCGGCATCATTGCCACCGATGTCGAAGTGCTGCGTCTCCACTATGCCGAGACGCTGCGCGAATGGCGGCGGCGCTTCATGGAAAAGCGCGATACGGCGGCGCGCATCTACGACGAACGCTTCTGCCGCATGTGGGAATTCTATCTCGCCGGTTCGGAAACGTCGTTTCGCAACGAAGGCATGGCCGTGTTCCAGCTGCAGCTTGCCAAGCATGTGGCGGCGCTGCCGCTCACCCGCGACTACATGGTCGAGGATGAGCGGCTGCTCAATTCGGCGGCGCAGGAAGGCCAGCGGCGATTGCTCGCCGGCGACTGACGGACTATGCGACGCGACGGGCGTCGACGCTGAAGCGTCCGGCGCCGTGGGCGAAGACATAGAGCATGCCGCCGGCAACCGCGAAGTTCTTCAGGAAGGACGGGTCCGACAGGCTCGGATGGAAGATCAGCGCCGCCAGCACGCAGAAGACCGCGAAGGCAAGCCCGACGAGACGCGCCTGATAACCGATCAGCAACAGCAAGCCGCCGCCGAATTCGAGCAGCACCGTGCCCGCATAAACAATCTGCGGCAGCGGCAGACCCTTGGACTCGATGAAGTCGATGGTGCCCTCCGCGCCGGTGATCTTGTTGAGCCCCGCAAGAACGAAAAGAACCGCAAGAAAAATGCGGCCGACAAGGATCGCGTAGTCGTTGGCGGCGTTCATGGATTTCTCCCCCATTTGATTGCCTCGGGCGCGAGCTTAGAGGGCCGCCGGGCGGCGCGGAAGCGGCACGAAACGGCCGGCTGTCATCGAACTGTCAAAAAACTGTCACAAACCGATTTTCGTGCGGGATAAAGGCGGGGATAAGTGCCGGATATCCCCGGTCCGCGACTATTCCACAGGGTCCGATGGAGAATTATCGCGGACGCCCAGGGGTTTGGGAATTATCGACGGACTTATCCACATGGCTGAACAACAAAGTTGTGGGCAATGCCGAATCGGCTCCTGATTCGCTGACACCCGCATGGATGTTTCGACTAGAACCGGACCATGGAAAACACAAACGCAGCCTATTCACCGGCCGACGACGGCGACGCGCGCGACGCCTATCGCGTGCAGCCGCATAACATCGACGCGGAGCAGGCGCTGCTCGGCGCGATCCTCGTCAACAATGAATCCTATGACCGCGTGGCGGGCTTTCTGGAACCGTCGCATTTCTTCGACGCGCTGCACGGGCGCATCTACGAGGCGGCGGCGAAGCTGATCACGCAAGGCCACCTCGCCTCGCCGGTGACGCTGAAAAACTATTTCGAACGCGACGCGGCGCTCAGCGAAATCGGCGGGCCGCAATATCTGGCGCGACTCGCCGGCGCGGCGACGACGATTATCAATGCGGAGGAATACGGCCGCACGATCTACGACCTCGCGATCCGCCGCGAGCTGATCCAGGTCAGCATCGACATGCATACCCGCGCCTATGACGCGCCGGTGGACGACACGCCGGCGCTGCAAATTCTGGATGCGGAGCAATCGCTCTATCAGCTGGCCGAGCGCGGCAAATACGAGGGCGGCTTCCAGAGCTTTCACGAGTCGCTGAACACCGCCATCGAAATGGCGGCGGAAGCCTTCAAGCGCGACGGAGGGCTCTCCGGCATCTCGACGGGCTTGCGCGACCTCGACAACCGGCTGGGCGGACTGCAACGCTCCGACCTCGTGATCCTTGCCGGACGCCCCTCGATGGGCAAGACGGCGCTCGCCACCAACATCGCCTTCCACGCGGCGAAAGCCTACAAGGCCGAACACAAGGCGGACGGTACGGTGGAAACCAAGGACGGCGCGATCGTCGGCTTCTTCTCGCTCGAAATGTCGTCGGAACAGTTGGCGACGCGGTTGCTCGCCGAACAATCGGGCGTGCCGTCGGAGCGCATCCGGCGCGGCAATATTCATGAGGACGAGTTTCATCAGCTTGTCGACGCGGCGCAGCAATTGCAGAGCATTCCGCTCTACATCGACGACACGGGCGGGCTGACCATCGCGACGCTGGCGGCGCGGGCGCGGCGGCTGAAGCGGCAGCGGGGCCTCGGGCTTCTCGTCGTCGACTATCTGCAATTGCTGGCGGGCTCCGGCAAGATGGGCGACAACCGCGTGCAGGAGGTGACGCAGATCACGACGGGCCTCAAGGCGCTGGCCAAGGAACTCGACGTGCCGATCCTGGCGCTGTCGCAGCTTTCGCGCCAGGTCGAAAGCCGCGACGACAAGCGGCCGCAGCTATCGGACCTGCGCGAGTCCGGCTCGATCGAGCAGGACGCCGACGTGGTGATGTTCGTCTTCCGCGAGGAATACTACACCTCGCG
>JAHBYM010000113.1 GCA_019635975.1 Parvibaculum sp. | reverse complement strand
GGGCCCACCCCTTGCCCATCTTCTGACCAGCGTCGTCATATTCGCGCCATGCATGTCTGGAAGCCGGTTTGAAGGAAAATCAGCTAAGAACGGCGATCCCCAGTCAGGCCGTGAACCTGATGCACGATCGCCGCATTGCGCCTGTACACCTCCAGCAGACCGCGAATCGTCAGGTCGGGATCGAAGTGGTCTATCGCCTTGGTGGCGCCGTGGAACAATGACGCGACACCGCCGGTGGCGACGACCGTCATTGCCTCGTTCCGCTCGGCCTTGATGCGCGCAATCATTCCTTCGATGAGCGCAATGTGACCCCAGAAAATGCCGGATTGCATGGCGCCGACCGTGTCGTCGCCCACCAACCGTGGCGGCTTTTGCAACGCAATCCTGGGAAGCTTCGCGGCGGCCGCATGCAGCGCCTCCATCGACAGGTGGACGCCCGGCGCGATCACACCTCCCTCGAAGCCGCCATCGCTCCCGATCACGTCCAGCGTAGTGGCTGTCCCGCTATCGACAATGATCAACGGCCCGGAATAGATCTGGAGCGCACCGAGTGCGTTGACCAGACGGTCTGATCCGACCTCCGAGGGCTTGCTGGTTCGCACCTCGATGCCAAGCTCGGTATTCTCACCGATGATCAACGGCTCGACGTTCAGGTGACGACGCGACAGGTTTCGCAGGTTGAAGATTGACTGCGGCACCACACTCGATATCACACAGGCATCCAACAGGCCGAGCTCAAGTTTGTGCATCGCCATCAGCTGCGACAGCCACACGACATATTCATCGGCTGTACGGCTCGGCTCGGTAGCCGAGCGCCACTGGGTGATCCAATGCTCGCCGTCGTGAACCGCGAACAGGCTGTTTGTGTTTCCCTGCTCAATCGCTAGAAGCATCGATCAATCCTATGTTGCTGCTTGGCGCAGCAGGTTTTGCGTCGGCCCGTTTGCAGTATTTGCGCGGCTTGGCAGATCGTATTTCGGCGTAGCTTAGCGTAGATGCGGCAGAGGAAGTCAAAGCGACAGGCAACGGCAAGATAAAAGCGACGATGCCGGTCCGGGCCATCGGACACCGTAAGTGTTTACCCGCACGCTCAGCGGGGCGAGGGGCCTCTACCCTTCCCCCATCTTCTGGTCCGGGCGGCGCTGGCTGAGCATCTTTTTCACAATCGGCCCGAGTTTCGCCGGGTCGAAGCGCGCCTCTTGCTCGACCGCCGGGCCGCGATGCCAGCCTTCATAGACGCAGAGGCGCCCGCGCATGGATTCGAACACCTGGCCCGTCACATCGCGCGCTTCGGCCGAGCCGAGCCAGACCACGATCGGCGCGACGTTCGCGGGATCGCGCGGGTTCCATTCGCCGGGCTTCAATTCTTCCGGCGGCCCGAGGTCTTCGGTCAGCCGCGTCAGCGCGCCGGGCGAAATTGCGTTGACGGTGACGCCGTAGCGGATCAGTTCCTTCGCCGCGATCAGCGACATGGAGGCGATGCCGGCTTTCGCCGCACCGTAATTGGTCTGCCCCGGATTGCAGAAAAGGCCCGACACCGAAGTCGTGTTGATGATGCGTGCATCGTTCGTCTCGCCGGCCTTGGCGCGTTCGCGCCAATAGCCGACGGCATGGCGCATCGGGCAGAAGGTGCCGCGCAAATGCACCTTGATGACCGCGTCCCACTCGTCGATCGTCATGTTGAAAATCATGCGGTCGCGCAGGATGCCGGCATTGTTGACCAGCACGTCGAGCGTGCCATAGGTCGAGATCGCCTGGTCGATCATGCGTTTGGCGCCCTCCCAGTCGGAGACGTCGTCGCCGTTCGCCACCGCCTCGCCGCCCATAGCCCTGATTTCGTTGGCGACATCTTCGGCGGGGCCCGCCGAGCGGCCTTCGCCGTCGCGCGCGCCGCCGAGATCGTTGACCACCACCTTGGCGCCCTGCCGCGCATATTCGAGGCAGTATTCGCGGCCCAACCCGCGCGCGCCGCCGGTGACGATCACCACGCGGCCTTCGCAAATGCCCGCCATCTTCTCCTCCCCTGCTTCGCTTTCAGATTTTCTTGTCGCCTTGCCAATAGGCGTCGCGGATGGTGCGTCTCAGCACCTTGCCGCTCGGCATGCGCGGCAGTTCGGCCATGAAATCGACCGAGCGCGGGCGCTGATAGCCGGGCAAGTTTGCGGCGGCGAATTCGAGCAGTTCCCGCGCCATCGCCGCGTCGGGCTTGTAGCCCTCGTTCAACTCGACGACGAGCTTCACCTCCTCGCCCCATTCCTCATTGGGTACGCCGACGGCGGCCGCATCCGCCACCGCCGGATGTTTCAAAATCTCCTGGTCTATTTCTGCCGGGTAGATGTTGACGCCGCCCGAGATGATGACCTCGGCGCTGCGGCCGGTGAGGAACAGGAAACCGTCCTCGTCGATATAACCCATGTCGCCCATAGTGTAGAAATCGCCGCGATAGGCGCCGTCGGTCTTTTCGGGCGCCTTGAAATATTCGAAGCGGCCGGTTTCCGGTGCCTTGAAATAGATCGTGCCGACATCGCGCGGCTTCACCGGCTTGCCGTCCTCGTCATGCACCTCGACAACGACGCCGGGCAAGGGTTTCCCCACCGTGCCCTTTTTCGCCGGCCATTCATGGCTGTCGACGAAAATGCCGCCGCCTTCGGTCGCCGCGTAATACTCGAAAACCACCGGGCCGAACCAGGCGATCGAACCTTCCTTCACATGCGCGGGGCAAGGCGCGGCGCCATGCAATATCCAGCGCAAGGAGGATATGTCGTATCTCGCTTTCGTGGCTTCCGGCAGTTGCAGCATCCGGTGCAGCATCGTCGGCACGACATGCGTATGCGTGATCTTGTATTCGGCGACGAGGCGCAGCGTTTCTTCCGCGTCCCACTTGTCCATCAGCACGCAGCCGACGCCGGCATTGATCGGAAAGCTCAAATTCAGCGCCAGCGGCGCCGCGTGATAGAGCGGGCCGGTGACCAGCGCAAGATCGCCTTCGCGGAAGGCCGCCGTCTCGGTCAGCTTCACGAGCAGCGGCGAGAGGGGCGCGGCCTGACGGCGATAGACGCCTTTCGGGTGGCCGGTGGTTCCGGAAGTATACATCATCTGTGTACCGAGCACCGGATCGGCGAGGTCGGCGCCGTCTTCCGCCTCCACCGCCTCATCGTATGCCGTGAAGCCCGGCAGCGCGCCGCCGACCGCAAGCTTCGCGACGAGCCCCTTCGCCGCCGCCGCTTCGGCAGCGGACGCCGGGAAGCGCGCATCGGCGATGAAGGCCTTCGCCTCGCAATTGTCGACGATGTAGCCAACCTCCGAGCCTTTCAGATGCCAGTTGACCGGCGTCAGGCGGAAGCCGCCGCGCGCGCAGGCCGCCACCGTCTCGACGAATTCCGGCCGGTTCGAACAAAGCAGCGCCACCGCGTCGCCGGCTTTGAGCCCCGCACGCCTGAGCGCGCGCACCAGCTTGTTGGCGCGCGCATTCAATTCGCCATAGGTGCGGTTGCCCGCCTGCGAAATAATCGCCGGCCGGTCCGGCGCCTGGCGCGCGTGCCACGCCACCACCATGCCCGCCGCCGCCGCGTCCTCGCGGCTCCACGCGGGCGCTGCTTCCGCAACCGCCATGAAAATTCCTCCCTGCCGGCGTCTTTGCGCCTTGTTTTTTGTTTTCCGTGTTTGAGCATGGTATTGGACAGGCGCGGGCCGCCCGGCGTCAAGCCGCTTCGCGCCCATTGCGTCCGCATCGCCGATGGGGGTTTTCCCGATGACCGTCTTTTCCGCCGCCCGCGCCGTGCTTGCCGGCGCCGCCTTCGGCATTGCCGCGCTGCCTGCGCTCGCCGACCCTGCGCCGGCGGCCGGCGATACGGACCAAAAAGCCTTTGTGACGATGCAGGTCGAGAACGACCTCTTCGCCAATCTTTCCAATACCGATCGGCACTACACCAACGGCCTCAGGCTCGCCTGGCTGTCGGCGCCGCGCGACGACCTGCCGAAATGGCTGACCGATTTTTCGGCGCCGCCGCTTTATTCGCTGCTTTTCCCCACGCCCCTTTCCGGCAAGCCCGTGCATCGCGTCGGCGTCGCCTTCGGTCATGCGATCTTCACGCCCGACGACACAGCGAGCGCGGCATATCTGCCAAATGAGCGGCCCTATGCGGCCTGGGCGCATCTGACCTTTTCGTTGCAGAGCTACCGGCGCAGCGACACGGGCGAAGCCTGGCAGGACAACTGGAAACTCGATATCGGCGTCGTCGGTCCGGCGGCACAGGGCGAGTGGGTGCAGAACGACTGGCACAAGGTCATCGGCGCCGACAAGGCCAATGGCTGGCACAACCAGATTCGCGACGAGATCGGCGTCAATCTCAGCTTCGAGCGTGCCTGGCGCAGCAAGACGCTCGCGCCCGGACCGCTGCTCGGCTGGCAGACCGACGTCATCCCCTACACCGTCGTCTCGCTCGGCAATGTGCAGACCTATGCCGGTATCGGCGGCACGTTCCGCATCGGGCCGCACCTGCCCGACGAATTCGGTCCGACGCGCATTTATCCCGGCACCGGCGGCTCGGAATGGTTCGAGACCGACGGCTCGTCCGGCTGCCATTGCTATCTCTTTGCCGGCGTCGAGGGCCGCGCTGTCGCGCGCGACATTTTCCTCGACGGCAACACGTTTCGCGACAGCGTCAGCATCGACAAGGAAAATTTCGTCTACGACCTCAAGGCCGGCTTCGCCATCGTCCATGGACATGCCCGCCTCAGCTTCACCCATGTCTTCCGCAGCAAGGAATACAAGGGTCAGCCCAAGCCCGACCAGTTCGGCTCGATCGCGCTCACTGTCGCTTATTGACGACACGGAATTCCAAACGCAAATGCGTTTGTTCCACCCTCCCCTTGGGGGAGGGTGGAAATTTGCGCAGTGTTAAGCGGAACAAATTTCGGGGCGGGGTAAAGCGAGAAGCCGCTCCCCCGCCCCGAAAAATTCCGCACTTCGTTTGAATTTTTCGACCCGCCCCCCAGGGGCGGGTGGCGCGAAACTCTCGTGGCGCTTGCACTGCGGCGAACCTGCCGCATGATGGACATATTCGAATCGAAGGTTGCCGGGGAACGCCACATGGAACTGCCGCTGATTGCCGCCGACAATATGTTCGGCCTTCTGTTTGCGTTTCTCGGGCTCGCCGCTTTCGGCTTCTGGTCGGAGCGCACGCGGCTCGGGCAATGGCTTTCGGGCGTGGTGCTGACGATCCTTGCCGGCACGCTGCTCGCCAATCTGCGCATCGTGCCCTTCGCCTCGCCGTTTCACGACATGGTCTGGACCTATGCGGTCAGCCTCGCCATTCCGCTGCTGCTCTTCCATGCCGACATCCGCAAGCTCATCAGCGAGGCCGGCATGATGATCGCCGCCTTCGGCGTCGCGGTCGCGGGCACGGTGGCGGGCGTCCTTGCCGGTTTTTATCTGATCGATCTCGGGCCCGACGCCAACCGCATCGCGGCGACGCTCGGCGCAAGCTGGATCGGCGGTTCGATGAATTTCGCCGCCGTTTCCCAGGCGCTCGGCCTCAATGAAAACGGCGCGTTGATCGCCACCATGGCGGCGACCGACGCCGTCGTCATGGTCGTCTTCATGGCCGCCATTCTGACGATGGCGGGTTCGCGCGCGCTCCTGCGTTTCATCCCGTCGAAGATCATCGAAGCGGGCGACGACGGCGTCGCGCACAAGGAGGAGGCGAAGCCGCCGCTCGACATGGGCGCGCTGGCAACGCTGCTTTTCCTCGCCGCGGCTTGCGCCTTTGGCGGCAGGCTCATCGGCGAGATGCTCGGGATGCCCGGCTATTCGGTTCTCTTCATCACGCTGATTGCGCTCGCACTCGCCAATCTCTTCCCGGCCTTTCTCGCCCGGCTCAGGGGCGGCTTCGATCTCGGCATGTTCTTCATGTATGTGTTTTTCGGCGTCATCGGCGCCGGCGCCGATGTCGTGCTGATGGTGCAGACGGCCCTGCCGATCTTCTTCTTCGTCCTTGTCATGGCAACGGTGCATCTCGCGGTCGTGCTGGCGGGCGCGAAGATTTTCCGCATCGACCTTGCCGAAGCGCTGATCGCGTCCAATGCGGTGGCGGTCGGCCCGGCGACCGCGGCGGCGATGGCGGCAAGCCAGCGCTGGCGGCTGCTGGTGACGCCGGGCGTTCTGCTCGGCGTTTTCGGCTATGCGATCGCCAATTTCATCGGCGTGGGGCTCGCCGGATTTCTCGGGTGAAGATCGGTTTGCCCGCGCTTCCCGATCCCGATAGAACAGGCGCAAAGCCATTTCATCGAGGAGTGCCCCCATGTCCGAGCCCGTCATCCTGGTCGAGAAATCCGGCGGCATCGCCACCGTCACGCTGAACCGCCCCGGCGCCATGAACGCGCTGTCGCGCGATCTGCGCCGCGCCATCGCCGAGACCTTCGAGGCGCTTGAGGCGGATGAAAACATCCGCGTCGCGATCCTGACCGGCGCCGGCAAGGCCTTCTGCGCCGGGCTCGACCTCAAGGAGCTGGGGGGCGACGCCAGCGCCGTCGGCGGAAATTCAGGCGGCGTCAATTCGACCATCGGCGACAAGGACCCGGTCACTTCGATCGGCCGTTTCTCGGGCCCGGTCATCGGCGCGATCAACGGCGTCGCCATTACCGGCGGTTTCGAACTCGCCATTGCCTGCGACGTGCTGATCTGTTCGGAGAACGCGCGCTTCGCCGACACGCATGCCCGCGTCGGCATCCTGCCCGGCTGGGGCCTCAGCCAGAAGCTCAGCCGCGCCATCGGCATCTACCGCGCCAAGGAATTGTCGCTGACCGGGAATTTCCTCTCCGCCCAACAGGCCAATGACTGGGGCCTCGTCAACCGCGTCGTGCCGGCCGAGGAATTGCTGCCGACGGCGGCCAAGCTCGCCGAGGACATGCTCTCGGTCGTGCCGCAATGCCTGCCCGCCTACAAGAAGCTGATCGATGACGGCTTCGCGCAGGATTTCGGCACCGCGCTGAAGACCGAGCGGCAGTTTTCCAACGCCGCCAACAAATCCGTCGCGCCTGAGGAAATCGCCGCGCGGCGCGAGGGGATACAGAATCGCGGCAAGCAGCAGACTTCGTGAGCGCTCAGCTTCCGTAGAATTCGTGAAAGACCGCGATGGGCGCCTCGGCGCGCATCGCGGGCAGCGGAAACACATCTTCGGCACTTTTCGGATCGAGCGACGGCAGGTTGCGCAGGAAGATGTCGCGCAAATCTGGTTTCACGCCGCCGTGACGGTCGAGAAACTGTCCCCAGCTCGATGTGCCGTCGAAACGCATCAACCCGTGGGCCGGTGTGCATGAGGCGATGTATTCCGGCGGGAAGAGCCGCCGGTATGCCTCGACGCGATAGAGCCATGAGCCGCCGCGCAGGCTCGCTGCTTCGGGATGTGCCGCGCGGATATGTATCAGCATTTCGCGCAACTCGCGCAACCGCTCCGGCATCCGCGCACGGGAAAGCGGGCTGATGCCGCCTTCCTCCCGGTTGCCGAAATGAATCCGCACCGCGCGCCGCTCACCCTGCAGCTCGAAACCGAAGCAGCCGAACCGTGTTTCATTGTCCGGCTTCTTTTCGGCCGTACACTGAAGAAAGAAAGCACAAGTCGCGTCAAGCCGCGCCTCATGCGTTTCCGCACCGGCCAGAAGCTCCAGATAGTCCGCCCATTCCGGCGCATAGACACCGTCGTCAATGCGCCCGAAGCCGAAGCGCCGGTGGAGATTGGTGTTGCGCGTCACCGACGCCGCCAGCGCCTCACCGCAAGCCGCCGCCATCGCTTCGGCAAAGCGAAGCTGGAGGTCGAAATAGGGGCGGAAACGCGCGGCTTTTTCGGCACGGCCCGCCGCCACTTGCGATGTGGCACCATTCACCAGAACTGCCTCCGGCCGAATCGTTGGGTAAAACCGGATCTTATCCCGGCCCCTCCCCCACGGCCCTCATTTCCGCTATCCTCCCTCCAAACGCCATTCAGAGCATTTCCGGGAGGGACGACCCCATGAGCGACCATGACATCGTGATCCGCGGCGGCACCGTTTATGACGGCACGGGGGCGGCGCCTTTCGCGGCCGACATCGCCATCGACAATGGCGTCATCACCGCGGTCGGCAAGGTTTCCGGCACGGGCGCCGAGGAGATCGACGCGCGC
>JAHBYM010000112.1 GCA_019635975.1 Parvibaculum sp. | reverse complement strand
TACTGGACGACCGGCAGCGCGTCGAAGAACTCATTGGCGATCAGGAAGAGCGGCCCGGCGGGCAAGGTGTCGATGCGCTCGTGCCAGGTTGCCTGCGGAACGCGCTTCTTTTGTGCTTCGCGCAGTACCGGGCTCGTTTCGACGAAGTGGATTTCGGCCACGTCGGTCATGCCGGGCACGGCGCGCATGGCGCGCAACGCATCGGCCATCAAGGTGCCGCGGCCGGGGCCGAGTTCGGCAAGCAGGAACGGTGTGGGTGCGCCTTGCGCGGTCCATGCGTCGGCGAGCCAGAGGCCGGCCAGCTCGCCGAACATCTGGCTGATCTCCGGCGCGGTGGTGAAATCGCCGCGGGCGCCCAGCGGATCGCGCGTCATGTAGTAGCCGTGTTCGGGATGGCCGAGTGCCAGCGCCATGTAGTGGGAGAGCGGGATCGGCCCCGTTTCCTCGATCAGCCGGGCGATGTGGCGGGCGAGCGGTGTGGCGTCCGGCGTCATTTCCGCTTCGGCTTCGGTGCCGGAGCGCTCGCGCATTTCCAGACGATCGCGGCGCCGATCAACGCCATCGGCACCGACAGCACCATGCCCATGGTCAGCCAATCGCCGGCGAGGAAACCGATCTGCGCGTCGGGTTCGCGGAAAAACTCCACGATGGTGCGCGAGACGCCATAGCCGGCGATAAATCCGCCCATGACGACGCCGGGCCTTTGCAGCATGCCGAAACGATGGGTCAGCAGGCGCAGGACGAAGAACAGCACGATGCCTTCGAGCGCCGCTTCATAGAGCTGGCTCGGGTGGCGGGGGAAAGGACCGGCGCCCGGAAAGATCACGCCCCAGGGCGCGTCGGTGACGCGGCCCCAGAGTTCGGCATTGATGAAATTGGCGATGCGACCGAAGAAGAGGCCGATGGGCGCCGCGGCGCTGACAATGTCCATCATCGTCAGGCCGGATATGCCCCGTCTGCGGGCGAACCAGAGCATGGCGACGAGGACGCCGAAAGCGCCGCCGTGGAAGCTCATGCCGCCCTGCCAGACATAGAGAATTTCGAGCGGGTTCTGAAGGAAGTATCCGGGATTGTAGACCAGCACATAGCCGAGGCGGCCGCCCAGAATGACGCCCAGCGCCGCCCACAGAAGCGCATCGTCGACATCGAGCCTCGTGACGGGCGACTTGCCGGGCCAGAGCCGCGGCGTCTCGGCGAGCGCCACGACATAGCGCCAGCCGAGGATCAGACCGGCAATGTAGGCGAGCGCGTACCAGCGGATGGCGAAGGGGCCGATCTGGATCAGCACCGGGTCGATGTCGGGGAAGGGCATGCGGCTCGGCCTCGGTGTGGGGCCCACTTCGGGGCGATGGCGCGCTAGTTTGCCCCCCGACCTCATCATGTCAAGGAAGGGGCGCGTCGTACGGTCCGGTTCGCTTTCGCGGCACGAGGCGCTATCTTCCATTTGCCGACGCCGCAACCGGAGAACCGCCCATGACCCAGACGCAGAACCGTATCCTCGACGAACTCGGACGGCTTTTCACCAATGCCGCCGGCGCCGCGCAAGGTGTGCGTACCGAGATCGAGACGCTGATCCGCGCCCAGGCCGAGCGGCTGATCGCCGATATGGACCTTGTCGGCCGCGAGGAATTCGATGCCGTGCGCGCCATGGCCCAACTTGCGCGCGAGGAGAACGAGACGCTCAAGGCGCGGATCGAGGCGCTTGAAGCGGCGCTCGCGGCAAAGAAATCCAGATCCTCGAAGCCGTCCGCAGACGGCGCTGGCGGCGAGGGCATCTGACGACCGCCTCGGGTTTCCCACAGCTTTTGTCCCGATTTCGGCCGAGGGGCCGCCCCGCAGGGTTGCACCGACTCAACGCATCATGCAGGTTAGGTATCGTGTTCAAGGGCAGGACGCCTACTAGATATGGGGTTTCGGCCCTGTTCTGTTGCATCCGATGCGGGGGATCGAATGAAAGGCACAGTCGCCGAGACTGCGGAATTCGACGGCAATCCCCTCGATCTCCTTGAGCAGGTGGCCTCCGTCCGCGACTGGTTTTTCGAACGCAGCCATGAGGATGAACTGAACATCTGCGTGGCGGGCGACTGGCGCGACTACCAGATTTCACTCAACTGGCGCGACGATCTGTCGGGGCTTCATGTCGCCTGTGCGCTCGATCTGCGTGTGCCGCCGGAGAAGCGGCCGGTCATCCGCCATCTCCTGACCCTTATCAACGAGCAGCTCTGGTCCGGGCATTTCGACATCTGGTCCGACGATGGGGTCGTGCTGTTTCGCAACAGCCTGCTGCTTTGCGGCGGCGCGGCGGCGACGCCCGAGCAATGCGAAGCGCTGCTGCGGCTCGCGGTCGAGGCGTGCGAGCGCTATTATCCGGCGATGCAGTTCGTCATGTGGGCGGGCAAATCGGCCGAGGAAGCGATTGCCGCGGCCATGTTCGAGACGCAGGGCCGGGCCTGACCCGATCTTCCCGGGTCCGGCGATTTCATTCAGACGATGGTTTCAGCCATGACACTTTCTCTCGAGCGCCCGCTGGTTCTGGTGGGCGCCGGCAAGATGGGCGGTGCGCTGCTTTCGGGTTGGCTCGACAAGGGCCTCCCGGCCGCACAGGTTTTCGTCCGGGATCCCGCACCCGGTCCCGATGTCGCCGAACTGGTTGCGGCCAGGGGCATTGCGCTCAATGCGGCGGTGCGCGATATCGCGGCGGCGCGGCCATCCGTCGTTCTCGTTGCCATCAAGCCGCAAGCCATGGGCGACGTGCTGCCGGAACTTGCGCTTCTGGTGCATTCGGAAACATTGTTCATCTCCATCGCGGCCGGTACCAGCCTCCATCGGCTGAAAGAACTTCTCGGCGCCGAGGTGCATGCGGTCCGCGCCATGCCCAACACACCGTCGGCGATCGGGCGCGGCATTACGGTGATCTGTGCCAACGAGCGGGTAACGGCAGCGCAACGCGAAATCGCACAACAGCTTCTTGCCGCCGTCGGTCATGTCGACTGGGTTGAGAGCGAGGCGCAGATCGATGCCGTGACGGCGATATCCGGCAGCGGACCGGCCTATGTCTTCTACATGGCCGAGTGCCTCGCAGCGGCGGCGGAGGCGCTGGGGCTCGATCCGGCGCTGGCGATGAAGCTTGCGCGCGAAACGGTGAGCGGTTCCGGCGAAATGCTGCATCGTTCGTCCGAACCGGTTTCGGCATTGCGCGCCAACGTGACCTCGCCGGGCGGCACGACCGCGGCGGCGCTCGACGTGCTGATGGGCGAGGGCGGGCTGTCGCCGCTGATGCGGCGGGCGGCGCTGGCGGCGCGGGACCGGGCGCGCGAACTCGGCAAATAACTCTTCGCCGTCTCGTCAAACTTCCAGCGACGCCCTATCTTTGTTTTCAGGCGTTTCGAGGAACGAAACATGGCGGCAAAACGCGACCCCGAAGACAAAATCATCGACGCAGCGCTGAAGCTCGCGGCATCGCGCGGCTGGTCGGGCCTGTCGCTGGCCGACATCGCAAAATCGGCACGGGTCGGGCTGCCGGTACTTTCCGGTCTCTTCGCCTCGAAAAGCGAAATCCTTGCGGCTTTCAGCCGGCGCATCGATGCCGCGGTGTTGAAGGCGGCGTCGGTGGAGGATCTGTCGGGCGAAGAGGCGCGGGACCGGCTGTTCGATGTGCTGATGATGCGCTTCGACGCATTGGCGCCACACAAACCGGCGCTGAAAAATATAACGCGAGACCTCCGGCGCGACCCGGTGGCGGCAGCGGGGATGGTGCGGCCGATGCTGCAATCGCTGGGCTGGATGCTCGAAGCGGCGGGCATCGACAGTTCGGGGTTTGGCGGCGGCTTGCGGGTGCGCGGCGTTGCGCTGGTCTGGGGCGCCGCATTCGGCGTCTGGCTCGAAGACGGCGACGATCAGGCGAAGACGATGGCCGAACTCGACCGCCGGCTGCGGGGCGGGGAGGCGTTTCTCGAACGCTTGCAGAGCTTTGGCAGACGCGGTCGCGCGGTGGAAGCGGCAGTCTGATCCTTCAGAAATGAAAGACGCGGCAGGCCGTTATCCTGCCGTCACTCCATTCGATGATCTCGACGGCGCGTGTGCGGCCTTCTTCATTGCCATTCAGGACGCGCCAGTACTCAACCGAAGCCCGGCCGGCGCCGCCCGTTTCATCTGCGATCACCTGGAGGATGTCGGCCTTGAAGCTCGCGAGCCGTCCGGCCGCCGCCTCGGCATAAGCGCGTATTTCCGGAAGGCCTCGCAACGTGCCGTCGGCGCGGTTCATCCGTTCGACGACGACCGAACTCATATGGGTGGCGCCGGGTGCGTACAGGGCTTCGATACGTGCGGCGTCGAGGCATTCCCACGCGGTCTTCCAGCGGACGACAATTTCAGGCAGCGCCATCGGCGGTTCTCTGTGTAATTTTATTGCTTTAATTTACCAGAATTTATATTAACATTTCAAAATAAAGTCAATAATGCTGACTTATCTACCATCAAACCGGGACGTGAATGATGGCGCGCAGACCGCCCATCGGACTGCGTGCCAGGACGATGTCGCCGCCATGACCGCGCGCGATGTCGCGGGCGATCGCAAGCCCGAGGCCGGAACCGCCATCCTCCAGATTGCGTGCCGCGTCGAGCCGATAGAACGGACGGAAGACTTCTTCGAGCTGGTCGTCCGGTATCCCGGCGCCGTCGTCGTCGATCAATATATCGATGCCGCCGCCATCGCCCGCGTCATCCGTGCCGTGGATCGCGGTGATCCAGACATGCGGCGCGTGCTTGCAGGCATTGTCGACGATGTTGGTGAGGCAGCGCTTGAAGGCGTGGCGCCGGAGCGGCAATACGAGGTCACCGTGCAAATCGAGCCGCAACTCGTAGCCCTTGCGTTGCGCGTCGGCGCGTACTTCCTCGATGAGTTCGGTAAGGTCCGTTTCTTCCGATGTCTCGCCCTGATGGCCACGCGCAAATTCGAGGTAGTCCTCCAGCATGCGCTCCATTTCGGAAATGTCGGCGCGTAGCTCCTCAATTTCGGGTGCGTCGCCCAGCATCGCAAGTTGCAGCTTGAAGCGCGTCAGCGGCGTTCGCAGGTCATGACTGACGCCGGCGAGCATCGCGGTGCGCTGTTCGATCTGGCGCTTTATACGCGCATGCATGTCCATGAAGGCCTGCGCGGCGCTCCGGACTTCGGCGGCGCCCTGCGGGCGGTAGCTCGGCACGTCGCGGCCCTTGCCGAAGGATGTCGCGGCTTCGGCGAGGCGTTCGATCGGCCGGATCTGGTTTCGCAGGAAGACAATGGCGACGATGATCAGCACCACGGATGTGCCGAACATCCAGACCAGAAAGATATGCCAGTTCGAGGCATAGACATGCGATGCCGGCGTGAGTATCCGCATGACGCCGCCATTGTAGGCAATGCGGATATCGACATATTTGTCGTATTGCATCGTATTGATCCAGAAGGGTCGTTCAACACGCAGGCGCAATTCGTCGTTGAGTGAATTGTCGAGCAGGCTTCCCGACGACGAAGGCGTTTCGGGCAGCACCTCGCCGTCGAGGAACGCAATCGGCAGACCCAGATGGGCATTGGCGCGTGCGGCGATTCGCGATGCTTGCAGAGGTGTTGGATTTTCGTTGAATTCGGCGAGCATCAAGGCGATCTCGGCGACGGTTTTTGCCGATAGCCGCTGCGTTACAAGCTGCCAGTGACGCTCCAGAAAAACATATGTCACAACGAATTGCAGCAGCACCATCGGTGCAACGATGATGATGAGCGAGCGTCCATAGAGGCCGCGCGGCATCAGTCTTTTCAATATCTGGAACGGACGCCAGGCCGCCGGTGCCGCGCGCGCACGCTCCGGTTTCATATCCACATGAGCTTCGGTCTGCATTTCGGCCACCGTCAGTCGGGCATCAGGGCGTAGCCTTCGCCGCGCACCGTCTGGAGGTATACAGGATTTCTCGGATCGCTTTCGAGTTTGCGCCGCAGCCGATTGATCTGGACGTCGATCGAGCGTTCCGCCGCCTCATTGTCGCACAGGTCCAGCCGCGATAGGGGCGTGCGGGGATTGGCAGAAAAAATGCGCATCAGCTGAATCTCGCGCGTCGTCAACCGGATCTGTGTGTCGCCGTTCCACAATTCGCCGCGTGTGACATTGAAGCGGCAGGGTCCCAGGGAAATCTCGTCATGCTTGACCGTGCCCGGCGCCTGGGCGCGCCGCAAGATCGTGCGGATACGCAATATCAGTTCGCGTGGTTCGAAAGGCTTGGCAAGATAGTCGTCAGCGCCGCGCTCCAGCCCGTCGATGCGGTCGCCGGCCTCTCCACGCGCCGTCAGCATCAGGATCGGCACTGTCGAGGTGCGACGCAGGTCGCGCGTCAGGTCGAGGCCGCTTTCGCCGGGCATCATCACGTCGAGTACCAGTAAATCGAAGGACAGACCGGCGAGCCGTGTCCGCGCTTCCGCGGCATTCTCGGCCGTGGTCACGCGAAAGCCGTTGTCGGCGAGATAGCGTTTCAGCAGCTCGCGGATGCGCCGATCGTCGTCGACGACCAGTATGTGCGGCGCGTCGTCGGCAGGGCCCGGCTTGTCGCCCGCTTTCGTCTCACCGTCTGTCGTCGCTTCCGCCGTCACTCTTGAACCTTCCCGGTATTTCCCGTTCAGCCTGCGGGCGTCTTTGCGATCAGGGTTTCGACCTCCGGCCGGTCTTCCTCGTTCACCAGCGCCAGTAGAACAGCGCGCCACGCCGCGCTTGCGCCGGGGCCCGCCTTTTCGAGAGCGGCGGCAACGCGGGTTCGCTGTGGCGCCTCAAGGCGCTGCGCCAGCTCGCGGCCCGTGGCAGTCAGGAAGAGCATACGCTGGCGGCGGTCCTGCTTTCCCGTTTCCTGCTCGATGAAGCCGCGTTCGATCAATTGTTTCAGCACCCGGGCAAGGCTCTGCTTGGTGATGCGCAGGATGTCCAGCAACTCGGCGACCGTTATGCCGGGGTTGCGGCCGACGAAATGAACCACACGGTGATGGGCCCGGCCGAAGCCGTATTCGATCAGGATTTCGTCGGGGTCGCTGATAAAGTCGCGATAGGCGAAGAACAGCAGCTCGATTGCCTCGGTCAGATGGTCCGGGGCGCCGTCGCCAGCCGGAGCCGCGGTGTCGCCTTCCGGCGCGGGCGGGCGCTTTGTCTGGGGTTTTCCCATCGATTTTCCGTTCGCCATCATTTTATGTCAGCTATGTTGACATATTTTTACCGGAGTGCTACCTCTTGCGGACTGCTTGAGACAGAATAAGCGCAAGGCTGGAAGCCTCGAATCCTCCGGCCACTATAATAGACGATTGCCGCGTAAATCTGTCTCCGGCAAATCCCGGGAGGCGGGACCGCAAGGGCGGGGCAGGGCCAAGGTCGACAACGACGATTGCCCACGCGACGCGGAAACACCAGGAAACCAGGTCATGGCAGACATTCCTTTCGATAAACGCGACGGCTTCATCTGGTTCAACGGTGAGCTCGTTCCCTGGGCGGACGCCAAGGTGCATGTGCTGACGCACGGGCTGCATTATGCGAGCAGCGTGTTCGAGGGCTGCCGGGCCTATGGCGGCGAGATTTTCAAGCTGCGCGAGCATTCGGAGCGGCTGATCAAGTCGGCCGATATTCTGGGGTTCAAGATTCCCTATTCGGTCGAGGAAATCGACGAAGCCTGCCGCACGGCGCTGCGGGCGCAGAAGCTCGTCGACGGCTATGTCCGTCCCGTTGCCTGGCGGGGCAGCGAAATGATGGGCGTCAGTGCGCAGAAGAACAAGATCAACTTCGCCGTCGCAGCATGGGAGTGGCCGTCCTATTTCGACCCGGAACAGCGCAAGGTCGGCATTCGTCTCGACATCGCGAAATACAAGCGCCCCTCGCCGGAGACTGCGCCGTCGATGGCGAAGGCCGCCGGCCTCTACATGATCTGCACGATTTCCAAGCACGCGGCCGAGAACAAGGGCTATGCGGATGCGCTGATGTACGACTATCGCGGCTATGTCGCGGAAGCCACTGGCGCCAACATCTTTTTCGTCAAGGACGGCGTTATCCACACACCGACGCCCGATTGCTTCCTCGACGGCATTACGCGGCAGACCGTGATCGCGCTTGCCAAGGCGCGGGGCTACGAGATCGTCGAACGCCACATCATGCCGGACGAACTGCC
>JAHBYM010000111.1 GCA_019635975.1 Parvibaculum sp. | reverse complement strand
TTTGAGTGCGGATACCGGAGTGTGTTTCTCGCAAGCTCAACACAATGATCGTTGAAGTATCGCCCACCCTCCCCCTGAGGGAGGGTCGAAATTTGTTGAGCGTCAGCGAGGCAAATTTCGGGGAGGGGTAAGCGAGGGGTTTCGGCGCATAACCGGAAGCGCGTACTTTGCCGACAGCGGAGTCCCCCTCCCCAAACGGGCTTCGCCCGTTTGACCCTCCCTCAGGGGGAGGGTGGGAAGAAGAATAAGAGCTTCCACTCAAATCTCTCCGATGTTCCCCTACCCCTCGCCCATCTTCTGGTCCGGGCGGCGGTCGGCCAGCATCTTCTTGACGATGGGACCGAGCTTTGCCGGATCGAAGCGGGCCTCCTGTTCGACGGTGGGCCCGCGGTGCCAGCCTTCATAGACGCAGAGCCTGCCGCGCATCGACTCGAAAACCTGGCCCGTCACATCGCGCGCTTCGGCCGAGCCCAGCCAGACGACGATGGGCGCGACATTCGAGGGATCGCGCGGGTTCCATTCGCCGGGCTTCAATTCTTCCGGCGGCCCGAGGTCTTCGGTCAGCCGCGTCAGCGCGCCGGGCGAAATTGCGTTGACGGTGACGCCGTAGCGGATCAGTTCCTTCGCCGCGATCAGCGACATGGAGGCGATGCCGGCTTTCGCCGCACCGTAATTGGTCTGCCCCGGATTGCAGAAAAGGCCCGACACCGAAGTCGTGTTGATGATGCGTGCATCGTTCGTCTCGCCGGCCTTGGCGCGTTCGCGCCAATAGCCGACGGCATGGCGCATCGGGCAGAAGGTGCCGCGCAAATGCACCTTGATGACCGCGTCCCACTCGTCGATCGTCATGTTGAAAATCATGCGGTCGCGCAGGATGCCGGCATTGTTGACCAGCACGTCGAGCGTGCCATAGGTCGAGATCGCCTGGTCGATCATGCGTTTGGCGCCCTCCCAGTCGGAGACGTCGTCGCCGTTCGCCACCGCCTCGCCGCCCATAGCCCTGATTTCGTTGGCGACATCTTCGGCGGGGCCCGCCGAGCGGCCTTCGCCGTCGCGCGCGCCGCCGAGATCGTTGACCACCACCTTGGCGCCCTGCCGCGCATATTCGAGGCAGTATTCGCGGCCCAACCCGCGCGCGCCGCCGGTGACGATCACCACGCGGCCTTCGCAAATGCCCGCCATCTTCTCCTCCCCTGCTTCGCTTTCAGATTTTCTTGTCGCCTTGCCAATAGGCGTCGCGGATGGTGCGTCTCAGCACCTTGCCGCTCGGCATGCGCGGCAGTTCGGCCATGAAATCGACCGAGCGCGGGCGCTGATAGCCGGGCAAGTTTGCGGCGGCGAATTCGAGCAGTTCCCGCGCCATCGCCGCGTCGGGCTTGTAGCCCTCGTTCAACTCGACGACGAGCTTCACCTCCTCGCCCCATTCCTCATTGGGTACGCCGACGGCGGCCGCATCCGCCACCGCCGGATGTTTCAAAATCTCCTGGTCTATTTCTGCCGGGTAGATGTTGACGCCGCCCGAGATGATGACCTCGGCGCTGCGGCCGGTGAGGAACAGGAAACCGTCCTCGTCGATATAACCCATGTCGCCCATAGTGTAGAAATCGCCGCGATAGGCGCCGTCGGTCTTTTCGGGCGCCTTGAAATATTCGAAGCGGCCGGTTTCCGGCGCCTTGAAATAGATCGTGCCGACATCGCGCGGCTTCACCGGCTTTCCGTCCTCGTCATGCACTTCGACGACGACGCCGGGCAAGGGTTTCCCCACCGTGCCCTTCTTCGCCGGCCATTCATGGCTATCGACGAAAATGCCGCCGCCTTCGGTCGCCGCGTAATACTCGAACACCACCGGGCCGAACCAGGCGATCGAACCTTCCTTCACATGCGCAGGGCAAGGCGCGGCGCCATGCAAGATCCAGCGCAAGGAGGATATGTCGTATTTCGCTTTCGTGGTTTCCGGCAGTTGCAGCATCCGGTGCAGCATGGTCGGCACCACATGCGTATGCGTGATGCGGTATTCGGCGACGAGGCGCAGCGTTTCCTCCGCGTCCCATTTGTCCATCAGCACGCAGCCGACGCCGGCATTGAGCGGGAAGCTCATGTTCAAGGCCAGCGGTGCCGCGTGATAAAGCGGGCCCGTGACCAGCGCGAGGTCGCCTTCGCGAAAGGCCGCCGTTTCGGTCAGCTTGACCAGCAGCGGCGAGAGGGGTGCGGCCTGCCTTCGGTAGACGCCTTTCGGATGACCGGTCGTTCCCGAAGTATACATCATCTGTGTACCGAGCACCGGATCGGCGAGGTCGGCGCCGTCTTCCGCCTCCACCGCCTCATCGTATGCCGTGAAGCCCGGCAGCGCGCCGCCGACCGCAAGCTTCGCGACGAGCCCCTTCGCCGCCGCCGCTTCGGCAGCGGACGCCGGGAAGCGCGCATCGGCGATGAAGGCCTTCGCCTCGCAATTGTCGACGATGTAGCCAACCTCCGAGCCTTTCAGATGCCAGTTGACCGGCGTCAGGCGGAAGCCGCCGCGCGCGCAGGCCGCCACCGTCTCGACGAATTCCGGCCGGTTCGAACAAAGCAGCGCCACCGCGTCGCCGGCTTTGAGCCCCGCACGCCTGAGCGCGCGCACCAGCTTGTTGGCGCGCGCATTCAATTCGCCATAGGTGCGGTTGCCCGCCTGCGAAATAATCGCCGGCCGGTCCGGCGCCTGGCGCGCGTGCCACGCCACCACCATGCCCGCCGCCGCCGCGTCCTCGCGGCTCCACGCGGGCGCTGCTTCCGCAACCGCCATGAAAATTCCTCCCTGCCGGCGTCTTTGCGCCTTGTTTTTTGTTTTCCGTGTTTGAGCATGGTATTGGACAGGCGCGGGCCGCCCGGCGTCAAGCCGCTTCGCGCCCATTGCGTCCGCATCGCCGATGGGGGTTTTCCCGATGACCGTCTTTTCCGCCGCCCGCGCCGTGCTTGCCGGCGCCGCCTTCGGCATTGCCGCGCTGCCTGCGCTCGCCGACCCTGCGCCGGCGGCCGGCGATACGGACCAAAAAGCCTTTGTGACGATGCAGGTCGAGAACGACCTCTTCGCCAATCTTTCCAATACCGATCGGCACTACACCAACGGCCTCAGGCTCGCCTGGCTGTCGGCGCCGCGCGACGACCTGCCGAAATGGCTGACCGATTTTTCGGCGCCGCCGCTTTATTCGCTGCTTTTCCCCACGCCCCTTTCCGGCAAGCCCGTGCATCGCGTCGGCGTCGCCTTCGGTCATGCGATCTTCACGCCCGACGACACAGCGAGCGCGGCATATCTGCCAAATGAGCGGCCCTATGCGGCCTGGGCGCATCTGACCTTTTCGTTGCAGAGCTACCGGCGCAGCGACACGGGCGAAGCCTGGCAGGACAACTGGAAACTCGATATCGGCGTCGTCGGTCCGGCGGCACAGGGCGAGTGGGTGCAGAACGACTGGCACAAGGTCATCGGCGCCGACAAGGCCAATGGCTGGCACAACCAGATTCGCGACGAGATCGGCGTCAATCTCAGCTTCGAGCGTGCCTGGCGCAGCAAGACGCTCGCGCCCGGACCGCTGCTCGGCTGGCAGACCGACGTCATCCCCTACACCGTCGTCTCGCTCGGCAATGTGCAGACCTATGCCGGTATCGGCGGCACGTTCCGCATCGGGCCGCACCTGCCCGACGAATTCGGTCCGACGCGCATTTATCCCGGCACCGGCGGCTCGGAATGGTTCGAGACCGACGGCTCGTCCGGCTGCCATTGCTATCTCTTTGCCGGCGTCGAGGGCCGCGCTGTCGCGCGCGACATTTTCCTCGACGGCAACACGTTTCGCGACAGCGTCAGCATCGACAAGGAAAATTTCGTCTACGACCTCAAGGCCGGCTTCGCCATCGTCCATGGACATGCCCGCCTCAGCTTCACCCATGTCTTCCGCAGCAAGGAATACAAGGGTCAGCCCAAGCCCGACCAGTTCGGCTCGATCGCGCTCACTGTCGCTTATTGACGACACGGAATTCCAAACGCAAATGCGTTTGTTCCACCCTCCCCTTGGGGGAGGGTGGAAATTTGCGCAGTGTTAAGCGGAACAAATTTCGGGGCGGGGTAAAGCGAGAAGCCGCTCCCCCGCCCCGAAAAATTCCGCACTTCGTTTGAATTTTTCGACCCGCCCCCCAGGGGCGGGTGGCGCGAAACTCTCGTGGCGCTTGCACTGCGGCGAACCTGCCGCATGATGGACATATTCGAATCGAAGGTTGCCGGGGAACGCCACATGGAACTGCCGCTGATTGCCGCCGACAATATGTTCGGCCTTCTGTTTGCGTTTCTCGGGCTCGCCGCTTTCGGCTTCTGGTCGGAGCGCACGCGGCTCGGGCAATGGCTTTCGGGCGTGGTGCTGACGATCCTTGCCGGCACGCTGCTCGCCAATCTGCGCATCGTGCCCTTCGCCTCGCCGTTTCACGACATGGTCTGGACCTATGCGGTCAGCCTCGCCATTCCGCTGCTGCTCTTCCATGCCGACATCCGCAAGCTCATCAGCGAGGCCGGCATGATGATCGCCGCCTTCGGCGTCGCGGTCGCGGGCACGGTGGCGGGCGTCCTTGCCGGTTTTTATCTGATCGATCTCGGGCCCGACGCCAACCGCATCGCGGCGACGCTCGGCGCAAGCTGGATCGGCGGTTCGATGAATTTCGCCGCCGTTTCCCAGGCGCTCGGCCTCAATGAAAACGGCGCGTTGATCGCCACCATGGCGGCGACCGACGCCGTCGTCATGGTCGTCTTCATGGCCGCCATTCTGACGATGGCGGGTTCGCGCGCGCTCCTGCGTTTCATCCCGTCGAAGATCATCGAAGCGGGCGACGACGGCGTCGCGCACAAGGAGGAGGCGAAGCCGCCGCTCGACATGGGCGCGCTGGCAACGCTGCTTTTCCTCGCCGCGGCTTGCGCCTTTGGCGGCAGGCTCATCGGCGAGATGCTCGGGATGCCCGGCTATTCGGTTCTCTTCATCACGCTGATTGCGCTCGCACTCGCCAATCTCTTCCCGGCCTTTCTCGCCCGGCTCAGGGGCGGCTTCGATCTCGGCATGTTCTTCATGTATGTGTTTTTCGGCGTCATCGGCGCCGGCGCCGATGTCGTGCTGATGGTGCAGACGGCCCTGCCGATCTTCTTCTTCGTCCTTGTCATGGCAACGGTGCATCTCGCGGTCGTGCTGGCGGGCGCGAAGATTTTCCGCATCGACCTTGCCGAAGCGCTGATCGCGTCCAATGCGGTGGCGGTCGGCCCGGCGACCGCGGCGGCGATGGCGGCAAGCCAGCGCTGGCGGCTGCTGGTGACGCCGGGCGTTCTGCTCGGCGTTTTCGGCTATGCGATCGCCAATTTCATCGGCGTGGGGCTCGCCGGATTTCTCGGGTGAAGATCGGTTTGCCCGCGCTTCCCGATCCCGATAGAACAGGCGCAAAGCCATTTCATCGAGGAGTGCCCCCATGTCCGAGCCCGTCATCCTGGTCGAGAAATCCGGCGGCATCGCCACCGTCACGCTGAACCGCCCCGGCGCCATGAACGCGCTGTCGCGCGATCTGCGCCGCGCCATCGCCGAGACCTTCGAGGCGCTTGAGGCGGATGAAAACATCCGCGTCGCGATCCTGACCGGCGCCGGCAAGGCCTTCTGCGCCGGGCTCGACCTCAAGGAGCTGGGGGGCGACGCCAGCGCCGTCGGCGGAAATTCAGGCGGCGTCAATTCGACCATCGGCGACAAGGACCCGGTCACTTCGATCGGCCGTTTCTCGGGCCCGGTCATCGGCGCGATCAACGGCGTCGCCATTACCGGCGGTTTCGAACTCGCCATTGCCTGCGACGTGCTGATCTGTTCGGAGAACGCGCGCTTCGCCGACACGCATGCCCGCGTCGGCATCCTGCCCGGCTGGGGCCTCAGCCAGAAGCTCAGCCGCGCCATCGGCATCTACCGCGCCAAGGAATTGTCGCTGACCGGGAATTTCCTCTCCGCCCAACAGGCCAATGACTGGGGCCTCGTCAACCGCGTCGTGCCGGCCGAGGAATTGCTGCCGACGGCGGCCAAGCTCGCCGAGGACATGCTCTCGGTCGTGCCGCAATGCCTGCCCGCCTACAAGAAGCTGATCGACGACGGCTTCGCTGAAGCTTTCGGCACCGCGCTCAAGACCGAGCGGCAGTTTTCCAACGCCGCCAACAAATCGGTCGCACCGGAAGAAATCGCCGCGCGGCGCGAGGGGATACAGAACCGCGGGAAGCAGCAGACGTCGTGAACGTCTTCGGGTGAAATCAGGCGCCATAGAAGTCGTGGAAGAATCCAGATAGCGCTTTTTCTCATACTATTGCATTCTTCGTCATAGGGAGAACTAAGTTCTAAATAGTAGATCGGATAACAGTCGCTCGTTGATTGAGTTCTTTTTCGGCTCCTTGCTTGGATGTAGCGCAAGCGAGTCGAGCGCCAACGCTGAGATATGCCGGTGCCGAGTCATGAATTCGGCAAATTCTTCGCCAAGTCCAAAGGGACGTTGATCTGAGCGATCAGGACTCAGCCAAATTGCGTATGCGCGACGGATATCAAAGTCTGAAACAATTTTTATAAATAAGTTCTCCCCGCCGACAAGCGCAGATGTCCCGGTAACTTGCGCCGGGACAAGAACTTTGTATCGGCGTCGAAATTCAATGTAGCCAGATTCCAAGTCTGATTTTACGTCCGGGTATTGCTTGCCTTTCTCGTGCCAAGATGACAAGCGCACATAGAGGTCGATATCTGGATGCACATAGTATTTCTTCGCGATGTTGCGAGCGGTCGGGTAACCACCATATTGGTGAGCGAGATCAAATCCCTCAAAGATACTTCTTATTTGATTGCTCTTACCTCCGTTTTGATCGGCAATTATCATCATGAAAGTATCTATTTTTGTTTTGGGTGTTCGACTCATTTTGCATTTCCATGTGAGCATGAATGTTTGAGAGAACTGCCACGATATTTTTCGTCAAGCGAGACTCTCTGATTTTTTATTGTCCCGCTGGAGTCGTTTCGACACACCGTTAATCTTCTACCATTCTTCCAAATTCCCCTCTTCAACGATAGCAATGCAAGTCAATTCACGGCGGTCTAGGGGATTTTCTCCTCTTGTTCTCAATCTGCTGCTCACATCCCCACAAATTCAAGCAACGGCCCGTACGCGCCTCTAGCCGCCGCCCGCAGCCCGGCGATATAGGTGTCGCGACGTTCATTCGTGTGCAGAAGGTCGTGTCCTGTCGCCCAGTCTATCGGAGCGTGGTCGAAGTTCTCCGTGATATAAATGTCGGCGGTAATGCGCGCATGGCGGCCATTTCCATTGGCGAAGAGATGAATGGAAACCAGCCGGTGATGGAAGCGTTCGTCGGGGTCGAGCGGCGTCGCGCCGTCGGGTTCGTCCGCGGCGCCGCTCATTTCTCCGACCAGAAGCCGGGCGGCGGGTCTTCCATCAGCGCGCGGGCAACCCGCGCCACCTCCGCCTTGTTCTTCTTCGCAGGCAGCGCCTGCCGCTCCAGCGCCATATGGGTGCTGGCGCGCGCCACCAGCGCCTCCGCCTTCTTGCGCGCCTGCGCAGCGACGACGCCTTCGATGCGGCCTTCCACCGGCACGATCGCATAGACGAAGCGGCAGCCCATGGCTTCGGCCATCGCCTGCATCGTCTTCAGGCTGACGCCGCCCTCGCGTTCGGCCTGTTCGGCCTGCGAAACGCGCGCGCGCGTGACGCCGAGGCGGCGCGCCAGTTCGGCGCCCGACATGCCGAGCGCCTTGCGGACGGTCGCGATCCAGCCATCGTCCGGCAGGGTCACCCGCGCGAGAGGCGCGGCGCGGTCGGCAATGGCGCGATATTGTTGGGCGGCGAGGCGTTTTACGGTCATTTTGTAAATCTATATATTGACGTATTTACATTTTTGATTAGTTATTCCTATACAATAAATTATTTTTGTCAATATGAAAGTTGACATTTTAAGGCACCCCACCCCGCCGCGCGCGCCTTTCAATCCGGTGTCAGCACCGGCCCATTTCCGCTATCCTCCCTCCAAACGCCATTCAGAGCATTCCGGGAGGGAACCCCCATGAGCAGCACGTCTCGCCAGCATGACATCGTGATCCGCGGCGGCACCGTTTACGACGGCACGGGGGCCGCGCCTTTCGCGGCCGATATCGCCATCGACAATGGCGTCATCACGGCAGTCGGCAAGGTTTCCGGCGCGGGCGCCGAGGAGATCGACGCGCGG
>JAHBYM010000110.1 GCA_019635975.1 Parvibaculum sp. | reverse complement strand
CGCACGCTGAGGCCGGGCGAACCGGCCATGAGCGGGCCTTATAAGGGGCCGGGGCGCGGCTGGCAACCCCCCGGAAACCCGCCGAAAAGCCGGAATTTTCACCTGCAATTTCAGGGCGTCGCATCCCGCGTCGGAACGGCGTCCTCGAGCGTCAGCTGCACGTCGCGTTTTCCCTGCCAGTCGTCGGCGGTGAGCCGCCCCGCGACATGCAGCAAGCCGCTGCCCCGGTCCATCAGCGCCTGCCCGAGCGGCGTCTCGGCGGCGCGGAAGGCGATGGCCTTCAGCCGCCCGCCATCCTCGCCCGTCAGGATGCAGCGCACATGCGCGCGGCCGACAATGTCGGCCTTCACGACGCGCACCGACGGCACGGCGAATCGCGGCTCGGCATTGCCGGCGCCGTAAGGCCCCGCTTGCTGGATGAGATCGTAGAGGTCGCGCGTCGCGCCGCGTGCTGACAATGCGCCGTCGAGCCGCAGCGCCTTTGCCTCCGAGGCCGCACTGACCGCATCTTCGAGGCGCTTCGTCAGGAAATCCTCGAAAGCCTCAAGCTTGTCCTCGGTTAGCGTGACACCGGCCGCCATCGCATGGCCGCCGCCATTGACGAGAAGCCCCGCTTCCAGCGCCGCCGTGACAGCGCGGCCGAGATCGACACCCGGAATGGAGCGGCCCGAGCCCTTGCCCTCGCCCTTCGCATCGAAAGCCAGCACCATCGACGGCCGGTCGTATTTGTCTTTGAGGCGGCTCGCCACGATGCCGATGACGCCGGGATGCCAGCCCGCCGCCTGCGCCAGTATGAGCGGCGGCAGCGCATTGGCGCGCGACGCCGACAGCCGCTGATCGACCTGCGTCAGCGCTTCTTCCAGCACCTGCGCCTCGATTGCCTGACGCTCGGCATTCATCACATTGAGTTCTTCGGCAAGGTGACGCGCTTCTTCCTCGTCTTCCGTCACCAGAAGCCGCGCCCCGAGATCGGCGCGGCCGACGCGGCCGCCCGCATTGACGCGCGGCCCGAGCAGGAAACCGAGATGATAGGTCGAGGGCGCGCCGTTCGTCCGCGCCACATCGGCAAGCGCCGCCATGCCGATGTTGCGCCGCCGCCCCATGACGCGAAGCCCCTGCGCGACGAAAGCGCGGTTGAGACCCGTCAGCGGCACCACGTCGCAAACCGTGCCGAGCGCCACAAGGTCGAGCCATTGCATCAAGTCGGGTTCGTCGCGGCCGGCATAGTAGCCCGCTTCGCGCAGCGCCCGGTTGACGGCGACGATAAAGAGAAAGGCGACGCCGACGGCGGCAAGCTGGCCGAGGCCGCTCTCGTCGTCGAGACGGTTCGGATTGACCAGCGCATAGGCCGGCGGCAATGCGGGCTCGGCCTGATGATGGTCGATGACGACGGAGGGAAGCCCCGCATCGGCCGCAAGTCCCAGCGCCTTGTGCGCCATGGTGCCGCAATCGACCGTGAGGAGGAGGTCGATGCCTTCCTGCTTCAACCGCAAAAGCGCCGGCGCATTTGGCCCGTAGCCTTCGCGGATGCGATCGGGGATGTAGACGCGAAGTTCGCTGCCGACGGCGCGGAAGAAACGGTAGAGCAAGGCGGACGACGTCGCGCCGTCGACATCATAGTCGCCGAAGACCGCCACCTTCTCGCCATCGATGATCGCCTTTGCGACGCGCGACGCCGCCTTGTCCATGTCGATGAGAACGCGGGGATCGGGCATCAGGCTTTTCAGCGACGGCGCCAGATAGGCCGCGCAATCCTCGGGCGCGACGCCGCGCCCCGCCAGCACGCGCGCAACGATTTCCGGCAGGCCCTCGCGCTGCGCAATCGCCAGCGCCAGCCGGTCGTCGGCCAGACGGCTCACCCAGGCGCGGCCCGTGACGGACCGGTCGACGCCGAGAAAATGTCTCGTCAACGCCCCGGACACCGCGCCTCCTTGCAAGCTCCCGGCCTAGCCGAACTTCTCGATATTGGAATGGAAGGACTTGAGCCGCCGGACCGTACCGGTCGCCGAGCGCATGACGATGGTGTGCGTGGTGACGCCGCCATTCACATGATGCACGCCGTCGAGCAGCCAGCCATCGGTGACGCCGGTGGCGGCGAAAATCACGTCGCCCGACGCCATCTCGCCCATCGTGTACTTCTTGTTGAAATCCTTGACGCCCATCTTGGCGGCGCGAACCTTCTGTTCCTCGACCGCGGTGACGAGGCGGCCCTGCATCTGGCCGCCGATGCACCGGAGCGCCGCCGCCGCCAGCACGCCTTCCGGCGCTCCGCCGACCCCCATATAGAGGTCGACCCCGGTCTCGGCATCGGTCGTCGCAATGACGCCGGCAATGTCGCCATCGGTGATCAGCGTCACCCGGGCGCCGCATTCGCGCACCGCGCGGATCAGATCGGCATGGCGCGGCCGGTCGAGAATGCAGACCGTGAGTTCCGGCACATCGACCTTCTTGGCTTTCGCCAGCGCCTTGAGGTTTTCCGCCGGCGTCGCGTCGAGATCGACAAGACCATCCGGAAAGCCGCCGCCAATGGCGATCTTGTCCATGTAGCAATCGGGCGCATGAAGCAGCGTGCCGCCTTCCGCCGCCGCCAGCACGGTCATCGCGTTCGGCATCGCCTTGGCGGTCAGCGTCGTCCCTTCCAGCGGATCGAGCGCGATGTCGACCTTGGGGCCCTTGCCGGTGCCGACCTTCTCGCCGATGTAAAGCATCGGCGCCTCGTCGCGCTCGCCCTCGCCGATCACGACGACGCCGTCGATATCGAGCACATTGAGTTCCTTGCGCATCGCGTCGACGGCGGCCTGATCGGCCGACTTCTCGTCGCCGCGGCCGACCCACAAGGACGACCGAACCGCCGCGCGCTCCGTGACGCGCCCCATCTCGAGCGCCAGCATGCGGTTCAGGTTCGTAATCTTCGTCGCCATCTAAATCCCCATCAGGTCTTCGCCCTTGCTTATGGGCGTGTTTTGTCGGCCCCGCCTCTCAGCGCAGCTCCCCGTCTTCTATTCTCAAAACCAGCGGCGTACCCGCCACATCTTCATGTTCTGCCAAATGTGCCCGCGCGCGGGCCATTGTGCCCTCGTCGGTCTCGTGGGTCACGAAAACGACGGGCAGACGGCCGCTGCCATCCTGCCGGTCGCCGCGCTGCACGATGCGCTCGATCGACACCGACGCCTGCGCCAGCGCCTGCGTGATGGCGGCCATGCTGCCGGCCCGGTCCATCGCCCGCACCCGAAGGTAAAACGCTTTTTTATGTGTATCCACGGGCGGTTGCACCAGCTTCTTCAACCCATCCGCCGACACGATGAAGGGTGCCAGCACCAGCCCGCGCGCGATGTCGGCAATGTCGGAGATGACGGCCGATGCCGTCGGCCCCTCGCCGGCGCCGCGGCCCTCAAGCACCATGTGCCCCACCCGGTCGCCATCGACCGCCACGGCGTTGTAGACGCCCGACACGGCCGCAAGCGGCGTCCCGTCCGGCACCAGCGCCGGATGCACCCGCTGCACGATGCCGCCTTCAAGCTTCTCGGCGATGGCCAGCAGCCGGATCTTGTAGCCGAACTCGCGCGCGAAGGAGATGTCGGTGGCGCTGATCTTCTCGATGCCCTCGATCTGCACGGCGCCGAAATCGACCTCCGTGCCGAAGGCGAGGCTGGTCAGGATCGCCAGCTTGTGCGCGGCGTCGATGCCGCCCACGTCGAACGACGGATCGGCTTCGGCATAGCCGAGTTCCTGCGCGTCCTTCAGCACATCGGCGAAGTCGCGCCCCGTCGTCTCCATCTCGGTCAGGATGTAGTTGCAGGTGCCGTTGAGAATGCCGTGAATGCTGCGGATCTCGTTGGCGGCCAGCGCCTCGCGCATCGTCTTGACGATCGGAATGCCGCCGGCCACCGCCGCCTCGTAATTGAGCGCGACGCCCTTGGCTTCCGCAAGCCGCGCAAGGCCCGCGCCGTGATGCGCGAGGAGCGCCTTGTTGGCGGTGACGACATGCTTGCCCGCCTTCAGCGCCGCTTCCACGAGATCGCGCGCCACGCCTTCCGACCCGCCGATCATCTCGGCCACGACATCGATGTCGTCGGCCGCCGCCAGCGCCAGCGGATCGCGCTCGAAGCGGATGCCCGCAAGGTCGATGCCGCGATCCTTGTTGCTGTCGCGCGCCGACACCGCCACGACTTCGATGGCCCGGCCGGTCGCGGCAGCCAGATGAGCGCCCCGCGCGGCCAAAATCTTGACCACGCCCGCCCCCACCGTGCCGAGGCCGGCAATCCCGATCCGCAATGGTTTTGTCACGTCCGGCCCGCCCTCGTTGAACTGGGGTGAGGCACGACGCTTCCCTTGATGCCGACGCGCTCTTCATATTCGGCGATGATCTGGTCGGCATGCGTCATCATGCGCTTGACGTTGCGCGCCGCCTGCCGGATGCGTTGTTCGTTCTCGACAAGGCCGATGCGCACATGCCCGTCGCCATACTCGCCGAAGCCGATGCCCGGCGCGACGGCAACGTCGGCCTGTTCGAGCAGCAGCGTCGCAAAGCCCATCGAGCCGAGATGGCGAAACTTTTCCGGGATCGGCGACCAGGCGAACATGCTGGCCGGCGGCGAGGGAATGTCCCAGCCGGACCGCGCCATGCTGTCCACCAGCACATCGCGGCGGCTCTGATAGATGCCGCGAATTTCGCGCACGCAATCCTGCGGGCCGTTGAGCGCCGCCGTCGCCGCCACCTGGATCGGCGTGAAGGCGCCGTAGTCGAGATAGGATTTGACGCGGCCGAGCGCGTTGATCAGCCGCTCATTGCCGACCGCAAAGCCCATGCGCCAGCCGGGCATGGCATAGGTCTTGGACAGCGAGGTGAACTCGACCGTGCGCTCGCGCGCGCCCGGCACCTGCAGGATCGAGGGCGGTGGATTGCCGTCGAAATAAATCTCCGAATAGGCGAGATCGGAAATCACGAAGAGATCGTGCTTCGCCGCGAAGGCGATCACCTCGCGGTAGAAATCGAGATCGGCCACCTGCGCCGTCGGATTGGACGGATAGGAAACGACCAGCGCCACCGGCTTCGGCACGCTGTGCCGGATGCCGCGCTCCAGCATGTCGAAAAAACCCGTTTCGCTCTCGAACGGCACCGAGCGGATGACGGCGCCGGAAATGATGAAGCCGAAGGCGTGGATCGGATAGCTCGGGTTCGGGCAGAGGATAACGTCGCCCGGCGCCGTGATCGCCTGCGCAAGATTGGCGAGCCCTTCCTTCGAGCCGAGCGTCGCGATGACCTCGGTTTCCGGGTTGAGCGTCACGCCGAAGCGGCGCTGGTAATAGGCGGCCTGCGCCCGCCGGAGGCCGGGAATGCCGCGCGACGCCGAATAGCGATGCGTCTTCGGATCGCGCACCGCCTCGACCAGCTTCTCGACGATATGCGGCGGCGTCGGCATGTCGGGGTTGCCCATGCCGAAATCGATGATGTCGCGGCCGTCGGCGCGCGCCTTGGCCTTGAGCTTGTTGACGCTCTCGAAGACGTAAGGCGGCAGACGCTTTATGCGATGAAACTCTTCGCTCATGGCAGCTTCCTGGAGACGCGAACGGGCGCGGGATACGCGCCGGGGCACAGGGCGCCCTTATAACGCCAAAGCCCGCCCCGCCAAAGCCCTGCGGCAGTCGGATAGGTGGAAAATCCGGCGGAAACCTGGCCGCCGCGGCCGGGGCGCCGTCCGGCGCCTTTACGGCTGGCCGATCACCGGCTTGACGTCGACCCGCTTGGTCGGCGCGGGCGTGATTTCCGGGCCGGTATCGACCCCGGAGGACGGGGCCGGCGTGGCGGCGGGTGCGCCGTCTTCGGTCACGGTGGCGGCCTCCTCGGCGGTCGGTGCGCGCGCGGCCGTCTCGATCTTGAAGACGGCCGTCATGTCGCGATGGCCGCCACGGGCCGGCATCGGAATGATCGGCGCATTCTCATAGAGCGCGCGCTTGTCTTCCATGCCGGACGGGATGTTCTCAAGCGGCGGCAGCGGCGGCGGCACGGGGCCGGTGGGCCGCGACGAGGCCGGCGCGGCGGTGCCGCTACGCAAAAGCTGGTCGGCATAACGCGCCTGGTCGCGGTCGTCGGCAAGCCCGTCGGCGATCTGCTGTTGCTCGGCAGGCGGCGTCGCCTGCGGCGCCGATTGCGGCACGCTGCGCAGGTCCGGGAAGGTCGCATCCGCCGATGCCGGCGCGGGCGTACCGCCGTAAAGCGCCTCGGGCTTGGCATCGTCCGAAATCATCGAACAGCCGCCGAGCGCGAGCCCCGCCAGAAGCACCGCAGCCGTCGCCGGCCCCACCTTCGCCAGAGCGGACATCTCTCGAACTCCCTTGAATTTTCTTTCGTCCCGCCCGCCCCTGCGCGCGCGAAGCGGCGTCATCCGGCGGACATGTGCAAGCGTATAGTATAGGCTCCGGCGATGAAACAATTTGTCGGTGACAGGGGGGTGACAGAAGCGCCCACCGCCCCATATCGACAGGAAAAGCGCCCGCCGCCGCCCTCCAAGGACTGCAGATGAGCCCCCCGAAAAGCCACAAGAAAAGCCCCTCTTCGTCCAAAAAGCCTGCGCCTGAAAAACCCGCCGCCGAAGCCCCGCCCCTGAGCTACGCCGTGCCCGACATGGGGGCGCTCGCCCTCAACCTGATGCAGGCCGCCGTGCTCGGCCAGAAGGCGGCGCGGCAGTTGATGAACGCCGACGATTCGCCCGGCGGCGCCGACCGCAGCCTGCACGATCTGCAGCGCGTCGGCCGCACGCTGATGACGATCGCCGGCAGCTACATGGCCAACCCGGCGAAAATCTTCGAGGCGCAGGCGGCGCTCTGGCAGGGCTATCTGACGCTGGCCGGCGCGATGACGCGCCGCTTCCTGCTCGGCGAGGAGGTGCCGCCGGTCGCCGCCCCGAGCCGCAGCGACAAGCGCTTCCGCGATCCCGACTGGCAGGAAAACATCGTCTTCGACCTGATGAAGCAGGCCTATCTTCTGACCGGCAAATGGCTGACCGACCGCGTGCGCGCCGCCGAGGGTGTCGATCCGCATACGCGCGAACAAGCCGACTTCTACATCCGCCAGATCGCCAACGCGGTCTCGCCCTCGAACTTTATTTTCACTAACCCGGAAATCCTGCGCACGACGCTGAACTCCAACGGCGAAAATCTCGTCGCCGGCATGGAACATCTGCTCGAAGACATCGAGCGCGGCCACGGCCATATCGACATCCAGCAGACCGACATGTCGGCCTTCACGCTGGGCGTCAACATCGCCACGACGCCGGGCAAGGTGATTTATCAGAACGAGTTGATGCAGCTCATTCAATATGAGCCGACGACCGAAAAGGTCCACAAGCGCCCGCTGGTCATCTTCCCGCCCTGGATCAACAAATATTACATTCTCGACCTGACGCCCGAAAAATCCTTCATCAAGCATGCGCTCGACAACGGCTACACGGTCTTCATCGCAAGCTGGGTCAACCCCGATGCGCGCCTCGCGCTGAAAACCTTCGCGGACTACATGACCGAAGGCGTCTATGCGGCGCTCGACGCGGTGGAGCTGGCGACCGGCGAGAAGGAAGTCAACGCGGTCGGCTATTGCATCGGCGGCACGCTGCTCGCGTGCTCGCTCGCCCACATGGCGGCGCGCGGCGACACCCGCATCAAGTCGGCGACCTTCCTTGTCGCGCAGATGGATTTCACCGAGGCCGGCGAGTTGAAAGTCTTCATCGACGAGGAACAGATCGCCGACATCGAACGCCAGATGCACCAGGAAGGCGGCTACCTGAAGGGCTCGACCATGGCCTCGACCTTCAACATGCTGCGATCGAACGACCTGATCTGGAACTATGTCGTCAACAACTACCTGCTCGGCCGCGAGCCGATGCCCTTCGACATCTTGTTCTGGAACGCCGACGCAACGCGCCTGCCGTCGGCCATGCATGTCGGCTATCTGCGCGAATGCTATCTCGAAAACAAACTTGCCGAAGGCCGCATGGTGCTGGGCGGCGAAACGCTCGACCTGCACAAAGTCAAAGTGCCGGTCTATCTGCAATCGAGCCGCGAGGACCACATCTCGCCCTACAACTCCGTCTACAAGGCGACGAAACTCTTCGGCGGCCCGGTGCGCTTCATCTGCGCCGGCTCCGGCCACATCGCCGGCGTCATCAACCCGCCGGCAGCCGGCAAATACAACCACTGGACCAACGACAACCTCCCCGCCACCGCCGCCGAATGGATCGAAGGCGCCACCGACCACAAGGGCTCCTGGTGGCCGGACTGGGAAGC
>JAHBYM010000011.1 GCA_019635975.1 Parvibaculum sp. | reverse complement strand
CGCCAACCCCGCCGACGGCGAAAAACTCCTCGCGCTTTCGGCGAAGGGGCTGATCGAGGATTTCAGGAAATTCGAGGCGGCGTGAGGGGTTGTCGGCGTTCGGCTTTTGTTATAACATTCGTAATAACATCGGTTATGAAACGGAAGGCAGCCATGATTTCGGTCAAGCTCACCCAGATCGGCAACTCGGTCGGCGTCGCCCTGCCCAAGGCAGTGCTTGAGCGTTTGCGCGCTGCAAAGGGCGACAGCCTATTTCTGGTCGAAACGCCGGAAGGCTTCATGCTGACGCCCTACGATCCCGACCTTGCACGCCAGATGGAGGCGGCCGAGGCCGTCATGCGCGAGGATCGCGATGTGCTGAAGGCGTTGGCGAAGTAAGCGGGCGTGGCGGATCGAAAGGAACCCGTCTGGCTTCTGCGCATTGCGGTGCTCGGTTTCCATCTTCGTCAGCTTGCGGAGCATGGCGGCGGCTCGGGGGTGCGCGACGAGGGCTTGCTCGACTCCGCACTCAACCGTCCGCTCAACAAATTTGCCTACGAAGCACCCGATCTTTTTGATCTGGCGGCAGCCTATGCTTACGGGATTGCGGCAAACCACCCTTTTGTCGACGGCAACAAGCGAACGGCCTATGTCGCAGCTTTTACCTTTCTGCGCGTCAACGGCTTTCGCATCGAGGCAGGCCAGACCGAAAAATACGAAACCTTTATCCGTCTCGCGGCGGGCGAAATCGGCGAGCAGGAACTTGCCGCCTGGTTTAGAAAGCATGCGGTGGAGTTGTGACGTTCAATTTTTCCCGGTCATGGCATTTTCTCATTCGTCGGCGTCGGAGCGATTTCCGCCGACGCGTCATGGCGCACTTCCGCGACAGCCTCAGGTGTAACTCCGAGCTCTACCGGCGTCTCGCGAAGTAGCTTTGGTTTGGACGAACCAAACTCAGCTGTCGCCCGAACGTCACAGCGCAGCGCTGCGCTGGTGTATTTCCGTCACAGCGGGGACAAGTCGATGTTGCGTTGCGGTGGCGCGACGAAATGAGAGACGAATTCATCTCTCGATTCGTCTCTCGTTTCGTCACGCGTGCATGTGCGATTCCGGTGCGTGACAGATTTTTGACAGTACGATGACAGTCGGCCGATTTATCCCCGATTCGAGGCAGTGGCGCTGTCCCATTCGGCCCCGATCATTCCGTACAAAGATCGTTTTACGGCGCCTTCTTCAGGCCGCCCATCTTGCAGATGGTTTTCCATTCCGCCGCCGTCACCGGTTGCACCGAGAGGCGTGAGTTTTTCACCAGCACCATTTCGGCAAGCGCCGGTTCGGCCTTGACGTCGGCAAGCGTCACCGGTTTCGGCATGTCTGAAACGGCTTCGATGTCGACAAGGCCGAACTTTCCCTTCTCGTCGGTCGGGTCGGGCCGGTGTTCGCCGATGACGCGGACGATGCCGACGACGCTCTTCTCGTCGCCCGAGTGATAGAAGAAGCCGAGGTCGCCCTTCCTCATCGCCTTCATGTTGTTGTTGGCCTGATAGTTGCGCACGCCGGTCCAGGGCTCGCCCTTGGCGCCCTTCTTCTTCTGTTCGTCCCAGGACCAGGTCTCGCGTTCGGATTTGAAAAGCCAGTAGGCCATCGCCGTTATTCCTTCGTCCTTATTCCTTGGGGCCGAGCAGCCACTTCCACGCGCGCACTTCCGTATGTTGAAAGAGACCGGCCTTGTTGTAGGGATCGTTCTCGACAAGCTTCTCGGCCGCCGCGCGGTTTTCGACGTCGATCACCAGCATCGAGCCGTTCATCACGCTCGCATCGTCATTGGTGAAGGGTCCGCCGATTTTGACGCAACCCGCCGCACCCCAGTATTTCAGATGCGCGTCGCGATTGGCGAGGCGCAGTTCCAGCGCGTTCGGCTTGTCGGTGCAGATCAGACAAAAAAGCATGGGCGTTGTTCCGTTTCCATTTCCAGAAAATCTCAAGCCTCGCGGCCGACGGGGCGCGCCAGCAGCGCTGCAATCGCTTCGTCGACGCTCGCCTTGCCGGTGACGATGGCCGTTACCGCCTCGGCGATCGGCATTTCGACCTTGTGTTTTTTCGCCAGCGCGACGACGGCGGTTGCCGAATGGACGCCCTCGCTGACCGAGTTGCGCGATCCCATGATCTCGGCCAGCGTCTTTCCCTGTCCGAGCGCCATGCCGAGCGACATGTTGCGCGACTTCGGCGAATTGCAGGTCAGGATCAGATCGCCGAGGCCCGACAATCCCATCAGCGTTTCGACATGCGCGCCCATCGCAAGGCCGAGCCGCGTCAGCTCCGCGAAACCGCGCGTCGTCAGTGCGGCGCGGGCGCTGTCGCCGAACTGCTTGCCCTCGACGATGCCGCAGGCGATTGCCAGAACGTTTTTCACCGCGCCGCCGATTTCGGCGCCGATCAGGTCGGCAGAATAATAAGGCCGGAAGGTCGGCAGGCCGATCGCATGGGCGAGCGCTTCGGCCGTTCCCTCGTCGGCGCAGGCCAGCGTCACCGCGGTCGGCAGTCCGCGCGCGACTTCGGCGGCGAAGCTCGGACCCGAAAGAACCGCTGGCGTGGCGCGCGGCGCGGCTTCGGCCAGCACTTCGGTCAGGAGCTTTCCCGTTTCCTGTTCGATGCCCTTGGCGCAGAGCACGACCGGCGTGCCGGCGGCGAGCGCGGGGCCGAGTTCCATCAGTACACGGCGCATATGCTGGGCCGGCGTCACCATCAGCAGCGCATCGGCCGCAGCCATGTCGCCAAGCGCCGTCGTTGCGCGGATATTCGGGTCGAGCGCGATGCCGGGCAGGAACATCGCGTTTTCGTGGCGGGCATTTATTCGGTCGGCGACTTCCGGCTCGCGCGCCCACAGCGTCACCCGCCGTCCGGCCTTCGCCGCCACCTGCGCCAGCGCCGTTCCCCATGCGCCTGCGCCGACGACGCCGATGTTCTCGATCTGTCTGGAAAGTTTTCCGGCCAACAGGGCCCTCCGTCCTGCGTTTTGTTGCAGGCGCTAACGATTGAACGGTTCGTTGATTATTTACTCGATCGCATTACAATCATTTGTATGACCGCTCACGATGCCACGCACGAAAAAATCATTCAGGCCGCCAAACGGCGCTTCACGCATTACGGCTATAGCAAAACGACGATGGCCGAGCTCGCCGCCGATTGCGAAATGTCGCCGGGCAATCTCTACCGCTATTTTCCCGGCAAGCTCGACATCGCCGAGGCGATCTGCCGCGAAGCGTCGATGCAGACCGCCGACGATCTGGCGCGCATTCTGACCATGCCCGGCCGCACCGCGTCGCAACGCCTTCATGATTTTCTCTTCATGGATCTGCGCGAGACTTTCCACAAGCTCGAAGAGGACCGGAAGATCGTCGAGATGGCGCAGATCGTCACCGCCGAGCGTCCAGAGTTCCACAACGAGGGACTGAAACGGGAACGCGAAGTCCTTGCACGGATCATCGAGCTCGGCAATGCGTCCGGCGAATTCGAGGTCAGCGATCCGGAATTTGCCGCCGAAATGATCCAGGCCGCTACCCTGAAATTCAGCTACCCGCAGCTTTTTACGCGCCTGCCGCTTGAAAAGCTCGAGCGCGAACTCGAAGGCGTCTATCAAATCGTCGTCGCGGGATTGAAAGCCGGGGCCGCCTGTTGCGACCCGCTGAAGCAACTCGCGGAAGCTTGAATCTCTCCAAACTACTTCCCAACGCTTTATTTTTATTTCATTGCGCCGGCCTGTCCAGGCTGCAGTGGCGCCGTCTATCACACTGAATTCGTTAACAAAACACAGGCTGGAACGGTGTTATTTGTTGCACCGCAGCAACATAAATCCTGACGATTGAATATTTTTTATTTCATTCATTGTTTTTCGGAAGAGGGCTCCCATTTCCCCTCTGTCAGCGGGACACCGGACCCGACCCGCCGGCAAGGAACACAGGAGCAAGAGCCATGATCAACATTTCCAGCAAGCTGACCAACCGCGTCATCACCCTCGCTGTCGGCGGTTACTCGCTCGTCTTCCTGGCTCAGATCGCCTCCCAGTACGCGGCCTGAGCGGGAACGGCATCCCCATCGAGGGCGGCTCGGCCGCCCGCTATCCGAAAGAACATCGCCATGACGCAGAACCGGAACTTCTCCCCCCTCGTGGAGCGCGTCGCCGCCAAAGCCGCCGCCGCGCTGCTTGTGGCCTACACGTTCGCCCTGATCGTGCAGACCTCGGGCGTCGCCACCATCGTCTGATTTCCCCGTCCGGGCTCCTCCCCCTCCCCCTCAGGGAGCCCGGCGATCCCAGGACCCTTGCCCCCCAAGGGTCGCTTGACCCCGCCGCCTCCCCCGCGGCGGGGTTCTTTTTTCATCCGAGATGCTGGCGGGCGAAGCGCACGATATGCGTAATCGCCTCGCGGCCTTCGGGCAGCATGTCGGCGTTGAGCTGCCAGACATGCCAGACCTTCGGCCAGACCTCGAGCGTCGCCTCGGCGCCGGCGGTTTTCAGCGCGGCGGCCATGCGGACCGCGTCGTCCCTCAATATCTCACGCTCGCCGACCTGAAGGAGCACCGGCGGAAAACCGGATACATCGCCGAACAGCGGTGAGAGATAGGGATTTTTCGCCTCTGCGCCCGGACAATAGGCCGGCATCAGGCTGGCCATGATTTCCGGCACGAATATCGCGTCGGCCTCGGCGTTGGACCGCATCGACGCCCCGCTGCCGGTCGTGTCGGTGGCGGGCGACAGGCAGACCAGCGCCGCCGGCATCGGCAGGCCCTCGGCCTTGAGACGCAGCGCCAGCGCCAGCGTCAGGTTTCCGCCAGCCGAATCGCCGCCGACAATAAGGGATTTGGCGGGCAGTCCGCGTTCCAGCAGCGCCCGGTAGGCGGTCACGCAATCGTCGAGTCCTGCCGGGAAATGGTGTTCGGGCGCCAGCCGGTAGTCGACCGCATAGACCGGCACACCAATGTCTTTCGCCAGGCGCCAGGTGAGCGGGCGATGCGTGCGCGGCGAGCCGGCGACGAAGCCGCCGCCATGAATGTAGAGAAAGGCCGCGTCGGAGCGGCTATCCGCTAGAGAAAGCTTCTCGGCCGGAACGCCGCCGAGATCCAGCGGTTCGCAAACGATGTCCGTTGGCAGTTTCGATGCCCTTGGCTCCATCTGCAGCATCAGCGGGCGCAGCAGGTTCACATCGGGGTTCTTGCGGAAGCGGCGCTTGATCTGCCAGCGGAGCAGCAGGTCGATCAACGGGAGCTGCAGGCTCATGCGTATTCCTTTCAGGCTTTCACGCCGGCGCCGCGCGTCGGCAACGCTTCCGGGTCGAGCGGCCAGCGGGCGCGTGGGCCCACCGAGATCGGGTCGGTGAGGCCGAGCGCCAGCCGCTCGGCGCCAGCCCAGGCGATCATCGCGCCATTGTCGGTACAGAGCTTCAGCGGCGGCACGACGATTTCGTAGCCGCAGGCATGGGCCGAAACCTTCAGACGTTCCCGCAATATCATATTGGCGGCGACGCCGCCCGCGACGACCAGATGGCGGTGACCGGGCGGGATCGTTTCGCTCGCCAGCGCCATCGCGTTTTCGGTGCGGTCGGCCAGCACGTCTGCGACGGCGGCCTGAAAGGACGCGGCGATGTCGGCGCGGTCCCGGTCGTTCAATTGCCCGAGGCTTTCTGCCGTCTGCCTGACAGCGGTTTTGAGACCGGAGAAGGAAAGATCGCAGCCCGGCCGGTTCAGCATCGGTCGCGGCAGGTGGAAACGGGTTGCGTCGCCGTCCCGCGCCGCGCGCTCGACGGCCGGGCCGCCCGGAAAGCCGAGGCCGAGCAACTTTGCGACCTTGTCGAAGGCCTCGCCCACCGCATCGTCGACCGTGGTGCCGAGGCGTCGATAGCTGCCGACGCCTTCGACCACAAGAAGCTGGCTGTGGCCACCCGAGACCAGCAGCAGCAGATAAGGAAAAGGCAGCCCGTCGGTCAGGCGGGCCGTCAGCGCATGGCCTTCGAGATGATTGACCGCCAGCAGCGGCAGCCCGCGCGCCGCCGCGATGCCCTTGGCCGTCATCAGGCCGACAATGACGCCGCCGATCAGGCCGGGTCCGGCGGTTGCCGCCACGCCGTCGAGATCGTCCCAGTCGACGCCGGCATCTTTCAGCGCCCGAGCGATCAAGCCGTCGAGATGTTCGACATGGGCGCGGGCGGCGATTTCCGGCACGACGCCGCCAAAGGGCGCATGTTCGGCGATCTGCGAGAAAACGATGTTGGAGAGAATTTCGCCCTTGGCGTCCGCGCTCGCGCCACGGCGCACGACCGCGGCGGCCGTTTCGTCGCAGCTTGTCTCGATGCCGAGCAGGGTGAGCGGTTTCGTCATGGGTTTCGCATTCCAAAAAGCCCGGCTTTCCTCTCTCGCGGCGAGGACAATCGGGCTATAACGAGCCCCGGGCGGCTGGCCGCCCGGCAAATCTTCCCGCTGGCATACAACCTTAGAGACCCCGCATGCAACGCCGCTACCGCATTGGCACCAGAGGCTCGAAGCTCGCGCTGATCCAGGCCAACGAGGTCGCGCGGCGGATCGCGCAGGTGCAGCATCTGTCGGCCGAGCATGCGGCCGAGATCGTCGTCATCAGCACCGAAGGCGACCGCACACAGGACCGGGCGCTTTCCGAAATCGGCGGCAAGGGCCTCTTCACGCAGGAAATCGAGGACCGGCTTCTCGATGCCTCGATCGACATTGCCGTCCATTCGATGAAGGACATGCCGACCAAACTGCCGGACGGGCTGACGATCGACTGTCTGCTGGAGCGCGCCGATCCGCGCGATGCGTTCCTGTCGCCGAAGGCCGCGACGCTCGCCGCGCTCCCGCAAGGCGCGGTCGTCGGCACTTCCTCGCTCCGCCGCGCCGCACAGGTGCGCGCCCTCAGGCCCGACATTCGCGTGGTGCCGTTTCGCGGCAATGTCGACACGCGGATTGCGAAGCTTGCCGACGGCGTTGCCGATGCGACGCTCTTGGCGATGGCCGGTCTCATCCGCATGGGGCTTCAGGAAAAGGTAACGGCGCCGCTATCGCCCGAGGAGATGCTGCCGGCGGTCGCGCAAGGCGCCATCGGCATCGAACGCCGCGCGGGCGACGACGAGGCGGCGCATCTGCTGGCGAAGATCCATCACAGCGAAACGGGTCTGCGCGTTGCCGCCGAACGTGCGCTGCTGGCCGTGCTTGACGGTTCGTGCCGGACGCCGATCGCGGCGCTGGCCGAGATTTCGGGCGAGCGGATGCGGCTTCGCGGCATGATCCTGACGCCGGACGGCGCGGAAGTGCTCGAAACGGCGCGGGAGGGCCTTGCGGCGGATGCCGTTGCCATCGGCCGTGACGCCGGTCTCGAACTGAAGTCCCGCGCCAGTCCGCATTTCTTCAGCGGGGTTTGAAGCCGATGCGGCTTCTCGTCATCCGGCCCGAAGAGGATGCGGCGGATCTCGCGCGGCTCCTCGCCGCACGCGGCCATGAGGCGGTCACCGCGCCCGTCATGTCGGTCCGGTTCTTCGACGATGCCGAATTGCCGATGCGCGCGTGGCAGGCGCTGCTCGTCACCAGCGCCAATGGCGCGCGGGCGCTGGCGCGACAGGCGCAGGCGGCGGCATTGAGGGATGTGCGGGTTCTCGCGGTTGGCCCGGCGAGCGCGCAGGCGATGATCGACGCCGGTTTCCGCTGGGTCGAGGCGGCGGAGGGAGATGTCGACGCGCTGGCGGCGCTTGTCTGTCTTGAACTCTCGCCGGATGGTGGACCGCTGTTGCATGTGGCGGGGCGTGTGGTTGCCGGCGACCTCCGGGCGGTGCTGGCGGTTCAAGGTTTCACGGTCGAGCGCGTGGTGCTTTACGAGGCGGTGGCGGCGGATCGTCTGCCTGAGGCGGCGCGCACGGCCTTGACCGAAGGCGGCGTGGACGGCGTCCTGCTTCATTCGCCGCGCACGGCGCGAATGTTCGTGTCGCTGGTGCGTACGGCGGGTCTCGAAGCGGCGCTTTCCTGCATGACGGCCTTCTGTCTGTCGCAAGCCGTCGCCGATGCGCTTGGCGATACGAACTTTCTTACGGTGAAAATAGCTGCCCGGCCGGAGCAGGCGGCGCTGCTCGACCTGCTCGGGCCCTGATTTTCCGCGGAACTTCGTCCTGACCGGCGGCGTTTCAGCCTCTATAGTGACGCCGGAGCGATACAGATCCCCCAGATGGTTGTTCATGTCCGATTCAAACGATAGCGACGCCGGCAAAGGGCCTGAGCCGGAATTTCTGAAGCCCGAAGCGGAAGCGCGACAGCGCGGTGAGAAGCCGCGCAAGGAGCCGCGTACGCTCGAAGGCACGGCCGAGGAGGTCAGCGGCGACGCGGCGGACGATACGCCGGGCAAATCCGCTGCGTCCGCTGCCGGTGGATTCGCCTTGGCCGCTGCCGCCGGTTTCGGCGGCGCCGCCTTGGCGCTTGCGCTTGCCTGGTTCGCCGGGTTCGGAATGCCCGCACCCGACACCGGCGCCGACGACAGGCTTGCCGAACTCGCGGCGCGGCTTGAAGCGGTCGAAAGCGGTAACGGCGAAAGTGCGCGCGGCTTCGACGAACGCGCGCAATCTCTTGCGGCGCGTCTCGATGCAGCGGAAGAAAAAATCACTGCCGCCGAAGGCGCCGCGCCCGACGCGCAAATCGCGCGGCTTGCCGAAGAGCAGCAGGCACTGAAGGACGCGCTCAACGACACACGCGGCAGTGCGCGCGAGACGCGGGACCGGATCGATGCGCTGGCCGCCAGCCTGCCGCCTTCGGGCATTGCCGATCATGTCGGCAGCCTCGACGCGTTGGTGAAGGCGCTCGATGCGCGGCTCGCGACGCTTGCACCGCAGACCGAGGCGATGGAAGGGCGTATTGTCGCGCTTGAAGAAAAGAAAGACGATCCCGATGCGGCCGCGCGCGCGGCGCTCGGACTGGCGCTCGCCAATCTCGCCCGCGCCGCCGAGACGGCGGGTCCGTTCAAGACAGAACTCGATGCGGTCGAAAGCTTCCTGCCTGGTCAGTCCGGTCTCGATGCCTTGTCCGGCGTCGCGGCGGACGGCGTTGCGACACGCGCCGCGCTGAAGGCGCGGTTCCCTTCGGTGGTCGAGAATATCTTCGATGCCGAACGCCGCGCCGGCGCGGACGGGCTCTGGTCGCGCTTCGTCGCCAATGCGAAATCGCTGGTGACGATCCGGCGCACCGGCGAAATCTCCGGCGATACGACCGAGGCCATCGTCGCGCGCATGGAAGAGCGTCTCGAAACCGATGATCTCGCGGGCGCCGTCGCCGAAGGCGATGCGCTTCAGGGACCGGCGCGCGAAGCGGCGGCGGGCTGGCTCGCGGATGCCCGCGCGCGTCTCGAAGCCGACATGCTGCTGCGCGATCTTGCGGCGCGTGTCGCGACGCGCCTCGCGCCGGGCGGGGAGTGAGGCCCTAGATGCTGCGCGCCATTTTCATCTTCATCGTCGTCGCGCTTTTGAGCGCGCTTGCGATCTGGCTTGCCGACAATCCCGGCGATCTGACGATGCATTGGCGCGGCTACGAAATCCGCACCAGTTTCGTCGTCGGTGTCGGCGTCATGGCGCTGGCGGCTTTTCTGGTGCTTCTCGTCTATCGCATCGTCTCGGGATTCATCGATACGCCGGCCAGCGTCGCGGCGTTTCTCGAAAAGCGCCGCCAGCAGAAAGGCTTTCTGGCCTTGTCGCGCGGCATGGTGGCGGTCGCGGCCGGCGATGCGACGGAGGCAAAGCGCTATGCCGCGCAGGCGCACAAGCTTCTCGACGCGCCGCCGCTGACGCTGTTGCTCGCGGCGCAGGCCGCACAACTCGAAGGCGACGAAAAATCGGCCACCGGCTATTTCGAACGTATGCTGGAAGCGCCCGAAACGGCGTTTCTCGGCTTGCGCGGGCTCTTCATACAGGCGCGCCGCGCCGGCGACCGCGAACAGGCGCTTGCCCATGCGCGTCGGGCCTTCGAGCTTCGGCCGCAGACGCCCTGGGCGGCGCAGGCGGTGTTCGAGATCGAGGCGGCGGAAGAAGATTGGGATGCGGCGCTCGCCACGCTCGACCGCGAGGTCTCGGCGAAAGTCATTTCGCGCGACAAGGCGCGCCGCCGCCGCGCCGTTCTGCTGACCGCCAAGGCAATGACTGCGGTGGAAGCTGCTCGCGGACAGGCTGGCGAGGCGCGAAAGGTAGCACTTGAAAAAGCCGTTGCGCTGGCGCTCGACGCCGTCGCTCTCGAACCGGCTTTCGCGCCGACGGTTGCGCTTGCCGCGCGGCTGTGCAGCGAGACGGGACGCGCGCGCAAGGCAATACGGCTGATCGAGACGGCATGGGACGCAGAGCCCCATCCCGAACTCGCCGATGTCTGGCTCGACATGACCGAGGGTGAAAGCGGTTATGACCGGGCGGTTCGCGCGCGGGTCCTCGCGGCGCGCAATCCCGACCACATCGAAAGCCGCATTCTGGTTGCGCGCGGCGCCATCGGTGCGCGCGACTGGGCGGCGGCCCGCGCGGCGCTCGCCGTCTATGCGGGGCCGGATGCCTCCGAGACACCGACGCAGCGCATCTGCGAATTGATGGCGGAAATCGAGGAAGGCGCGTTCGGCGACCGTGGCGCGGCGCGCGGCTGGCTCGCGCGCGCGCTTCACGCGCCGCAGGACCCGCAATGGACGGGCGAGAATTATCGTTCGCCGCGCTGGTCGCCGATCGATCCGATGTCCGGCGCTTTCGATGCGCTGGTCTGGACGGCGCCGGCGATCGCGCTCGCCCGCGAGGAACCGCGACCGGACGCTTCCGGGCAGGACGCCGAACAACAGGTAGAGCGGACGGAGGCACCGGCGGCGCCTGTCGTTTCGCTGCCGGAGCGGGCGGCGCCAAAGGAGCCGCTTGCCTTTCAGCCGCCGCTGCCCGACGATCCGGGCCCGGAGGATGCCGACGAAGTGCAGGAGGGGGAACGCAAATGGTGAAGCGGATATTGGCCGGGACGCTGACGCTGATCGTGCTGGCGTTTGTCGTGATCGTCATTTCGGTAATGCGGTTCGACGTGCCGCGCGAGGAGCTTGTCGGGAAATATGCCGGCGGCGCATCGCAATTCGCGACGCTGCCATCGGGCGCCAGCGTGCATTTCCGCGACGAGGGCAATGCGGAGGGGCCGGCGCTGGTGCTGGTTCACGGGTCCAACGCCTCGCTGCATACCTGGGAACCTTGGGTCGCCGAGCTCGGCGGCACCTACCGGATCGTCACGATGGATCTGCCCGGACACGGCCTGACCGGCCGCGTGCCCGGCGACGATTACAGCCGTGAAGGCATGGCTGCATCGGTGCACGAGCTGACGGAAGCGCTCGGGCTGACGCGCTTTGCGATCGGCGGCAATTCGATGGGCGGCGGCATTTCGGCGCTTTATGCGCTCGAGCATCCCGATCGCGTCACGGCGCTGATCCTCGTCAACTCCTCCGGCGTGCCGGTCGTGCGCGAGGACACCGACCCGCCGCTCGCCTTCCGGCTGGCGCGGATGCCGGTGCTCAGCAAGATCATGCGCTATGTGCTGCCGCGTTCGGTGGTCGAGGAGGGTGTGCGCAAGGTTTTCGTCGACCAGTCGAAAGTGACCGACGAAATGGTGGCGCGCTATTTCGACATGACGCTCCATGAAGGCAATCGCGACGCGACGCGGATGCGCTTTGCCAGCTATTCGGCGCGCGACGAAGTGGCATTTTCCGAACGTCTCGGCGGTATCGAGATGCCGACCCTGATCATCTGGGGCGACAAGGACCTGCTCATTCCGGTGGCGGCGGCCGACACGTTCAAGGAACGCATTCCGCATGCCGAGCTCGTGATCTACGAAAATGTCGGCCATGTGCCGATGGAAGAGGTGCCGGTGGAGAGCGCCGGCGCGGTGGCGGCTTTTCTCGGCGCGGCACTGGCCGAGCCCGCGCCTGCGCCGGCCGCGGCGGTGGAAGAACCGGAAAGCGCCGAATAGGGCTGTTGCCAAAGGCGGCGGGGCGGGGTATCTGAGGCCCTTGAGCGGCCGGGCTTTTTCAGGGTCCGGGCCGCTCCGGCGCCGCTTTAGCTCAGTTGGTAGAGCACCTCATTCGTAATGAGGGGGTCGGGTGTTCGAGTCACCCAAGCGGCACCATACCCCCCACTGTCACCGCGCTGTCAAAATTCTGTCGTGAAGTCGTCACGAACGGAATCCCTGTCCCGGACAAGATTGAGGCAAGGCATGTCGTCCGACGTCAAACACGCCCGCTTCGAGGGCCGCATCGTCATTGTCGGGTTCGGAAGCATCGGGCAGGGCGTGCTGCCGCTGCTGCTCCGGCATATCGATGTCGCGCCGTCGCAAATCTCGATCCTGACCGCCGACGAGGGCGGGCGCGAGGTGGCCGAAAGCCACGGCGTCGGCTTCGCCGTGACGCCGCTGCGCCGGGGCAACTATCTGTCGGTGCTCGACCCGCTGCTGGCGGAAGGCGACTTCCTGATCAATCTGTCGGTCGATGTGTCGAGCATCGCGCTCATCGAGTTCTGCCGCGCGAAGGGCGCGCTTTATCTCGATACCTGCATCGAGCCCTGGATCGGTCAGTACACGGACGCATCGCAACCGCCGTCGCAACGTTCCAATTATGCATTGCGCGAGAAGGCGATGGCGCTGAAGGCGAAGCATGAGGGCGGGCCGACCGCGATCCTGACGCATGGCGCCAATCCGGGCCTTGTGTCGCATTTCGTCAAACAGGCGCTGCTCGATATCGCGGCGGACACGAAGACGGCGGTCGCGAAACCGCAGACGCGCGAGGACTGGGCGCGGCTTTCGGCGCGGCTCGGCGTCAAGGTCATCCATATTGCCGAACGGGATACGCAAGTGTCGCCGACACCCAAGCGCATCGGCGAATTCGTCAACACCTGGTCGGTCGACGGTTTCGTCAGCGAAGGCTGCCAGCCGGCCGAACTTGGCTGGGGCACGCATGAACGGCATTTTCCCGATGACGGCCACCGGCATGCGAGCGGCCCCGCCTGCGCGATCTATCTGACGCGGCCGGGCGCCTCGACGCGGGTCCGAAGCTGGACGCCGAACGAGGGCCCCTATCACGGTTTTCTCATCACGCATGGCGAGGCGATTTCGCTCGCCGATTATTTCACCGTGCGGCAGAACGGCGAGGCGCAGTACCGGCCGACCGTTCACTATGCCTATCACCCTTGCGACGATGCCGTTTTGTCGGTGCATGAATTCGCCGGCAAGAACTGGCAACTGCAAAAGTCGAAACGGCTGATGATGGACGAGATCAGCGCCGGCATGGACGAGCTTGGCGTGCTGCTGATGGGTCATGCGCGCGGCGCCTATTGGTACGGCTCGCAGCTTTCGATCGGGGAGGCGCGGGCGCTGGCGCCGCACAACAATGCAACCAGCCTGCAGGTGACGGTGGCGGTGCTGGCGGGTGTCGTCTGGGCGATCGAGAATCCGGGGCGCTGGATCGTCGAGCCGGAGGAAATGGATTTCGAACGCATTCTCGAAATCTGCCGGCCTTACCTCGGCAAGATGGCCGGCGCCTATAGCGACTGGACGCCGCTGCTCGACCGGGGCCTGCTTTTCGAGGAAGAACTCGACGAGGCCGATCCCTGGCAATTCCGGAATTTCCGCGTCGTCTGATGGCCGCGAAACGGAAAAGGCCGCCCCTTTTGCGAGGGACGGCCTTGACCTGCGGAACCGCGCGCCGGACGCCTGTCGGGGACGGCAACCCTCCAACATTTGGCAGGGGCGGTGGTTTCCGTCAGTCGTGTTGCGGAACGCCCCGGTAGCGAAGCCCGGTGTGGTCGGCCTTCGGCTTGTCATGGGGCGTTGCGCGATAGCTGGCGCCTCGATAGCGCAGGGCCGCGCCGCCGGAGGCGCCGGCCTGCTTTTCGCCGTGGTGGGCGATACCCCTGTAGGTGAGATCGGTCATTGAAGCCTCCTGTTGGCCTTTCAGTGTCCCTCGGTCCCCATCAATATGAGTAAGATGTGTAAGTTTGTCAATATGCTTAAAACAAACAAATACACATTCCTTAGACAGGCTGCCGGACGCCTGCTACAAAAAGGCGGAACAGCTTGAGTTTTCTTGTGTTTTCGGCGCCGCCGGCGGATCTGCCATCCCTGCGCCGAGCGGAGTACAAAGAAGAATATGGAAAAACTCGACCAGAGAATCCAGCTCGTCGCCTCGACCGAGTTCAACAATCTCGTCGACCGCTGGCGCCGGGAACAGGCCGACCTGCCCTCCCGCTCGGAGGCCATACGCCGGCTTGTCCTTCACGGTCTTGAATATGAAAAGAGCTATCCGATGCGCATGATCACGGCGATTATCCGGCCCCATAAATACGAGGAACTGCGCGATGCGCTGATCGCGCTCGGCATTGAGGGGATCACGGTGACCCAGGTTTCGGGCTTCGGCCGGCAGCGCGGCCAGACCGAGATTTATCGCGGCGCCGAATACAGCGTCGCCGAAGTGCCGAAAGTCCGCATCGATGTCGCCGTTTCGGCGGCGCTGGTGGAGAAGGCGGTGCGCGAGATCGAGCGGGCGGCCAATACCGGCAAGATCGGCGACGGCAAGATATTCGTGCAGCCGCTCGAACAGGTCGTGCGCATCCGCACCGGCGAGACCAACGAGACGGCACTCGGCTGATCCATCGGGCGGTTCTCCGCCGAAATCGCGGTTTCCCGCCTCTTTCCGTTTACTTCCGGGCAAGGTGGCGGGGCGTATGCTGAGGGCCGGTCTCTCCCTCGGGCAGGACGCTGAAAACCGCAATGCACGGCCAGAAACATATGCTGTCGGCGCGGCGCAAGTCGCTGCTGGCGGATTATTCGACGGACCTCGGGCAGCTGATGTCGCGAAGCCGGTCGGAGGCCGCGTTGCGGGCCGCCAAGACCGAGTCCGACGCCGCGAGCCGCACCAAATCCGAATTCCTCGCCAATATGAGCCATGAGCTCCGGACGCCCTTGAACGCGATCATCGGTTTTTCGGAATTCATCCAGCACATCGCCGCAAGCGGCAAGCCGTCGGAAAAGACCGGCGAATATGCCGAACATATTGCCGGCGCCGGGCGCCACCTGCTCAACATCATTTCCGACATTCTCGATATTTCGAAAATCGAGAGCGGCACCTTCACGCTGTCGACGGAGATGTATGGCTTGCGCGAGCTGATCGACGCCTGCACGGTTCTGATCGAGCCGCGCGTGCGCGAGAAGAACCAGGTGCTCGAGGTCAAGGCCGACAAGAACCTGCCGGAGGTGCCGGTCGATGTCCGCCGCATCAAGCAGGTGCTGATCAATCTTCTGTCGAATGCCCACAAGTTCACGCCCGAAGGCGGCCGTATCGTTCTGGTCGCGACGCGGGCGCCGGATGGCGGCGCGACGGTCGCGGTTGCCGATACCGGCATCGGCATGTCGGACGAACAGCTCGCCTATGCGATGACGCCCTTCGGGCAGGTGCAGTCGAGCTATGCGCGCGGCCATGAGGGCACCGGCCTCGGCCTGCCGATCGCGGCGGCGCTGGCGCGGCTTCACGGCGGCGAATTCCATGTTCACAGCGAGCCCGGCAAGGGCACGACGGTCTTCTTTACCTTGCCGCCGCAAACACCCGATCAAGCCGCTTCATCTACACCTCCATCGTCCAGTCAAGGCCTGCTGCAATGAGTGTCGCCGTTCCTCCTCCCGCTCCGCAGGCCGGTTTGCCGGTCAGGTCCGCCGAACCGGAAGCGCCGCCCTTCATCGAACGGCGCGGCGTGCCGGCGGCGCCGCCCTGCCGCATCGCGCACATTGTTTCGGTGTCGGGATCGCAGGCGATCGCCGTGCTCGAGCGCGACAAGATGCCGGGCACCGAAGAGCCTCGCGTCGAGATCGGTCAGCTCGTCAAGGTGCCGACGCCGGCGGCGACCGTGGTGGGTCTTGTCTCGGCGGTCAGCGCGCCGTCGCCGGCAATGGGTGGCGCAAGCGGCGGCGAAGATCTCGGCCTCATCGAAATCAATCTCGCCGGCGAGGTCGCTCTCGATCCGAAGGACGGGCGGTTGAGCTTCCGCCGCGGCGTCACGCATCTGCCGACGCTCGGCGACGGGGTGCTGCTTGCCGACCGCCACGATCTGACGCGCGTCTACACGCAGCCCAATGTCGCGACCATCGAAGTCGGTACGCTTTACCAGGATCCGGATGTACCGGCGCGCTTCCTGACCGACGATCTGCTTGCCAAGCATTTCATCGTCGTCGGCACGACGGGATGCGGCAAGTCCTGCGCGTTGACGGCGATCCTGCAACGCGTGCTGACGCAGCACAGTCACGCGCATGTTGTCGTACTCGACGTGCACAACGAATATCCGACGGCGTTCGGTGACAAGGCGGAACTGATCGATCCGACCAATCTGCATCTGCCGTTCTGGCTTTTGAACTTCCAGGAACTTGCCGCGGCGCTGACCAGCGGCGATGCCGACCACGATGCGGAAATCGAAATTCTCAGCGACGCCGTTCTGACCGCGAAGCGGCGCTATTCGGATGCGTCGTCGAGCCGGCAACTGGCGCGCCGTCCGGGCGACCTCAGCGGCATGACGGTCGATGCGCCGACGCCATTCCGGCTTTCCGATGTGCTCGCCGTTCTCGACGAGCAGCTCGGCAAGCTCGAACGCACGCAGAAGACGCTTCCCTACCGGCGGCTCAAATCGCGCATCGAAACGCTGGCCAGCGACCAGCGCTACAGTTTCATGTTCGGCAGCCTGACCGTGCAGGACACGATGACCGACATTCTCGGCCGGTTGTTCCGTGTACCGAATGATGGAAGGCCGATCACCGTGATCGATCTTTCGACGGTGCCGCCGGAAATTCTCGACGTGGTGATTTCGGTGATCGCGCGGCTTGCCTTCGATCTTGCGGTGTGGAGCAAGGGCGGCTTGCCGATGCTGCTGGTCTGCGAGGAAGCGCATCGCTATGCGCCGGCATCGGTGGGGCAGGGTTTCGAGCCGACGCGCCAGGCGCTGTCGCGCATCGCCAAGGAGGGCCGCAAATACGGGCTGTCGCTGGCGCTCGTGACGCAGCGTCCGTCGGAACTCGACACGACAATCCTTTCACAGTGCAGCACGGCGGTCGCGATGCGGCTGTCGACCGAACGCGACCAGCAGGTGATGCGCGCCAACACGCATGACGGTGCGCTCGACCTGCTCGACTTCCTGCCGCTGCTCGGCGACCGCGAGGCGATCGTGCTGGGGCAGGGCGTCGCCATGCCGATGCGCATTCGCTTCAACGATGTCGGCGATCAGGGCGTGCCGCGCAATCTCAACCGCGCCTTCTCCGATTCCTGGAGCCGTCCCAATCTCGACCGCGCGGGGCTCGAGGCTATCGTCGCGCGCTGGCGCCACGCGGGACGCGAACGGCCGTGAGGCGCCCCCGCGCCCCCGCGACCGAATGTCCATGCCGAATGGCGGCTGGCGCGGGTGCGGCGGCGGCGATTTGGGGCTAGGGTGGCGGCGTCCCGAAGCCCCAGCCGAAAGCCCTGCCGATGATGTCGTCCCTCCTTCGCGCCGCCTTCCTCACTCTTGCCCTTGCCGGTTTTGCCGCGCCCGCCACGGCCGGCGAAAGCATTGTCGTTTCCGACCCCTGGGCGCGGGCCAGCGTGACGGCGACGGGTGCGGCCTATCTGACCCTCGAAAATACTGGCGAAGCCGACGACGCGCTTGTCGAGGTGCGCTCGGATGTGGCGGAAAAGGTCGAGATTCACGATATGACGATGGACGGCATGGTGATGCGGATGCGCAAGCTCGACCGGCTTGCGCTGCCGGCCGGCGAGACCGTGCGCCTTGCGCCGGGGGGCCTGCACATCATGCTGATCCGGCTCCACGGGCCGCTGGCGGAAGGCGACGCCGTGCCGCTGACGCTGGTTTTCGAGAGGGCCGGCGAGATCGGCATATCGGCCACGGTGCGCAAGGCCGGATATGGCGGCGGTCACGGCGGGCATTGAATGGTGCCTGCGTTTTCCCCTTTCCATCACCCCCAACTTGTCACCCCCGGACTTTGATCCGGGGGTCCAGAAGCCGCGCAGCGGCGTCCCTCTTCGTAAAAATTCCAGTCGGCGGACGGAAGGAAAGAGTCTTTGCGAAGATAGACGGCGCTTGCGCGCCTTCTGGGTTGCCGGGTCGAGCCCGGCAAAGACGAAATTGGGGGTGGGAAGGAAAGTTAAAGGCCGGCACCCGCATCAAACGCGCGGATTGATTCGCTTTTTTCTGAAATGCTGCGTCGCATATAATCAGTGTGCGCCGCAATATTTTTTAACACTCTCCCATATCCTCATTACAGCCGTGTCATAATTGCAATAGTGCGCAGCAATGTTACGCATCGGCGCGCCAGCGCCCGCGCGCAGCCTTGACTCGGAAGGCCAATGAAGGTGGGCTAGCGCTTGAGGGATGCTGACTGGCCGGGGGGACCAGTCGGAATACGTTCCGCACCACCTCCCGATCCAGCCCGCAAAGTTAGTGAAGCCATCGAGGATCGAGGAGGATCGCTCCATGAGAAAAGGAAGCTTGCGCACGGCGTTGCTTGGCAGCACCGCAGCGGCAATGCTGATCGCATCGGCCGGCACGGCCAACGCTCTCGAATATAATTTCGGCAGCGTTCAGGTGTTTTTCGACACCACAGTAAGTGCCGGCGTGTCGATGCGGACGGCGAAAATGAACCACAAGTATCTGCCAACGTCGAATGGCGGGCCTTTAACTGTGACGCCGGAATTTGGCGGTGCGTTCAACAGCGGCAACACGCTCGGCTACGCGACAAACGCCGGTGCCGCGGATCTTAACGGCTGGGCGACTCCCGTTGCGGGCTCGATCAACACCGATGACGGCCGCCTCAATTTCGACCGCGGCGACCTGACCAGCGGCATCTTCAAGATGACCAACGACATCCAGGTCAAGTGGGAGAACTTCACGTTCTTCAGCCGTATCAATTCCTACTACGACGCGGTGCTGGACCAGAACAGCTCCTATGCCCGTTCGAACCTGGTCGACGGCAAGGCCGACGCGGCGCGCGATATCCGCCTGCTCGACCTCTACGTCGCCGGCAATTTCGACGTCGGTGGCTTGCCGCTGACGGTGCGCGCCGGCAAGCAGGTGATCAACTGGGGTGAAGGCACCTTCCTCCTCAATGGCGTCAACGGTTCGATGCCGATCGACGTCAACGCGTTCCGGCGTCCGGGCGCCGAAGTGAAGGAAGGCCTGTTGCCGATCTGGGCGATCAACGCCTCGCTCGGCCTGCCCTACAACCTGTCGATCGAAGCTTTCTATCAGCTCCAGCAGGCCGAGTATCAGCTCGACCGGCCGGGCACACCCTTCTCGACTTCCGATGTTACCGGTTCGGGTGGCGGTCTCGGTGGCAATCAGGGCTTCGGGTTCCTGACCGGTGGTCCCGGCGGCAACATGCTGCGTAATTGTAGCTCGCCGACCCTTGTCTCGATGGCTTTTGACGCTGCCTGGGCGGGATCTGCCGATCCGATCGCGCAATTCCGCGATTGCGGTCAGAATGCTGTCGATTTCAACTCGTACAATACGACGCTCGCCAATCTCGGGGGCTGGACAGCCTTGACGGGCGGGAGCACGGAAGCATTCCGTCTCGCGATGGGCGATACATCCATCGTCGCCCGCGACCGCGATCGCCTTGCCAGCGATTCGGGCCAGTACGGCCTGGCCGCGCGCTGGTACTCTGAAACGTTGAACAACACCGAGTTCGGTTTCTACTTCACCAACACGCATTCACGCCTGCCTCTTGTCAGCCAGCGTGTAAGGGCCAATCCGGCGACTGCTGAATTCACCACCTATCTCGGCACCGGCAATACGACCAGCATCGCGACGTCGCGCCCTCTTGCTTATATCGGGTGCAATATCGCGACGGGCTCCGATCCGACGGTGCAGCCTGGCATGTATTACGGTGTTCCGTTGGGCACAACGGTTGCATCGGCAGTGCAGATGAATCAATCGATAAATGATCCCAATAACATCTTCGCCACGGCCGAAGCCATTGCGAACGATTTCTACAACGGTGTGGGGCTCTTTCCTGTCGTAAACGCTCCGACAGGTCCGCTCCAAAGCCCGTTCGCGGCCGGTGCGACATATGGCACTGTTTTCGGTCCCACCTTGCCGCCTGCATTGGCGTTCCTCGCGGGCACGGCGATCAATCCTAATCCGGCGGGCGGCGTTGTCGGCACGGACCTCTCGCTGTTCTACGGTGAGGCTCCGGGCACCATCGTCGTGCAACCCAACTCCGGCCTTGCTGCGGGAATTATAAACTGTGCGCTGACGGCGCAACAGTCCGCGGACGTCCCCGGTGTGGGATTCGCGGCTGTGGATGGTTCTGAGATCATTCTCGGCTTGGATACGACAAACCCGGGAATTGGTTTGTATTTCGAGTATCCGGAAGACATCCGGATGTACGGGTTCAGCTTCAACACGACGCTGGGCACCTGGGGCGTTCAGGGCGACATCACCTACCGGCCGAACCAGCCGGTGCAGCTCGACACCGACCAGCTGAGCATTGCGTCGCTCAGTACGGGCTGCATCATCGATGGGCTTCTGAGTTCGACGACTGCACAGGCCGTGCTTCCGACCTTGGGGGTCGTCGATACATATGGTGCCGCTTGTGGCGATCTGGGCGTCGGTGCCGTAACCTCGGACATTCGTGGGTTTGAACGTACCAAAATATTCACGGCCCAGGTTGGCACCACGGCGACCTTCACCAACTCGAACCAGTTGATCGGGATGTCGGGCGCCGATCTCGGTATCCTGGTGACGGAAGTCGGCGCAATGTATGCACCGGATGCTCCGACCGCAGGGTTTCTGGGCCCCCGCTGGCAGAATATCTGCGCCTCGGGCGGTACCGATCTGCCGCTCGGCGGTGCACTCGGCCTCGCAAACCGCAGTGGCTGCCGCCCGACGACGGTGTCCTGGGGTTACGTGCTGCTCGGCCAGCTCCAGTACAACAACGTCTTCGGCACGCCGATCGCGTTGCAGCCGACGATCGCCTGGAACCATGGTGTCAACGGCAACAGCCCTGCGCCGCTGGGCAACTACCGTCAGGGCGCCAAGTCGGTGAGCCTCCAGCTCAACGGCAACTATCTCGGCAACTGGCGCGGTGGCGTGTCCTACACCAACTTCTTCGGCAACGAGAAGTATGCGGGCAACGTGGACCAGGACTTCGTGTCGGCCAACATCTCCTACGCCTTCTGATCTCCAGAAACGCGTAGCGCGAAACGAGACCCGGCGGTGGCAACACCGCCGGGTTTTTTCTTGCCCACCGCCGTCCATGTTGCGCCGCACAAGAGGCGACGCCGCCCGCGGGAATCGTCCGTAGACGGATCGACAGGCTTTTCGCCGCCGCGCAGTCCGCCGCGCCGCACATTAAAAAGATTTAATGCAACCAAGGCGAAAAGGCCGTGAAAACGGGCTGAAAAGCGACAAGGAAGACACACAATCGCCGGCGCGGCGATTTGCGCGGGCCAAGCAATTTGGTATCATTCCGCGAGAGTAAGGCGGGGAAACCGGCCTCGGTGCGCAGTCGCAATACGCCTTTTCAAGCGTCTGATCATCGAAAGCCCGATAAGAAATCCAGTGGAGGGAACGTATATGAAAAGGACGACCATGCTGGTGTCCGCAATTGCGATCAGCGCACTCGCGACGAGCGCGCTGGCCAAGGTGCCGGATGCCCAAGTGAACCGCCTGGGTCAGGATCTGACCCCGATGGGTTCGGAAAAGGCCGGCGATGGCGACATCCCCGCATGGACCGGCGGCCTGCCGACCGTGCCGAGCAATGTCACCTACACGCCCGGTCAGAAGCTGCAGAACCCGTTCGCCAGCGACCCGATCAAATACACGGTCACAGGCGCGAATGCCGGTCAGTACGACGACATCCTGACCGAAGGTTACAAGGCCATGCTGAAGGCCTATCCGACCTACAAGATGGACGTCTATGAGACGCGCCGCACCTGCGCGTTCCCGGACCGCTTCTACGAAGCCAACAAGCGCAACGCCCAGGTTGGCGAACTTGTCGGCGGCGGCGCCGGCATCAGCCAGGCGATCTTCGGTTCGCCGTTCCCGATCCCGAACAGCGCGCTCGAGATCATCTGGAACCACACACTGCGTTATCGCTCGTTCAAGGTGGTGCGTCAGTTCGCGGCGGCGCCGGTGACGCGCGGTGGCGACTACACGCTGCAGATCGTGCAGGACGAAGCTATCCTGCAGTGGTCGGATCCTTCGGCGGGCAAGGCCGAGGATCTCGAGAACATCTCGATCTACTACATCGCCAACACGATCGCGCCGGCCCGCGCCGCCGGCAGCGTGATCCTGGTGTATGAAGCCCTGAACGCGCAGGTTCAGCCGCGTCAGGCCTGGCAGTACAGCCCCGGCACGCGCCGCGTGCGCCGCGCGCCGAACATCGCCTACGACAACCCCGGCACGAACTCGGACGGTCTGTCGACCTCCGACTCGTTCGACGGTTACAACGGCGCGCCGGACCGCTACGACTGGACCGTGCTCGGCAAGACCAAGAAGCTCGTTTCGGCCAATGCCTATGACGGTGAATCGGTACCCTACAGCGACTACCTGAAACCGTCGCATATAAACCAGGATCGGGTTCGTTATGAGCTGCGTCGCGTCTGGGAAGTCGAAGCCAAGCTTCGCGCCGATACGCGTCACGTCTACTCCCGCCGCGTCTATGCGAACGAGGAAGACGCTTACCAGATGTCGACCGTGGCGCTTTACGACGGCCGCGGCCAGCTCTGGCGCGTGCAGGAAATGCACCAGATCCAGCGCTACAACGTGCCGCTTTGCGGTTCGGCGGGCGAGATCGTCTATGACCTGCAGGCCGGCCGTTATCTGGCCCTGGCGCTGCAGAACGAAGAGCCGCCGGTGAACTACTTCGCCGACGAAATCGACAAGGCGCGCTACACGCCGAACTCGATCCGTCAGCTCGGCGTCCGCTAAAGCGGCAGTCGTGAGGATTTGAGGGCCGGGCTCCGGGAAACCGGGGCCCGGTTTCTTTTTGGGCGCCACGTCCGCGCGACCCGGCCACAGCCGCCGTCTTAACCCTGTTCGAAAGGGTTCGCCGTGCAGGTTCACGAGGCCCAAGACCGCGCCCGAAAAATGCGCTATAAGGAAAAAAACGCTATAAAAAGACCACCAAACAGGAGGCTCGTCCGGGGGGAGACCGGTGGACTTCGGCGGAATGCCGGAGCCCCAAATCCGCCCGCGGCGACCCAAACGCCCGAGTGCAGGAGCCCAAGGTAATGTCACCGTCGTTTATCGAGACCCTTTTCAACGGCTTGCCGCGTCTTCGCCGCGCCGCCGCCGTGTTTATCGCGCTGGCTTTCGCCGCCGTCGTGCCCGCCGTCGCGCAGGACATGGATGGCGAACGCAAGCCGTCCTATGCGATGCAATCGGCGCTGGCGCCGGAATCCCTGCTGCTCGATGCGACCTATGCCAACGGCCGGCTCGTTGCCGTCGGCGAATATGGACATGTCGTCTATTCGGACGATCGTGGCGTTACCTGGACGCAGGCCGCTTCCGTTCCGACACAGGCGACGCTGACCGGCGTGACTTTCGTCAACGCGAAGCTCGGCTTCGCCGTCGGCCACGACGCGACGATCATCCGCACACGCGATGGCGGCGAGAACTGGGACCTCGTCTATCACGACGCCGAATCCGAAATGGCCTTTATGGCCGTCTATTTCGAAAACGAGGAACGCGGGTTCGCGCTCGGCGCCTTCGCCTTCATGGTCGAAACGCAGGATGGCGGCGAGCCCGACAGCTGGGAAGAGCGTTCGCTCAGCGACGGCCTGCTCGACGATTACCACCTCAACAAGCTTTTCGCGGACAAGGATGGCGATCTCTACATCGCCGCCGAATTCGGCATCGTCTATCACTCCAGCGACAAGGGCCGCACCTTCAACAGCATTCAGACGCAGTATGAAGGTTCGTTCTGGGGCGGCTTCGGCATGAGCGACGGCTCGGTCATGGTGTTCGGCATGCGCGGCAATGCCTTCCGTTCCTGGGACAAGGGACAGAGCTGGACGAAAGTCGACACAGGCACCGACAAGTCGATTGCCGGCGGCGTTCAGCTAGGCGGCGGCAAGATCGTTCTGGTCGGCCTTCAGGGCTATGTCGGCTACAGCGACGATAACGGAAAGAGCTTCGTCGAGGTCACGCGCGCCGATCGCCTCGGCTATGCGGCTGTGTCCGATGGCCCGGAAGGTCAGATCGTCGTCTTCGGCGAACCCGGCGCCAAGATCATGCCGGACGATCCCGAAAAGGCCCGCGAAGCCGTTGGCGCGCGGATCACCGCTGCGACGGAAGGCGGGAGCTAGAAAACAAACACAACCAGGTGTCCGCATGCGACAGACCCCGGCCATCGCGGCCGGGGTTTTTCGTTTGCCGGTGCGCTCTGGCGATTGTCCCCTTTTCATCGCCGGTCGCGCGGGTCACAATCCCGGAAACGAAAATAATGTGAGGGAGCGCGAGGCATGACGGACGGTGTCGATTTCAGCCGCTACAAAAGGATCAAGATCAGCCGTCGGGGCCGCGTGCTGACGCTGGCGCTCAGCAACCCGGCGCTGATGAACGCGGTTGACGGCGAAATGCACCGCGAGCTTTCGAGCATCTTTCTCGACGCCGCCGACGATCGCGACTCCGATATCGTCATTCTCACCGGCGAAGGATCGGCCTTCTCGGCAGGCGGCGATCTCAACTGGATGAAGCGCAGCTTCGAGGCTGGCGACAAGGGCCCCGACGCAGCGGAGGCGAAGCGCATCGTCTTCTCGCTGCTCGATCTCGAAAAGCCGATCGTCGCCAAAGTGCGCGGACCGGCGGTCGGTCTCGGCGCGACCATCGCGCTGATGTGCGACGTGATTTTCGCGAGCGACAATGCGCGTTTCGCCGACCCGCATGTGCGAGCCGGCATCGTGGCAGGCGATGGCGGCGCGATCATCTGGCCGCAGCTTGTCGGCTATGCGCGGGCCAAGGAGTATCTGATGACCGGCGATCCGGTGCCGGCGGCGGAGGCCGAGCGCATCGGTCTCGTCAATCATGTGGTGCCGGACGCCGAGCTCGATGCCCGTGTCGATGCCTTCGCGGCGAAACTTGCGGGCGGTGCCATTCAAGCGGTCAAGTACAGCAAGGTCTCGGTCAATATCGGCTTGAAGCAACTCGCGCATACGATTCTCGACACATCGATCGGCTACGAGATGCTGACCTTCACGACCGAGGATCACAAAGAAGCGGTCAACGCGTTTCTCGAAAAGCGCAAACCGGCATTCACGGGGCGGTGACGGCGATGGATGCTGCCATGAGCGACATGCCGCTCAATTTCGACGAGCCGGAGCATGTGCGGATGCTGCGCGACGCGACGCGCCGTTTCGTCGAAGCGGAAATGCCGCGGGCGCGGGCGCGCGAATGGGATCGCGGCAATATCTATCCCGCCGACGTGATGAAAAAGCTCGCTGCGATGGGCATGATGGGCCTGACCGTCGAGGAGAAGTATGGCGGGGCCGGCGTCGACATCTACGCGACCATGGCCGTCATCGAGGAAATCGCCAAGCGTTCGGTCGCGGTCGCCTGCCCCTACATCATGGCGGTCTGTTATGCGGGCATGAATCTCGGCGAAAGCGCCAGCGAGGCACAGAAGCAGGAACTGCTGCCGAAAGTCGCGGCGGGTAATCTGCTCTTCGCCTATGGATTGTCCGAACCGAATGTCGGCGGCGATCTCGCCACCGTCGAAACGACGGCGCGGCGCGAGGGCGAAGAGATCGTCATCAACGGCGCCAAGCGCTGGTGCACGGGCGCCGATATCGCCGACTATATATTCTGCCTGTTGCGCTCCGGCCCGAAGGAAGACAAATACAAGAACCTGTCGATCGTGCTGGTGCCGCCGACGCTGCCCGGCATCACCATCACGCCGCTCGGGCATCTCGGCATTCGCGGCGTCGAAACCAAGGACGTTACGTTCGACGATGTGCGGGTGCCGGCCGCCAACATTCTCGGCGGCGAGGAAATGTGGAACAAGGGCTGGCAACAGCTTGCGGGACGCGCACTCGAAGTCGAGAAGCTCGAATTGTCGGCCTGCGCGCTCGGGCTTGCCGAGGCCGCCGTCGCCGATGCCTGGGCTTACGCGGAAGAGCGGGTGCAGTTCGGCCGCGCCATTGCCGGGCATCAGGCGATCCGGCACATGCTGGCCGAAGCGCGCACGAAGGTTCGCGCGATGCGGCTGATGCTCTACAGCGCCGCCTGGCTCGCCGACCGGGGACGGCCCTGCTCGGTCGAAACGTCGATGGCCAAGCTCTTTTGCTGCGAGGGCGCGGCGGAGGTCACACAGACCTGCATGCGCGTCACCGGCGCCTATGGCCTCTCCGACGAAATGGACATGGAGCGCTATGTGCGCGACGCGATCAGCCTGCCGATCGTCGGCGGTTCGTCGAACATGCAGAAGAACAATATCGCCAACCGGCTGAAGCTCGGCGCCTGAAGGAGATCTCGATGAGCGATACGCAGATACGCACGGGCGGCGCGGCCGATCCTGTTGCCGCAGCGGATGGATTTGCCGAGGAGGTTGCCGCGCGCGCCGCCGAAATCGAGGCCAACCGTTTCCTGCCGCAGGATATCGCGCGGCGTTTCGCCGAGGCGGGGCTCTACCGGCTTTGCGTGCCTGCCGCCTATGGCGGCCGGGAAGCGCATCCCGCCGTTCTTTTCGAGACCGTGGAGCGGCTGGCGCGGGCCGACGGCTCGGCCGCTTGGTGCGTCTTTATCGGCGCGACATCGGGGCTTGTCGCCGGTTTTCTCGCGCCGGGGGAAGCGCAGGCCGTGTTCGGCGATCCGTTGACCATCACGGCCGGCGTCTTCGCGCCGCGCGGCAAGGCGGTACATGCGGTCGAGAAGGGCGTGGCCGGCTACCGCGTCAACGGCCGCTGGCAATGGGGGTCGGGCTCGCGCAACGCGCATTACATTTCCGGCGGCTGCCTGATCATCGGGCCGGACGGCAAACCGGAAATGGCGGCCGAAGGCATTCCGCAGAACCGGATGATGATGTTCGACGCCAAGGACGTGACGCTGCTCGACACCTGGGACGTGTCGGGGCTTTGCGGCACCGGCAGCACCGATTTCGAAGTGAGCGATTTGTTCGTGCCGGCCACGCGCGCGGTCAGCCTTGTCAGCGACAAGCCGCTTGCCCGGCCGCTCTATTGTTTTCCGACCTTCGGCCTGCTCGGCATCGGCATCGCGGCGGTGGCGCTTGGGCTCGCGCGCGGTTCGATCGACACGCTGGTCGAGCTTGCCGGCGGCAAGACGCCGCAAGGATCGTCGAAGCCGCTGGCGCTGCGCGCCAAGGCGCAGCTCGACGTTTCGCAAGCCGAGGCGCTGACGCGTTCGGCGCGCGGCTGGCTTCTGGAGACGGTCGGCACGGCATACGCGGCGGCGGAAAAGAATGGCGAGATGACGGTGGCGCATCGCCGCGATATTCGTCTTGCGACCACACATGCGGTGCAGTCGGCGGCGCGGGCGGTCGATCTGATGTACACGCTGGCCGGCGGCAGCTCGGTCTATCGCGGCTCGCCCTTGCAGCGTCAGTTCCGCGACGTGCATGTGGCGACCCAGCACATGATGGTGTCGGACGCGACCTACGAGCTGACGGGCCGGTTGCTGCTCGGCGTGCCGACCAATACGGCGATGCTCTAACACATTGAATCTTTTACTTATTTCTGGAGACAAATCGCGATGAGCGAAGCACGAAAAGGCCGGGTCGCCGGCAAGATGGCGTTCGTCACCGGCGGCGCGCAGGGGCTCGGCAAGGCGTCGGCGATCATGCTGGCGCGCGAGGGCGCGAAAGTGATGCTGGCCGACATCAACGAGAAGGGCGCGCAGGAAGTCGCCGACGAGATCAACGCGGATCGTCCGGGTACGGCCTTTGCCGTCGGGCTCGACGTCACGCGCGAGGACCAGTGGAAGGCCGCGCTTGCCGAGGCCGACAAAGCGATGGGCGGCATCAATGTGCTTTTCAACAATGCCGGCATCGGCGGCGGCACGACGGTCGAGGAAACCGATTTCGAAACCTACAAAAAGGTCATGGCGGTCGATGTCGATTCGGTCTTTCTCGGCTGCAAATACGCGATCTCCTACATGGTGCCGCATGCGCCGGGATCGATCATCAACACATCGTCGATCGCCGGCCTGATCGCCGGTCACAACATGGCGGCCTACAACGCGGCCAAGGCGGCCGTCTGGCTGCTGTCGAAATCGGTGGCGCTGCATTGCGCCAAGCGCGGCTACCGCATCCGCTCCAACTCGATCCACCCGACTTTCATCGACACGCCGATCCTCGACGGAATGGCGCGCGGCATGTCGAAGGAAGAACTGGTGAAGAAGCTTGCCAAGCAGGTGCCGCTCGGCATTGTCGGCGAGCCGGACGATGTTGCCTATTGCGTGCTTTATCTGGCCTCGGACGAATCGAAATTCATCACCGGCGCCGAAATCAAGATCGATGGCGGCATTAGCGCGATGTAAGGGGTTCGGCGCCTAGGCTCTTTCGTCGGGTCTTGCGGGGAGGCGGGACCGGTCCCATATCGGTCAACAACCATGACCCAACGCATTCTCATCCTGCTCCATCAGGAGCGGTCCAGTCCCGGCCGGGTGGCGCAGGCGCTGCTGCGGCGCGGCTGCGAACTCGACATCCGCCGGCCGGCACTGGGCGATCCGCTGCCCGATACGATGGAGGCCCATGACGCCGCCATCATTTTCGGCGGGCCGATGAGCGCCAATGACGAGCTGCCCTTCATCAGGGCCGAAACCGAGTGGATCGGCGTGCCGCTGAAGGAGGACAAGCCCTATCTCGGCATCTGCCTTGGCGGCCAGATGCTGGCCCGCCATCTCGGGGCCCGCGTCTGGGCGCATCCGGAGGCGCGGGTCGAGGCCGGCTATTATCCGATTCGGCCGACGTCGGAGGGCGGACATCTCTTCGACGACCCCCAATTCGTCTACCAGTGGCACCGCGAGGGCTTCGACCTGCCTTCGGGCGCCGTGCAGCTTGCCGAGGGGGCCGGCGATTTCCCGGTTCAGGCGATGCGCTATGGCGACAAGGCCTATGGCATCCAGTTCCACCCCGAACTGACGACGCCGATGATGGATGCCTGGCTGACGCTGGCGGCCGAGCGGCTGAAGCAGCCCGGCGCCCAGCCGGCGGCGGCGCATCGCGAGGGCCGTCAGGCCCATGACGCGGCGCTCAGGGCGTGGCTCGGGCGCTTTCTCGACCACTGGCTGCCGCCGGAAGCGGGCGCGGGCGGTGAGGGCTGAATTCGGGGGAAGGGATGCTCCGGAAATGGTGGAGCCGAGCGGGATCGAACCGCTGACCTCCTCATTGCGAACGAGGCGCTCTCCCAACTGAGCTACGGCCCCGGAGCCCGGCGATTTTTCAAGCGCCGGAGCCGCTTCTTAGGCGGCGGCGGGCGAGGTGTCAAGTGAGCGGCGGGGCCTTGAGGCGGCGCGCCGAAACCCGTCCTTGAACGCCGTGCCGCGCCCGTTTACACCTTGGATAACGGATTCGCCGCGGCACCCTTCGCGCCGCTCTCCGCGTGGCCTGCCGCTCCGGCCGCGAACAATCAACAATGGCGAGGCCCCATGATTGCGCTGCTGAACCTGATCGCCTCGGCCATCACCATCTATGTCTGGATCATCGTGATCGGGGTGGTGCTGAGCTGGCTGGTCGCCTTCAACGTCGTCAACACGCATAACCGTTTCGTCTACACCGTCGTCGACACGATCAACCGGTTGACGGAGCCGGCGCTCAGGCCGATCCGCAACATCCTGCCCAATCTCGGCGGCATCGACATTTCGCCGGTCATCCTGATCCTGCTGCTCTTCTTCCTGCGCAACCTGATCGTCTACGACGTGCCGATCTGGCTCGGCTATGGGGTCGGGTACTGAGCGGAGCGGGGGTATTGAAGGCGCTTGCGGGCGGCGTTGCGGTGCGTCTGCGCGTCACGCCGCGCGGCGGCGCCGACCGGATCGAGGGGCTGGCATGCGACCCCGACGGCAATGGCTTTATCAGGCTGCGCGTTTCGGCCGTTGCCGAAAAGGGCCGGGCCAACGAGGCGGTGCTGAAGCTGCTGGCGAAGGCGTGGCGGCTGCCGCGGACCTCGCTTTCGGTTACCGCGGGCGAGACCGGCCGCAACAAGGTGGTGACGGTCGCAGGCGATGCGGCGGCGCTTGAGGCGCGGATTTCGGCCTGGCTCGACGGGCTGCCGGGCGAGACGGGAAAGAACGGGGCGGCATGAGCGAAGCGCGGATCATCGACGGCAAGACAATCGCCGAGGGCTTGCGCGCCCGCGTCGCCGCCGAAGTGGCGCGGCTCAGGAAAGATCACGGCCTCACGCCCGGCCTCGCCGTCGTTCTGGTCGGCAACGATCCGGCCAGCGAAATCTATGTCCGCAACAAGGGCTTGCAGACCAAAGAGGCGGGTATGAACTCCTTCGAGTTCAAGCTGCCCGAGACGACGACTCAGGATGCCCTGCTTGCGAAGGTTCGCGAGCTCAACGCCGACCCGGCCGTGCACGGCATTCTGGTGCAGTTTCCGGTGCCGGCGCAGATTTCCCAGCAGGCGGTCATCGAAACCATCGACCCCGACAAGGATGTCGACGGGCTCCATCCGGTCAGCGCCGGGCGTCTCGCAAGCGGCCTGCCGGGCCTTGTGCCGGCGACACCGACCGGCTGCCTCGTTCTGGCGCGCGAAGCCTTCAAGGCGCGCGGCGAAACGCTGGCGGGCAAGCATGCCGTCGTGGTCGGCCGCTCCAATCTCGTCGGCAAGCCGGTCGCGCAATTGCTGCTCGGCGAAAACTGCACCGTCACGATCGCGCATAGCCGAACCGCCGACCTGCCGGCGGTCTGCCGCCTGGGCGACATTCTGGTGGCCGCGACCGGCCGCGCCGAAATGATCCGCGGCGATTGGGTGAAGCCCGGCGCCGTCGTCATCGATGTCGGTACGACGCGCATTCCGGCGCCCGAGCGCGGCGAGGGCAAGATGCGGCTTGTCGGCGACGTCGCCTTTGCCGAAGCAAAGGCGGTCGCCGGCGATATCACGCCGGTGCCCGGCGGCGTCGGCCCCATGACCATCGCCTGCCTGCTGCGCAACACGCTTTTCGCCGCTGCGCGCATTCACGGCATCGCGCCACCGCAGAATATTTGAGGCCGCTCCATGGAAATGCGCCCGCTCGGAAAATTGTGGCCGGTCAGCGCGCTGACACTTGGCGGGGGCGGGCTCGGCCAGATATGGGGCGCGACGACACGCGACGAGGCGGTCGCCACGGTGCGCGCGGCGGCGGATGCCGGCATCACGCTGTTCGACATGGCGCCGCTTTACGGCCGCGGCGAGGCCGAAGCGGTGATGGGCGCGACCTTCGAGGGCAAATGGCCGGATGGCATCCGCGTCACCACCAAATGCATGATCGGCCAGCGGCATTTTCCCGATGTCGCGGCGCGGCTCGAAACCTCGCTGGCACGCAGTCTCGCGACGATGCAGCGCGAACAGGCCGATATCTTCCTGCTCCACTCCAATATCTGCCCCGACGATTATGTCTATGAGCGCGAGCCCGATTTTCCGAATTTCGGTGCCGTCACGCGCACGCAATTTGTCGAGGTGGTCGTCCCCGCCTTCGAGAAGCTGAAGGCGCAAGGGCTGATCGGCGCCTGGGGCATCACCGGCACGGGGTTGCCGCGCGCGATCATGGATGTGCTGCGCGAGGGCCCGCGCCCCGCCGTCGTGCAGGCGGTGACCAATCTGCTCGATTCGCCGGGCGGCATGCGCCGTTACGAAGAACCGGCCGAACCGCGCAACATCATCCGCACCGCCAGGAACAACGATGTCGGCGTGATGGGCATTCGCGCCGTGCAAGCCGGGGCGCTGACCGCCGCCATCGACCGAAAGATGGACGACAACGAGCCCGAGATGCGGGACTACGCCCGCGCCGCGCCCTTCCGCGCGCTCTGCCGCGAGCTCGGTGAGGACCCGGCCATCGTCGCGCATCGCTATGCGCTGGCGATCCCCGGTGTCGACACGCTGGTGCTTGGCGTCAAGAACCGTAGCGAACTTGCAAGCATCGTTGATGCCGCCGCGCGCGGGCCGCTTGAAGCCGACCTCGTCAAGCGCATCGATGCGCTGCGCCTCAATTTCCAGGTGCCGCGCATGCCGATCGACGGGGAGGACATGCTCTGATGCCGCTTCTCGCCGCGCGCCTATCTGTTGTCGAGCTGCGCCCGGACCGCATGCAACCCGTCGCGTGTGATGCGATAGGGGCTGCCCTCGCGCGAGGCGATCAGGCCGCGCCGGCGCAAGCGGCGGAAGGTTGCCAATGAGCAATCGCTCAAAACCCAACCCTCGCGCGTGACGCAGATGACGGTGCGGATTTTTCCCTTTTCATCTTTTTCGACGCGGATCGTACCACCGCGCGCCAGCGCATGGAGCGTGCGCTGCTCGAATTTCGAGACGTTCATCGGAAGATACCTGGAGAAAAGCCAAAGCGGGACGGGCGGCTCGGCCGGCGCAGGCAATCGCGCTGCGCGGGCGGCGGCCCGTCTTTTTAAATGGCCCGTCCGAGAGGGAAAACCCGTCTCAGCGGCCGCGCTTTTCTCCGGCTACAGACATCAACGCTCCATCGCGCGTGGTGCCACATCTCTAGCCGACGGGCGCACGCCCCGTCAATCTGCATGTCTGGCCGCACGGCCGGCGCTGGCGGCGGCGCTGTTCGTTTTTGCCGCGCTGTTGCCGTCCGGCGACGCTCGCGCCGATGCCCATGCGGTCGAGGGCGGCATGATCGCCTGGCCCGAACACGAGATGGAGCGTGCGCTCGACTTCCTGATCGAGCGGCGGATGAGCGATCTCGACGTGCGTGGCGCCGCGGTCGCCATTGTCGTCGAAGGCAAGCTTGTCTTTGCGCGCGGTTACGGCGTTGCCGATATCGATGGCGACGTGCCCGTTACCGAGCACACGCTTTTCGAGGCGGCCTCGCTTGGAAAGCCGATTGCGGCGTTCGGGGCGCTGCTGCTGGCGCGCGAGCGGAAGCTCGCGCTCGACGCACCGGTTATCGAAAGTTTCGATACGCCCTGGCTTGAGGATGCGCATGACCGCGAAGCGGTGACGCCGCGCCATCTGCTGACACACAGGTCCGGCCTTTCCAACAATCTGCGTTTCGGCTCGCGCCGTACCGGCTTCGAGCCCGGCTCGCGATTTTCCTATTCGGGCGTCGGCTACATGTATCTCGCCGACGCGATGGCCGGGATCGAGGAAACGGGTTTCGACCGGCTGATGCGCGAGCGCGTATTCGCACCGCTCGGTATGCATTCGTCGGGCTACACCGTGGCCCAGCCGCTGGTCGACACGGTGGCGCGGCCGCATATGCCGCTGTGGCTGCCGATCGTCGCGCTGCTGGGGCCTGCCTTGTGTTTTCTCGCGATCCTCGGATTTCTGACGCTGCTCATCGTCCGCTTCGGTTTCGGGCGGCTGCGCATCCGGCCGGTCGAGTTGCTGCCGGCGATCCTACTGTCGCCCTTGCTGGCGGGGGGCTTCGTTTTTCTGGGCTTCGGTCTCTGGCCGCTGCTGTTCAGCCTCGGCTATCTGCTTGCATGGCTGGCCGCGCTCGCCGCCGTTGCCGTGTCGCTGCAATATCTTCGCGTCGTCCTCGATCAGGGCCGCAGCGACCGCGTCATCGTCAGCGGCCGCATGCGCCGCCACGGTCTCGATCCGGCGATGCTCGGTGTCGCCTTTGTCGCCAGTCTTCTTTTCATGTTCTGGCAGGTGCCGGGGCCGATGCGGGACGGCGACGATCTCAATGCGGCCTCGTCGCTGCGGTCGAGCGCCCACGATCTCGGGCTCTTCATGGCGGGCTTCATCGACGGCGCGGTGATCGGACCGGAGTGGCGCGCCCGCATGGTGACGGAGCGGGTCGAGATCGGCACGCGCGACGGCGCCAGCATCGGTTGGGGCCTCGGTTTCGGGACACGGGAAACGGCGACGAGCTTCACCGCCTGGCAATGGGGGTCCAATGTCGGTTCGAAAAGCCTTATGGTGATCGACCCGTCGCGCCGCGCCGGTGTCGTTATCCTGACCAATGCCGAAAGCGGCGATACGCTGACGCAGGAAATCGCCAGTCACGTGCTCGGCATCGACGGGCCGTGGCGGCTGCCCTGATCGGGGTCGTGACTTCGCAACGCGGGAGTGTGCGTCATGGAAAAATTCGAAAAGATTTTCGCGCGCGCTGCCAAGCGTCATGGCGGCGCGAAGGCGGTTGAGGCAAACCTCGGCAGACCGAAAAGCGCGGCGGCGCTCAAAAAGATTTCCGACGACCGCTGGCTTGCCGGGATGACGCGGGCGGTGTTTCAGGCCGGTTTCGTCTGGAAGATCATCGAGAACAAATGGCCGGGTTTCGAGGAAGCCTTCGACGGCTTCGACCCGCATCGCGTCGCCTTCTATACCGACGAGAAGATCGGACGCCTTGCCAGCGATACCCGCATCGTGCGCAACGGCCAGAAGATCATGGCGACGCGCGACAATGCGCGCTTCGTCGTTGAACTGGCGAAGGAACATGGGTCCGCCGGCTCTTTCTTTGCCGGTTCGAAGCCGGAACAATTTGCGGGTCTGCTCGATATTCTGAAGAAGCGCGGCAACCGGCTGTCGGGCGCCTCGGCGCAGTTCTTCCTGCGGCAGATGGGTGTCGATAGCTGGATCCTGTCGCCGTCGGTCGTTGCCGCGCTCACTCATGCCGGGGTCGTCGACAAGGCGCCGACCTCGCGCAAGGCGGTGGAAGCGGTGCAAGCCGCCTTCACGCAATGGCGCAAGGAGAGCGGCCGCTCGCTGACCGAGATCAGCCGGGTTCTGGCGATGTCGGCGGACGGGTGAGGCTTATTTCGCTTTCGCCGCGGCGATGGCCTTGACGATCAACGCGCGCGCGACCTCAGGGCCTTCCCAGCCGGCGACCTTCACCCATTTTCCTTCCTCGAGATCCTTGTAGTGCTCGAAGAAATGCGTGATGCGCTTGATCAGAATGTCCGGCATGTCGATGTAGCTCTGGACATTCTTGTAATAGGGATTGAGCTTCTCGACCGGCACGGCGAGGATTTTTTCATCCTGTCCCGCTTCGTCATGCATCATCAGCACACCGATGGGCCGCGAACGGATGACGGCACCGGGCACCACCGGAATGCGGCTGACGACCAGCACGTCCACCGGATCGCCGTCTTCCGACAGCGTGTGCGGCACGAAGCCGTAATTGCAGGGATACTGCATTGCCGTGTGCATGAAGCGGTCGACGAAAAGCGTGCCCGAATCCTTGTCCATCTCGTATTTTACCGGATGGCCGCCATGCGGCACCTCGACGATCACGTTGATGTCGTCGGGCGGATTGCTGCCGATCGGAATGGCGTCGATACGCATTTACTTTCTGGTCCTGTTGTCGCGGGCGGCGAGCAGACGCAGCCTGAGCGCATTGAGCCGGATGAAGCCCGCCGCGTCCTTCTGGTCGTAGGCTCCGGCATCTTCCTCGAAGGTCACATGCGCCATCGAATAGAGCGAGTAGGGCGAGGAGCGGCCGACCACCGTCGCCGAGCCTTTGTAGAGTTTCAGGCGCACTGTGCCGGTCACCATTTCCTGGCTCTTGTCGATCAGCGCCTGCAGCATTTCGCGCTCCGGGCTCCACCAGAAGCCGTTATAGATCAGCTCCGCGTAGCGGGGCATCAGTTCGTCTTTCAGATGCGCCGCGCCGCGGTCGAGCGTCAGGCTTTCCATGCCGCGATGCGCAACGAGCAGCACCGTGCCGCCCGGCGTTTCGTAGACGCCGCGCGACTTCATGCCGACGAAACGGTTCTCGACGAGGTCGAGCCGGCCGATGCCGTTGGCCCCGCCGAGTTCGTTGAGCTTCGTCAGCAGCGTCGCGGGGCTCATCTTCAAGCCGTCGATCGAAACCGCGTCGCCTTTCTCGAAACCGACCTCCACATAGGTCGGCTTGTCGGGCGCGTCTTCGGGCCGCACGCTGCGGCTATAGACATATTCCGGTGCTTCTTCCGATGGGTCTTCCAGCACTTTTCCTTCGGCCGAGATGTGCAGAAGGTTCGCGTCGACCGAGAAGGGCGCCTCGCCGCGCTTGTCCTTGGCAATCGGAATCTGGTGTTTCTCGGCGAACTCGATCAGCTTCGTGCGCGAGGTCAGGTCCCATTCGCGCCAGGGCGCAATGATCTTGATTTCGGGGTTGAGTGCGGCATAGCCGAGCTCGAAGCGCACCTGGTCGTTGCCCTTGCCGGTCGAGCCGTGGCAGACCGCGTCGGCGCCCGTCTCGCGCGCGATCTCGATCTGGCGTTTTGCGATCAGCGGCCGGGCGATCGAGGTGCCGAGCAGGTAGACGCCCTCATATAGCGCATTGGCGCGAAACATCGGGAAGACGAAATCGCGCACAAATTCCTCGCGCAGGTCCTCGATGTAGATTTCCTTGACGCCGAGCATCTCGGCTTTCTTGCGCGCCGGCTCCAGCTCCTCGCCCTGGCCGAGATCGGCGGTGAAGGTCACCACCTCGCAGCCATAGGTCTCCTCAAGCCATTTCAGGATGACGGAGGTGTCGAGGCCACCGGAATAGGCCAGCACCACCTTTTTCACGTCTTTTGTCGCGCCGCTCATCTGTTGAGGCTCCAGTGCGGTGAATTTGCTGAACGTTGCGGCGAGTTCGCCGGATTTTGCGGCGCATCATAGGGAAATCGGTTCGGGCGGCAAGGGGCGGCGGCTGCGGCGTCTTCGGCGGCGACGGAGGGCGATTTCGCTGCCATAATCGCGCGGAATGAGGCCAATTTCGGGGGGTTCCCATGGATTCGTCGCTCATCCTGCTCATCGTGCTGGGGCTTGTTCTCGGCGGCGGCTATGCCTGGTATGTCGCGCTGATCACGCGGCGCAACGAGGTGCGTGAGGCGATGGGCTCCATCGACGTCCAGCTTCGCAAGCGCTTCGACCTGCTGCCCAATATCGTGGCGCTGGCGCAGAAATTCATGACCCATGAGAAGGAGTTGCTCGAAGGGCTGACGGCGCTCAGGGCCAAGGTCGCCGAACCCTATGCAAAGGACGACCCCGCGGCGGTCGCCGCGCATCTCGACGCCTCGCGGGCGCTCGAAGCCGGCATGATGCGGCTCTTCGCGGTGGCCGAGAACTATCCCGAGCTTCGCTCCGCCGAGACGATCACCCGCGCGCAGGCGGCGTTCGAGGAAGTCGAGGGCAATATCGCGGCGGCGCGGCGCTTCTACAATTCGGCGGTGACGCGGCTCAACAATGCGGTTGAGGTTTTTCCGGGGTCGATCGTCGCCGGTTTCGCCAAGGTGCGGAGTTTTCCCTTCTACGAGGTCGAGGACGCGGCGGCGCGCCAGCCCGTCGACGTCAACAAGCTGATGTCGTAGCGGCGCGATGCCGGCCGCCGACGCACCCTCCGGCTTCGACGCGTTCTTTGCGCGCGAGATCGCGCCGTGGATCGCGGAGAAGGAGATCGAGCGCCGCGCCGTCTTTCGCCGCACGGTGTGGCACGCCGCCCCCATCATTGGCGCCGGGCTTCTCGCCTTTGCCGTATCCGCGCAAGCGATCGAGGGCGAGGACATGCGCGGCTTCGCGCTTTTCGTCAGCGTGGCGATCATGGTGGCCGGTGCGGCGACGTTCGGATCGGTGCTGCTTTGGGGCCGCAAGTTTGCGGAGGAACTGTCGGCGAAAATCTTCGGTCATTTCGGCTATGCCTATTCGCCGGATGTGCCGGCGGATTTTCTCGCGGCCTTCGAAAGCTGCCACCTGCTTCCCTCCTATAGCCGAAAATCGCTGGAGGACCATGTGCGCGGCGAGGTGCGCGGCGTTCCCTTCGAACTCGCCGAAGCCTTTCTCGAACGCAAGGTCCGGCGCGACAAGCGCGACGAATACGATCTCGTCTTTCGCGGTATCGTTGCCCGCTTCCGTTTTCCGAAGCGCTTTTCGAGCCGCACCATCCTCCGCGCCGACAGGGGGATGCTGAATGCGCTCGGCCATGCGGGCGTCGCGGGCGAGCGGGTGCGGCTCGAGGATTCGCGGTTCGAAAAACTGTTCGAGGTGTTTTCCGGCGATCAGGTCGAGGCGCGCTACCTGCTGACGCCGGCCTTCATGGAGCGTATGGTTGCGCTTGCGGAACTGACCGGTGCGCCGCTGCAGGCCGCCTTCGACGGCGGCGAGCTGCTGCTTGCCATCGACGGGCGGCGCGGCTACTTCGCGCAGCCCTCGCCCTGGCGCGATCTCGGGCGCGGCGATCACATCCGCGCCTTTGTCGACGACATCCAACTGATCGGCGACATCGCGGCCACGTTGAAGCTCGACGCGCAGACGGCGGTGTGAGCTCGCGCAAAGGGTCTTGCGCCGCGCGGGCTATCGCCCCACCTGTCACGGGGCAATAATCGCGGCAGCGCAGAAGAGGGCATCATGCAGGTCGAGTTCTGGTACGAGTTCGCGAGCACCTATTCATACCCGGCCGCGATGCGCGTCGAGCGGGCCGCCGCCGAGGCCGGTGTCGATCTAGTCTGGCGGCCCTTCCTGCTCGGGCCGATTTTCGGCGCGCAGGGCTGGAACGACAGCCCCTTCAACATCTATCCGGCCAAGGGCAAATATATGTGGCGCGACATGACGCGCCTCTGCGCGGCGCAAGGTCTTGCGCTGAAAGAGCCGGTGCGCTTTCCGCAGAACGGGCTCA
>JAHBYM010000109.1 GCA_019635975.1 Parvibaculum sp. | reverse complement strand
AGGGAGGCGAAGGCGCATGAGCGGCATGATCGAATTCGACGATGCGGCGGCCAAGTCCGTCGAGGCGATGTATCTGACGCCCGATGTCGTCGGCCAGCGCGCCCGCGTGCTCGACATGCTGTCGCCGAAGCCCGGCGAGCGGATCATCGATATCGGCGTCGGCCCCGGTCTGCTGGCGCAGGATCTGGCGCGGCTGGTCGGCGATACGGGCCGCGTCGTCGGTCTCGACGCGGCGGCGGCGATGATCAAGATGGCGCGCACGCGGCTCGCGGCATTGCCGCAGGCCGAATGCGTCGAGGGCGATGCCTGCGCCTTGAAATTTCCGGATGCCTCGTTCGATGCGGCGGTGTCGACGCAAGTTTACGAATATGTCGCCGACATGCCGGCGGCGCTTTCCGAATTGCATCGCGTGTTGCGGCCCGGCGGGCGGGCGCTGGTGCTCGACACGGATTGGCGCAGTATCGTCTGGCACTCCTCCGACGAGGCGCGCATGGCCCGCGTGCTTGCGTGCTGGGACGGGCATCTGGCCGACCCGCATTTGCCGGCCAGGCTCGCGCCGCTTTTCAGGCGCGCCGGTTTCACGGTTTCTCGTGTCGAGATCGTGCCGATGCTTTCGCCGCATTGGCAGCCGGTGTCATACGCCGCCGGCATCATGCGCGCGATCCATGGCTATGCGCGCGGCAACGGCGCGAGATACGGACTGTCGGAAATCGAGGTTCAGGCCTGGTATGACGATCAGCTCCGGCTGATCGAGCGCGGCGAATTCTTTTTCAGCGTCAACCGCTATGCGTTTCTGGCGACGCGTCAGGACGCGGTGGGGCCGTAAAGCTTCAGATAGGCGTCGATGCAGGCTTCGATCTTGTCTTCGGCGTCTTCGGGTATCTGGAAGTTGGCGTCGAACAAGGCCGGCCAGACGAAGAACTCCTTCAACATCCCCGCACCGATCCGCACACCGAAGGCGCTGTCATGCGGACGCAGCATGCCGCGCTCGATCATTGCGTCGATAACGGCCATCAAACCTTCGTTGCGGCGATTGCCGATGATCTCGTACATCTCGGCGGCCAGTTTCGGCGCGCTCGGGACTTCTGCAATAACGATGCGCATCAATGCGTTGACGTTGTGGTCGTACTGGACGGAGATATAGGCCTTGCAAAGTTTGTAGAGAATGTCGCGCGCCGTGTCGTCGGGGGCGACCAGGCCCGTATAGTTGGCGACCGACCGGCCGGCGTGTTTGACCACGGCGGAGAACAATTCCTCCTTCGACGAAAAATGCTTGTATAGCGTCGCCGTCGACACATCCGCGTCGCGAGCGATTTCCGCCATGCCGGCGCGGCTGTATCCGTTTTCGAGAAAGCTGTTGCGCGCCGCCTCGAGAATGGACGCGCGCTTCCGCTCGCTGACGTTTCTTCTATGGGTGTCGAGTCCCAATTGAATCCTCCCTATCCGGTTATTCTTGCGGCAGTGCGATGGCCGTAGATCGAGAGATAGGCGCTCACGCATGCACCGATCGTATCGTCGATGTCGTCCGGTATGCTGTAGTCTTTCGTGAAGAGCGCCGGCCAGACGATGAATTCCTTCACCATCCCTCCCAGTTGGCGCACGCTCGTTTCGGTATCGTGCGGCGCAAGGTCGCCGCGCGCGACCAGTGCGTCGAGCACTTTCCTGAATTGCCGGTAGCGTACGGTGACGCCACGCGCGAAAACCTCTCGTGCCAGTTGCGGCGACGTCGGCACTTCGCCGATGACCATGCGCAGCAGGCCGTTCATCTGATCTTCGAACTGTTGACGGAGATAGATGCGGCAGATGCCGCACAGAACATCGTATGCCGGCGCGCTGCCGATATCGGCGATCGGCCGTTCATCGATGCCCCCATAGGCTTCCTCGATGACCGCCCTGAAAAGCGTCTCCTTCGACGAAAAATGTTTGTAGAGCGTTGCTGTCGAAACATCGGCGTCACGCGCGATTTCCGCCATTGCAGCCTTGCTGTAACCTCCGCTCAGGAAATTCTGCCGCGCCGCTTTCAGGATAGCCGCGCGCTTCGTTTCGCTGACCGAGCGCCTGTAGTCTTCAAGTCCCAAACTTTCGCCGCCTTCCACGAGCCGATGTCGGCTCACGCACACCCTGTATCCTATACGGCTAAATTGCATCTCGCGGGTCAAGCAGATTTGGGAAAACCGCCGTCTTGCCTTGTGAATGCGCGGGCCGCAGACGATCTATACGGACGAACTTCCAGACTGGATCAATCTTTCCTGATTTCAGATCGCATCAGGCGCCGGCGTTGCAAAAACGACGTAGCGCAAATCGCCGCGTTCCGTTGCGTCGAAGGGATAGCAGGTCACAAGAGCGATGCCCGTTTCTGCACTCGGGTCTATTTGAGTCAGGCGCGCATCGACAATATCGGCGCCGTCGACGACATACCGGCGCGTCAACCCATTGGCCGTCGTCAGAATGACGACATCGTCACTTTTGAGGTTGCGCAAAAACGAAAAGTGAGTGTCGCGATGACCGGCGATTACCGATGTTCCGCCGGCGCCGGGCAAGGGCGAACCGAGCAAATGTCCCGGTCCGAACGCCAGCGCTTCGCCGCTCGCGTTCGACAACACGATCTGCCGTTGGCCCAGCGCGGGTGCTTCGAGCACCGCGACCGGCCATGCATCGGCCCAAGGCCATGCCTTGTGTGAGTTACCGTCAATCAAAGTCCGCTGCCATGCACGTTCGAGCAGGACCTGGGCGAGTTCGGCCTTTGCCTTGATGTAAATGCCCTGACCGGCTTGCCAGATGCCGAAGCCGAGGCAAAGTGCGATGGCGGCGGCCCAGAAAAGGGCCGCCGCGTTTTTCCCCGGCGCCGTCACAGGCGCCGCCGGGCATCGGCGCCGAGTGCCCATTGCCGGTGCAGCCAGCGAAGAGCAATCAGCAGGGCCGCCAGCATGAACGCCAGCATTCCGCCATGGATCATTGCGTCGGCGTCGGTCGAGGTCTGCGGCAGGGCGAGGCCCGCGCCGCTTGCGTCGGCGGAAGCCGGCATTGCCGCCATGGCGAGCATCGGTGCGGCGTTGGTCTTGAAGGCGGCGCGCTGAGCTGCGGGCATTGCCTCGCCACCGAAGACTTTTTCGTAGTCCCAGCCGTCCGGCAGATTGACCGGCATATCCCGCGACGTCAGAGGTGCGCCGTCGGGGCGCGCCGGCGTCACATCGACCGCGACAAGGCTCGTCAACCGGCTGACAAGATGATGACCGAGCGCGGTCTTCAGGATGTCGCCGTCATGCTTCTGCCAGTCGCCCTCGATGCGGGCGTCGGCTTCGAGCTGTTCGATCTTGCGCCTTGCCCAGAGCTTGCCGATGCCGGGCCGCGTTTCGCCGGCGTCGAGCGGCAGGCGTATTTCCCAGGGCGCGCCGGCAAGCTGACCTTTCAGTGTCAGCGTTCCCTCCGCTTTCGGCATACGGGCCGACAACACGATGGGTTCGCCCTTGTAGAGATCGGGGACCGGGTTCGGCCAGCTTTGCGTATTGCGCCCGTCGGGCCAGCGTGCCGCGATGTCGGTCATCACGGGGTTCTGAAGCTTTTCGAAGAGCACGCTCATGCGTTCGGCAACCTGCGTTTCCTTGCCGATATGCGTGAAGGTGCCGCGCCCGGCTTCGGCGGCGCGGGCCATGAAATAGCTGTTGGGGGCCGAGCCGATGCCCACTGTGAAGATGCGCGACCGGCCGAGATTGTTGGTGATTTCGGTGAAGAGTTCGCGTTCGTTGTAAATCGCGCCGTCGGTCAGGAACACAACCTGGCGGAGCCGCGAATTGTCGTTTGCATTGGGGTCGATGAGCGAAGCCTTGAGGGCCGGCAGCATTTCGGTACCGCCCTGCGCCGACAGTCCCCGCACATAGCGGCGGGCCACGTCGAGATTTTCGCCATGCGCTGCGACGGCTTGCGGGAACAGCACCGTCATCGTGTGGTCGAAGCGGATCACGTTGAAAGTGTCGCTTGGCGTCAACCTGTCCAGTGCCCAGAGAAGGCTCTGCTTGGCTTGAACCATCGACGGACCCGACATGGAGCCGGAGTTGTCGATCACGAGGATGATCTCGCGCGGTTTTGCATTCGGCAGCGTATGGCCGGCCGGCGGCGTCAGCATGACGAGGATGTAGTCTTCGCCGCCGACGCGCTCGCGAAAGAGCGCCGCGGCGGGCGCGGATGCCGCAGCCGGCTTCCACACAAGCTCGAAGTCCTTGTTGGCCGGCGTCAGTTCCTCGGCCAGCGTCAGCTTCGCCTTGCGCGCACCGTCGCGTGTCAGGGAAATCTCATGATGCGCGCTCTCCACCGTGCCGAGCGCGAAACCGGCGTCGAGCGAGATGGCGAGGCTGACGGGGTTGATCTTGCCCATGTCGGGATGAAGGACCGGCGGTTGTTCAAGGTCGAGCGGCGCTTCGGGCGGAAGTATCTCGCCCCAGCCGCCCTCGCCGGGCTTGAAGTCGACAAGTTGCGGCGTGGCGCTCATCGGCACATAGCGCGGCGCGACGACCATGGGGAAGCGCAGCGAGAAGGCGTCGCCGTCCTGGCGTACCGTCTGCTGATATTCGATCTGGACGACGATCGTTTCCCTCGGGCCGATATTGGCGACCGAGTTGGTGAACACGTTGGGGCGCTGCTGTTCGACAAGGCTGGCGCGTCGGCCGTCGGCGCGCGCTTCCTCGTAGATCTGCCGCGCTTCCTGCTTTTCCTTGATCTGACCTTCGATCACGCGGGTGCCGATCACCATTTTCAATGTGTCGACCGCCGAATTCTCCGGCAGGGGGAAGACGTATTTGCCTTCGACCCAGCCGTCGCCCGGATTGATGAAGTGCTGCGTCACGCGGGCGCGCGCCAGCGGGCCGGTCACGTCGATCTGCACATCGGTGGCGAGCAGCGGCGCCGGCACATATTTGCCGGGTTCGGTCGAGTTCAGCAGCAATGCGCCGCTTTCGACATCCGCCATACGAACAAGGCCCGCGCTGTCGGCGCGAGCCTGATGCTGGGCAAAACTGACAAGGACAAAGAGAGAAACACAAACGAAGAAGAGAAACAGGGAAATTGACCGGGATCGATTCTGCCGTGGTCCGGCGGAGCCGAAGCGGCGTTGTGTGTTGTGCATGATTTGCTCCCCGCGACATGCTGAAGTCCGGAGGTGCTGATTCCTCCGATGGACAAAGTGTCGCGGGCAAATGCGGCGGTCAGCGTTCGGAAAGCTGACGAGAGCCGAGCCATTTTGAGGCCATTTTGTGTCACGCCGACTCACACGGCGCGCCGGGGCGGAAATTCCGCCTATCGATGCGGTCTCACGGGCGCCAGTCCATCGGCACGTGCCCGGGCTCGCTCCGTATGCGGTCCATCCAGCGGCCGATCGCCTTGTATGGAGCAAGATCGAAGCCGCCTTCATGGGCGACATGCGTGTAGGCGTAGAGCGCGATGTCGGCAATAGAGTATTGGCCGCCGGCAAACCAGTCATGGCCGGAAAGGTGGCGTTCCATGACGTCGAGGGCCTGATAGCCGCGCTCGTGCCAGTAGGGAAAGCTGTCTTTCTTCTCTTCGTAGCCGCCGGGCTTGATTGACTGCCAGAAGCGGGCCACCGCGATATAGGGCTCGTGGCTGTATTGCTCGAAGAACATCCATTGCAGGGCCTGCGCGCGGGCCATGCGGTCGTCCGGCAGCAGCGCCGAGCCTTCGGCCAGATAGAACAGGATGGCGTTCGATTCCGGCAGCGTCCGTCCGTCCTCGAATTCAACCGTCGGCACACGACCGTTGGGGTTGCGGGCGAGGAAATCGTCAGTCCGGCTTTCGCCCTTCAGGATGTCGACATCGACAAGTTCAAGCGGCAGGTCGAGCAGGCGGGCCATCAGCCGCACCTTGTAGCAATTGCCGCTATCCTGCATCTGGTAGAGGCGCATGGGGGTTCCGTCAGAAGCGCCGGGGACAGCCAGCTTTGGCCAGTAAGCCGGCGAGGCGGGTTGCCGCCTTGCCGATTTCCGCCTCGGGCACCGAGGCGTAGCCCATATAAAGGCCCGGCCGTCCGGTTTCCAGCCGATAGAGCGAGAGCGGGCTGATGTGGATATCGGCCTCGGCCGCCGCGCGCGCCATCGCCGTATCGTCGGCGCTGTCGGCCAGGAAGGCCGAGAGTTGCAGCCCGCCTTCGCCCGGGGCTGCTTCGAGCCAGGGCGCGAGTTCGTTGTCGAGCGCCTTCAGCAGCAGCGCCCGCCGTTCGGCGTAGAGCGCGCGCATCCGCCTGACATGGCCGCCGTAGTGGCCCTCGCCAATGAAGTCCGCCAGCGCTCCTTGCACCGTCGCAGGCGGTACATGGCCGGTGATGCGGATGGCGGTGCCGAAGGCGTCGACCAGATTTTCGGGGACGATCAGGTAGCCGATCCTGATGGCCGGAAACATCGTCTTGGCGAAGGTGCCCATGTAGATGACGGTGCCGGCGCGGTCGAGGCCCTGCAGCGAGGCGATGGGGCGGCCCTGATAGCGGTATTCCGAATCGTAGTCGTCCTCCAGCACCCAGGCGCCGGAATGCCGCACATGGTCGAGCAGAGCGAGGCGGCGCTGTAACGACAGCGTCGCGCCGAGCGGGAACTGATGGGACGGGGTCACATAAATCAGGCGCGGCGTCTCGTGCCGGGCGATGCCGGCCGCGACATCGATGCCCTCGGCGTCGACGGGCACGGGGACAAGCTCGGCGCCCGCGCCCATCAATGCGCCGCGCGCGCCGAGATAGCCCGGATCCTCGATCCAGACCGGGTCGCCGGGATCGAGCAGCATCCGCGCCGCCATGTCGAGCGCGCCCTGCGCGCCGACCGTCACGATGACCTGTTCGGCGGAACAGACAACGCCGCGTGCCGCGCCCGCATAGGCGGCAATGGCCTCGCGCAGCGCTGGCAGACCGATGCCGACCTCATAGCCGAGATTGCCGCGCCGCGGATCGCGCGCATGGCGCGCCAGCAAGCGGCTCCAGAGCATGTTCGGAAACTGGTCGATGGCCGGCAGGCCGTGCAGGAAGGGGCGGCCCTCACCGCGTTTATAGGCCGGTGCGAGGCGGCGCGTCGCCGAGAGCGCTTGGCCGCGCTCGGACAGGCCGCGCGTATTGCGCGCGGGGCGGCCGGGTTGGGCTGGGCGCGCCTGCCGGTCGAGTTGCAGCAGGCTGTCCGGCAGGACGGCGGCGATGCGGGTGCCGGCGCCCACCTGTCCCTCCAGATAGCCTTCGGCGGTCAACTGGTCGTAGGCGGTCAGCACCGTATTGCGCCCGACCCCCAGGTCGGCGGCAAGCGTGCGGGAGGAGGGCAGGCGCGCGCCGGGATGCAGCCTTCCATCGAGAATGGCCTCGCGCAGCGCGTCGTAGATCTGGCGATAGAGCGGCGCCTCGGCATCGTTGTCGAGCGCCAGCGTGCCGAGGGGCAGGGGGCTTGCGGGCATCGGGGCGATCCTCCGTCGTTCAGTGGACCTATCATATTTTACTAAATGGATCTTTTGATAGAGCCAATTTCGGCAAATGTTGCGGGCCGGAATCGAGAGGAGAACGCGATGCTCGAAATGAAATCCGCCTGCGAGAAATGCGAGGCGCCGACGCCGAAAGACGGTGCGGCCACAATCTGCAGCTTTGAGTGCACCTTCTGCCCGCCCTGCGCGGAGGGGATGGCGCATGTCTGCCCCAACTGCGGCGGCGAGCTTCTGGCGCGGCCGAAGCGGACGCTGGACGTCTGAAAGGAACGAGCGATGAGCGACTACGAGACATCGGCGGCGCACCGGGTGCGGCAGGTGCCGAAGCGGGCGGCCTATGACCGCGCGACGGTACACGGCATCCTCGATGCCGGCTATATCGCTCATGTGGCATTCATGGGCGAGGCGGGCCCCGTCGCATTGCCGATGGTCTATGTCCGCGATGGCGACGCCGTGCTGATCCACGGATCGCGCAAGAGCCGGCTGATGCGGATGATCGGCGGTGGCGCGCCGATCTGCCTGACCGTCACGCTGATCGACGGGCTGGTGCTGGCGCGCTCTGCCTTTCACCATTCGATGAACTATCGCTCGGTGATGGCGCATGGCGTGACCGAGACGGTGGCGGAGGCGGAGAAGCCGCGCGCGCTCGACCTGTTCACAGCCCGTGTCCGGCAGGGACGCCCGCCCGAGACGCGGCCCGCCAATGCACAGGAATTGAAGGCAACGCAGGTGTTGCGGCTGCCGCTCACCGAGGTCGCCGCCAAGGTTCGCAGCGGCGGCCCGCTCGACGACCCGGAAGACATGGACCTGCCGGTCTGGGCCGGTGTCGTGCCGATGCAGATGGTTTTCGGCGAACCGGTGCGCGACATGTCCGTCGCTGCCGCCACATAGGAGAATCGCATGTCGTCC
>JAHBYM010000108.1 GCA_019635975.1 Parvibaculum sp. | reverse complement strand
TGCTCGACGGGCCACAATGCGTCAAAGCCGAGTTCTTCCGCCAAAAGCCCGAGACGGATCTCCTCGTCATAGACTTGGCCGTCGGTTACGCCGGAGTTGGCTCTGTCGAAATTCTGAAAAACCATCTGAATGCCGAACTGCATCGGAATATCTCCCTGTCGTAATGATTTCGGTTTCTTGTTTCAGCGGCCCTTATAGTTAGGCCTGCGCTTCTCCATGAATGCCTTGGGCCCCTCGCGGGCATCCTCGGTCTTGAACACGGGTGCTGCGAAGCGCGACTCCATACCCATCGCCTCGCTCTCGGGGCGACCCAGACATTCGCGGGCGGATTTGCGAATTGCCTGAACGGCGATCGGCCCATTCGCGGCGATCTTCTCCGCGAGTTCGAATGCCGCGTCGAGCACCTGGTTTTGGGGGACGACACGATTCAGGAATCCCAGATCGTAGGCTTCCTGCGCGCTGATCAGGTCGCCGGTGAGCAGCAGTTCCATCGCCCTTGCATAAGGTATCTGGCGCGGAAGGCGCACCGTTGAGCCGCCGCCCGGAAAAATCGCCCATTTGACTTCCTGCACACCGAGCTTTGCCGTATCCGCAGCGATACGCATGTCCGTTCCTTGCGCCAACTCCATCCCGCCTGCGACGGCAAAGCCGTTGATCGCGGCGATGACCGGCTTTGTCACATCGAATGTGCGCAACAAGCCCTTGGCCAGGATATTCGGATCAGCCAGAATTTTCTGATCCCATTCGTTTTGCGGTTTGCGTGCGCCATTTATGAGCGGGATGAGTTGCCCGAGATCCGCGCCCGAACAAAACGCCTTGTCTCCGGCGCCGGTGACGATGGCGACGCGGATATTCGCGTCGTCGCGCACCTCTTCCCAATGACCGGCAAGCCTGACCAACATCTCCGGACTGAACGAGTTGCGCGCTTCCGGGCGGTTGAGCGTGATCAGCGCGATATGGTTTTTTTTTTCGAGCAGGGCCGGTTCCATCGTCATGTTCGCGTCTCCTCCGAATAACATATATGTGTTGCTGATCGCATGGATGTAAATTTATCTGGACTCGGGTTGCGCGGCCAGCGAAGATTTATGATCAGGGATTGTCAAATTAAAAGTCGCGCCCTTGAAACCAAATACGACGCTGGGAGAGCGCCAATGATCAAGAAGCCGATATCCGCGGATTCGCACATCACCGAACCTCCGCATTGCTATGTTGATTACATTGATCCCAAATTCCGCGATCGCGCGCCGCGCATCCAGCGGATCGACAAGATTGGCGATGCTTTCATCGTCGATGGTATGGGGTCTCCAGTTCCGATGGGGCTGGTGGCCGCCGCCGGCAAGGATCCGGCGGAGATCACGACAGACGGCGTCGCCTTCGAAGACCTGTGGAAGAGCGGCTGGGACGCCAAGTTCCGCGTTGCGGACCAGGAGAAGGATGGCATTGCGGCCGAGTTCATCTATCCGACGGTCGGAATGGTGATCTGCAACCATCCCGACTTCGACTACAAGAAGGCCTGCTTCGACGCTTATAATCGCTGGTTGCAGGAATACTGCGGGGAGGCGCCTGACCGTCTTTACGGTCTTGCGCAGGTTTCCATGCGATCACCGGAAGATGGCGTTGCGGAAATCAGGCATGCGAAGGAGATGGGCTTCAAGGGTGTGATGATGCCCGGAAACCCCGCCGTCGAGGATTATGATTCAACTGTATACGACAAGGTCTGGGCGACCGCTGTCGAGTGCGACATGCCGCTCTCGTTCCACATCCTGACCGGCAAATCGGACAGTCTTTCGGGGCAGGTCCGGGGTCCGCGTATCAACGGCTTCCTGTCGATCATTCGTGGCTGCCAGGACGTGATGGGCACTTTCATATTCGGCGGTGTCTTCGATCGCTTCCCCGACCTCAAGGTTGTCTGCGTCGAGGCCGATGCGGGCTGGGTTCCGCACTACATGTATCGCATGGACCATGCCTACAAGCGTCATCGCTACTGGATGAAGGCGCCGCCGCTCAAGCGGATGCCGAGCGACTATTTCAACGACAACATCTATGTGACGTTCCAGGACGACTGGGTTGCCTTCAGGATGAAGGATATGTGCAATGTTCGCCGCCTGATGTGGGCGAACGATTTCCCGCATTCGGATTCGACCTGGCCCTGGTCGCAGGCAATGCTGGAAGAGCACACGAAAAATCTGAGCGAGCAGGAACGCAACTGGATATGCCACGACAACGTCGCGGAACTCTACAAGCTCGCCGTTTGACGATCCGTATACTGATGTCAAGGCGCGGGCTTTTTCGATTCACGGGGAGGACGTTTTCATGGACTACGATCTGAAGATCGTGGGTGGATTCATTGTCGACGGCACCGGCTCTCCGGGCTATGCCGGAGACATCGGTATTCGCGATGGCAAAGTTGTGGCTATGGGGCAGGCCCCCGCCGGGGCGAGGACGACTATCGACGCCCGGGGGCAGGTCGTTGCCCCCGGCGTCGTCGATATACATACGCATTACGATGCCCAGCTTCTGTGGGACAGGAATCTGTCGATCTCGCCGTGGCACGGCGTGACGACGGTCGTGGTGGGCAATTGCGGGTTCGGCATCGCACCGACGCGCAAGGAGCACCGCGGCCTTATTCTGCGGACGCTCGAAAATGTCGAGGGCATGAGCGTCAGGGCGCTGGAGGCCGGTCTCGGCGACGAATGGGGGTTCGAGACGTTTCCCGAATATCTCGACGTCGTGGAAAAGAAGGGTACGTTGATCAACGTGGCCGTTCTTCTGGGGCATACGCCGCTTCGCCTCTATGCCCTCGGGCCTGAATCCACCGAACGGGCGGCGCGGCCGGAGGAGGTCAGGCATATGAAAAGTCTGATGCGCGAGGGCCTCGAAGCGGGCGCACTCGGTTATGCGACATCGAAATCGCCGACGCATGTGGGCTACGAGGGCAGACCGGTTCCAAGCCGGCTGGCGGCGTTCAGCGAGATACGGGAGATCGCGTCGGCGCTGGGCGAGGCGGGCGAAGGCGTGATACAGGCGACTGTCGGCAAGGAACTGTCATTTGATGAATTCGCGGAATTGAACCGCGTTTCCGGTCGCCATGTCAGTTGGACGGCGTTGCTGGGCGGTGGCGGGGTGCTGAATGTCGGCTCCGCAGCCGAGCAGTTGGCGCGCTCAAACGAACTTCAGTCGGCTGGTTACGCGGTATTTCCGCAGGTCACCTGCAGGCCACTCAATTTTGAATTTCGATTCGATCAGCCGTTTCTGTTCCAGAGCATGCCGGTCTTCGCGCCGGTGAACAAAGCCGACCGCGCGGAAAAACTGAGGCTTTACGCCGACAACTCTTTCCGGGCGAGATTCCGGGACGCGATGCGTGGTCCGATTCTCAGTGCATGGGACAAGGCGGTCATCGCTTATTGTCCGGATCGGCCGGAGTTCGGAGAACGGCTGGTGCGCGACGTAGCAGCGGAACTCGGATGCAACTCGATCGATCTTGCGTTGGATCTCTCGATTCAAAGCGATCTGCAGACGCGGTTCCGCCTGCCTGTCGCAAACGCCGACGAAGACGAAGTAGCAACGTTGCTGCGCGATTCCTGCACGGTGCTCGGCCTCTCGGACGCAGGCGCGCATGCGAGCCAACTCTGCGATGCATGTTTTTCTACGCATCTTCTCGGAAGATGGGTCCGTGAAAAGCGCGTTTTGACGCTGGAGGAGGCGGTCCGGATGCTGACATCGCGGCCCGCCGAGGTGTTCGGCATCAAGGATCGCGGTCGCCTCGCTGTGGGAATGCCCGCCGATGTCCTGATCTTCGACGCCGAAACGGTTGGCGCAAGTTCCCTTCGCAGGGTCTATGACCTGCCTGCTGGCGAAGACCGGCTGATTTCCGATGCCTCGGGCATTTCGGCCGTCGTCGTCAACGGGACATTGATCCGGCGCAATGGCGTCGATGTGTTGGGCGCCGAAGGTCGTTTGCCGGGCCGTCTGTTGCGCCATGGCGCAGCAGCCTGAGGAGGACGTGAAAAATGAGTCTTGAGGAACTTGCTGTCGTTCGTCAGCTGCTTGCGGGCCTTGTGACCGGGGAGGCTCGTTCTCTTGAGGATTTTCGTACCTCGTATGACGAGGCTGGCAAGGCGTTCGGTCTTCCCGAAGGCGTGACGGTCACGCCGGTTTCCGCCGGCGGGGTTCCCGGCGAATGGCTGGCGCCGGCTGCCGGTGCCGGCAAGCGGGTTTTGCTCTATCTGCATGGAGGAGGCTATGCGCTTGGTTCTCTCGACTCGCATCGCCATCTTGCGGCGCGCGCAGCTCTTGCCCTGAAAGGCCGGGTTCTGCTGATCGACTACAGGCGGTCTCCAGAGCATCCATTTCCGGCGGCGGTCGATGATGCGCTTGCTGCTTATCGCTGGTTGATCGAGACGGGCGTCGACCCGGCGAAGCTCGCTGTGGCGGGAGATTCAGCCGGCGGCGGCCTGACGGTTGCCGTGCTTCTGGCGGCGCGCGATGCCGGTCTCGGACTTCCGGCTGCGGCCGTTTGTATTTCGCCGTGGGCCAATCTTGAAAATAAAGGTGCCTCTTATGGCGCGAAAGCGAATGTGGACCCGATGGTGCGCCATGCCGATCTTGAGCTGTGGACGGCGGCCTATCTGGGAACTTCAACCCCGCGCAGGACGCCTCTGGCATCGCCGGTATATGCCGATCTCAAGGGATTGCCGCCATTCCTGATTCAGGTAGGCAGTTCGGAGGTTTTGCTCTCGGATAGCCACTTATTGGCCGATAGATTGAAAGAGGCTGGCGTATCCGTCAATCTCCATGTCTGGCCGGAGATGATTCATGTCTGGCACTGGTTTGCGCCGGTCTTGAGCGAAGGCCGCGCGGCGATCGACGAGATGGCCGGCTTCTTGGATACAAAACTCGAATGATTACGGCGCTATATATCGTCGCCGATTTCAAGTTGCTCCTCGTCGTCGAGAGTCTCCTTGAAGGCTTGCCCGTTTTGTGAGATGTGCTCGGCGATAGCGTTTTTCAGTAACGCCGTGAACGGTTGTTTACGATTGCGAAAATACTCGTTGGGAGCGGCTATGCCGATCGCGACCGAGCGTCCGGACGGACCCATCGGAATGGGCATCGCCAGCATAGTCGCTCCCGGCGTCACGAGATCGCTGTAAAGCGCAAGCCCGCGTTTTCTGATTCTTTGCAGTTCGTCTTCGATCTCCTGCATCGATTCCCGCCGCTCTGGCATGGCGGCAAGGGCGTCATGAATCAACCGTCTCGCTTCGGGCAAAGGGAGTTCGCTCAGCAGAACGCGGCCAATCGTCGAAAAAGCGAGCATTCGCTTGGTACTTGGCTTGACATGAAAGCGGATGGGCGACGTACCTTGAATCACCTTCACATATTGGGCATAAGCTCCCAGACGCGCAGCGAGGATGATCGTGCATCCCGTATCGGCCGAAAGCCGTCTCATAAGGCGCTGGACATTCCGGATCGGTAACGCCTCGGCTTCCACCCAGTTTCCCAGCAGAGATATCCGGATGCTTGGGAAAAAAGTCTTGACCCGGTCGTCGTGCTCCAGATAGCCGAGGCTGACGAGGCTTTTCAGAAGGGCGGCGGTGCTGGAATGAGGATAACTCAGAGCCTGCGCCACGTCTTGAATCGTCACCGGGCGTCTGACTTCGTCGAAATACTCGAAAATTTCCAGAACACGAGTCGCGGATTTTACCGTTGCAGCCGAGGGCAGTTCGGATTTGAGGACGTTAGCGTTCATGCGACAACTCTGATTTATATGGTCTCTTCCGCGTCTCGTTTTTCGTTTGTTTCCTCAAAGAGAGAGCGCGAGGCGCGTGCCATCCTCGATCGCCCTCACAGCATCAAGTTGTTGAGGCTTGTCGACGCCGCCGATCATGTGAACGGGTTTGCCCAGGGACCGCGCCAACGACAACGCATCGTCCGCCGATTCCTGTCCGGCGCAGACGACAATCGTGTCGACTTTCAAAGTCTGCGGTTTACCGCCTGCCTCGATGTGGAGCCCGGCATCGTCGATTTTCCGATAGGTTACATCGCCGGTCATCGTAACGCCGCGGAACATCACCTCCAGAAAATTCGCCCATCCCCTGGTCTTGCTCAGGCTGGCGCCGAAGCTATCGCGCGGCTTGCGCTGGAGAAGATGAATCTTGCGCGATGAAGGCCATTGATGATTGGCGGGCAGCAACGCGCCTGGCTGCGTATAGCTCAGATCAATTCCCCACTCGGCGGAAAATCCCTCGACATCGGGATGTAACGGATCGTGTGGGCCATGCGGATGGGACAGAAGCGTCGCCACGTCGAAGCCAATGCCGCCGGCACCGACAATGGCAACCTCGGCACCGACGCGTGCGGTGTTTGTGATTGCCTCTACATAGGTCATAACCGACGGGTGATCCGAACCCGGAATGTCGAGATGGCGCGGGCGAACGCCGGTTGCGACGACGATTTCGTCAAATTCTCCGCTCTCCAGATCGGCGAGCGAAGCCGGCCGGCCGCAGTGGACCTCGACGCCCAGTTCGTCGAGCCGGTTCCTGAAATAGCGGATAGTCTCGGCATAATCCTCCTTGCCGGGAATCCGCTGTGCCAGATTGAATTGACCGCCGATATCGATGTCGGCTTCGAATAGCACCACCTTGTGGCCGCGTTCGGCCGCCGTCACCGCGCAGGCAAGACCCGCCGGGCCGCCGCCAAGGACCGCAATGTGTTTTCCTCTGGCTGCTGACTTGGTCTTGAATTCGACTTCCCGACATGCTGCAGGATTGACCATGCAGGTCGTCAACCGTCCGGTGAAAGCGTTGTCGAGACAGGCCTGATTACAGCCGATGCAAGTATTGATTTTCGACGATGCGCCCGATGCCGCTTTCGCAACAAAATCGGGATCGGCTAATAGCGGACGCGCGAGCGAAACCATATCGGCTTGTCCGTCTGCAATCAGTTGCTCCGCTTGCTCCGGCGTATTGATCCGGTTGGACGCGACCACGGGTATCGCGACTTCCGCCTTCAGCCGCTTGATAGCCCAAGTGAAAGCTCCGCGCGGCACCATATGAGCGATCGTCGGCACACGCGATTCATGCCAGCCTATGCCGGTATTGAGGATGTTTGCTCCGCTTACCTCGACATCTTTTGCGAGGGCGGCGACGTCCGGCCAGGAATTGCCCCCCTCGACAAGATCTAGAACGGATATCCGGTAAACGATAATGAAGTCCGGTCCGCAATGCTTGCGGACACGCCCAACGACCTCGACCGGCAAGCGCCGCCGGTTCTTCGCCGAACCGCCCCAGCTATCTGTGCGCTGATTTGTACGCGCCGCAGTGAACTGATTGAGAAAATAGCCCTCCGAACCCATGACTTCAACGCCGTCATATCCGGCTTCGCGTGCGAGCGCCGCAGCGGTGCCAAAATCCTCGATAGTCTGGAGGATTTCATCATCGCTGAGGGCGCGGGGCGTGAGCGGATTGATGCGGGATCTGACGGCGGAGGGAGCCACCAGTTCTTCATGTCGGCCGTAGCGTCCCGCATGCAGGAGCTGGAGAACGATCTTTCCGCCCTCATCGTGGACGGCGCGTGTAATTACACGATGACCCTCAACGAGGTCTTCAGTCATAACCGACGCGTGCTCTGCAAGCCTTCCAGCCCTGTTCGGCGAGATACCGCCGGTGACAAGAATTCCGACGCCACCCTTAGCGCGTCTTGCGAAGAATTTTGCCTGTCTCTCGAAACCGTCCGGCATTTCTTCGAGGCCGGTATGCATTGACCCCATCAACACGCGATTTCTGAGCGTAGTAAACCCGAGATCGAGTGGTGCAAGCAGATGAGAAAAGGTTTCTGGCGTTTTTTTCACTTCGACCAATTTCCGTCCGTCAGGGTTTGAATGCCGCTTTGGCCTGAGACAGGACAACATTACCGTTCTGGGTCTCGGCCTGCACGATCGCTACGCCGTCGTCCGTTTTCCACATCTTCGTTATGATGGTGTCGCCGAAATAGACCTGAGCGGCAAAGCGTCCGCTGAGAGATTTGAAACGGGCGGGATCGTTGCCGCAAAGCTCGCGCAGGACCGCACGGCCGACGAAGCCATATGTGCAAAGCCCGTGAACGAAGGGCTTTTCAAAGCCACCCAGTTTGGCGAAGTCGGGATCAATGTGGATCGGATTGCGGTCGCCCGAGAGGCGGTAGATTGCCCCTTGCTCGGGGCGCGTCGTATCCTCGACCACTGCGTCAGGTGTCCGCTCCGGCGGCATCGAGTCAACGCTCGCAGGGCCGCGCTCTCCGCCGAACCCGCCGGCGCCGCGCACAAATAGCGTCGCGTGAGTTTTGAAGAGGGGCCCCTTCTCGTCGGAACCTGTGCTCTCAACCCCAATAACGGCCGCCTTGCCTTTGTCCCAAACCTCGGAAACGCGTCCCGTTACCTTGATCTTGGCCGATGAGGGTAGGGGACGCAGCAACTCGACCGATTGCTCGCCATGCAGCAGCATTTCCAACTTCATCTCGACGCCGCTCATCAGGCCTGCGAGCCCTCGCCCGCCAGGGATCACGGCGTAGGTCGGCAGAACTCTCGGTCCTCTGCCTTCATAAACGAAATCAAGCCCATCGGCGGGTCGAGCACCGACGCCGAGTGCATAGAGCATCGTGTCCTTGTCGGACCATTCCACATCGACGGCCGGAAACGTCATGCCGAC
>JAHBYM010000107.1 GCA_019635975.1 Parvibaculum sp. | reverse complement strand
CATGTCGCGGCGCTGGCAAAGCCCGACCTGCCGAAAGGCAATCTCGATCAGTTCACGGCTGGCGCCATCGTCGCGCATTACCTGCCCGACAACGCGGTCATCTCCGACGAGGCTGCGACATCCGGCATCGGTTCGGCGATCGCCACCGCCACCGCCGCCCCCCACGATCATCTGTCGCTGACCGGCGGTGCCATCGGTCAGGGCCTGCCGCTCGCCACCGGCGCGGCGGTCGCCTGTCCGGACCGCAAGGTTGTGTGCCTGCACGGCGACGGAGGCGCGATGTACACGCTGCAGGCGCTGTGGACGCAGGCGCGCGAGAAACTCGACGTGACGAATGTGATCTTCGCCAACCGCTCCTACGCGATCCTCAACATCGAACTGATGCGCGTCGGCGCCGAAAATCCGGGCCCCAAGGCGCTCTCGATGCTCGACCTGCACAACCCGGAGCTGAACTGGGTGCAATTGGGGCAGGGCATGGGCGTCGAATCCGTCCGCGTCGAAACGGCCGAAGAATTCGCCGAAGCCTTCGCCTCCGCGATGAAGCAAAAAGGCCCGCGCCTGATCGAAGTGATGCTGTAGGGCGCTGGTGAGATTTGACTAGAGACATCTTTTCCACCCTCCCCTCGGGGAGGGTCAAACGGGCGTAGCCCGTTTGGGGCGGGGGAAAGCGTTATGTTCTTAGTAAAAATTTATGTCGGTGCGCTGGTCGCCGCCGCCGCGACCCCGCCCCGAAATTAGTGTCGCTGGCGCTCCACGAATTTCGACCCTCCCCCAAGGGGAGGGTGGCGATCCGTTGGATGAAATTGTTGTCGGCGATAGCGCTCAGTTCATCGTCCGGTTGAGCGTGAACTCGCCCTGCCGCACGCGGTCGGCGAGCCCCTTCGCCATGTCGGCCACAGGCTCCTCGCCATAGGCTTCCACCATGTCGGAAAGCGCGGCGAAAATCGCCGTCGTCGCCAGAATATCGGCATCGACGCCTTCGCCCAGCGCCTCGTCCCACGCATCCAGAATGTTCTGGAGCGCGACGCGGCGCTGTTCGGATTCGGAAAGCGGCGAGGCGTCGTGTCCGTCCTCGTCGAGGGCGCGGAAAGTCGCGTCGCCCGGAAAATCTTCGGCCATTAGTTCCTCGATCCGGTGGTCTGCCCGGCACGGTTTCGTCGTCCGCAACCGGCAACACGCGGTTGGAATATACGGGTCTTTGTAACACACCCGTGCCGAATGTCTCCCCATTCGTGAAGTGGAGGTTAATGTCGGCCGTAATGGAGGGAACTTTGTCTCGTTCCGAGGCAGCGCGGCCACGCATCTACATCGCCGGATGTATCGTCTTTCGGGTGGTGTTGCTTAACGGCCGAAGCCCTTGACGGCCAGTTCCGCGGCGATGCGCTGTCCTTCCTCGAACAGCTTGTCCGATTGCGCCGCCGCGCTGCGCGAACAACTCGAGTAGCGATTGCGTGTGCCGTGAAAGGCGTCGTTGAAACGCGCGATCAGTTCCTGCCGGTCCTTGTCTGTCGGCCCGACGGCGCCCAGCATTTCGATCATCTTGTTGCGCCAGAGCTGCCCCTCGCGCGTACCGCAAACGGTGCGCAGATGGTGAACGGCGCCCAGCACTTCGGCGAGGCGAAACATTTCGGCCGGCATCGTCTGCGCGGTGGCGGGCGCTGGCGGCAGGGCGAGCAACAGCGCCGTCAGCGCCGCAAGGGCGCCGTGCCTCCATTTACCCCGTCCATCTGTCCCGAATCCGGACATGCAACGTCCCGTTCCGCGCCGGAATTGGCGCTTGCCCCGCCTTTCGGGCGGGTCCGCCGGGTGCGCTGCAGGAATTGCGCCCGAGAAATCAGCCGTTCACTCAGCCGAATTTCTTCAGCCGCTCCAGCACCGCCTCGGCTTCGGCCATCGTCTTTTCGACGATTTCGGCGGCCGTCAGCACCTCGTGAATGCCGCCGGCGCCCTGGCCCATCGCGAAGCAGGAGCGGTCGCGGTCGAGCCCTTCGATCTGCCCGCCGATGCCGCCCATCACATTGTTCTGATGCGACAGGATCGCCTGTTGCGGGAAGGGCTGGATGTCGGCAGGCCGGCTCTCCCAGTCCTGCACATAGGGGTTGTTGAACACGCGCATCGTTTTGCCCGAATAGCAGCGCGTCACGATCGTATCGGTGTCCTTCGCATCCACGATCACCTGCCGGTACATCTCGCCCGCATGGCTTTCCTTGGCCGCGATGAAGCGCGTGCCCATCCACACGCCCTGCGCGCCGAATGCGAGCGCCGCCGCAAGCCCGCGCCCGTCGACGATGGAGCCCGCCGCGATCACCGGAATGCTTTTCACCGCATCGACGATCTGCGGGATCAGCGCCATGCCGGCAACCTTGCCCGTGTGCCCGCCGCCTTCGGTCCCTTGCGCGATCACGCCGTCGAGCCCGGCCTTCTCGCCCGCCACCGCATGTTTCACCGTGCCGCAGACATTCATCACCTTCATGCCCGCGCCATGCAGCTTTTCGAGAATGTTGGTCGGCACGCCGAGGCCGGAAATGAAGGCGGTCGCGCCTTCCTCGATCATGATGTCGGCGGTCCGCTCCAGCGATTCCGGCACCGCGGCCAGCAGGTCGACGCCGAACGGCTTGTCGGTCAGGTCCTTGACCTTCTTCATCTCGGTGCGGATTTCCTCCGGCTGCCGCCCCGCCATCCCCAGCGTGCCGAAGCCGCCGGCATTCGAAACGGCGGCCACGAGTTCGGCGTAGGAAACGCCGCCCATGCCGGCCAGCATGATCGGATATTTGATGCCCAGAAGGTCGCAAAGCGGCGTGCGGATGGTCATTGGGGGTCTCTCCCTGCATGCGGAAACGCCGGCATCCCGCCGGTTCCGTCATTTTAGTTCGGTTTCCTAACTAAACCGTCTGGCGGCGCCCCTGTCAAGCGCCGCCGCCCGCCTTACTTTGGTCGTGTAGCCGGGTAAATCTCCCCCGAAATCCGCCCCGGAAAAAGGTGACGCATGATCTTCCGCCCCGCTTTCGCCCTCGCGCTTGCCGCCACGCTCGCCGCGCCCGCTTTCGCCCTCGACAAGACTTACGCGACCGAAGAAACGGAAATCCGCGTCGAGACGGTTGCCGCCGGTCTCGACCGTCCCTGGGGTCTCGCCTTCCTGCCCGGCGGAAATTTCCTCGTCACTGAGCGGCCGGGCTTCCTGCGCATCGTGACGCCCGAAGGCGGGGTAAGCGACGCGATCTACGGCGTGCCGCAAGTCGTGGCGCAAGGGCAGGGCGGACTTCTCGATGTCGCACTCGATCCGGACTTTGAGGAAAACCGATTGATCTATCTGAGCTATGCCGAAGCGGGCGAGGGCCGGAAAAACGGTACCGCCGTCGCGCGCGGTCGCCTGACTGAAAGCATGTCGCCGCAGCTGCAGGACGTCGAAGTGATCTTCCGCCAGCAGCCGAAGGAAGACAGCAACCTGCATTTCGGATCGCGCCTCGTCTTCGACCGCGACGGCCATCTCTTCATCGCGCTGGGCGAACGCTCGAAGGCGAACCTTCGCACCCAGGCGCAGGATCTCGACTCGCATCTCGGCAAGGTCGTGCGCATCTTCCCCGACGGTTCGGTGCCGGAAGACAATCCCTTTGTCGGCCGCGACGATGCGCTCCCCGAAATCTGGTCCTGGGGCCACCGCAACCAGCAGGGCGCGGCGCTCCATCCCGAAACCGGCATCCTCTGGACGAATGAACACGGTCCGCGCGGCGGCGACGAATTGAACATCCCTGAAGCCGGCAAGAATTACGGCTGGCCGGTCGTCTCCCACGGCGTCAATTACAATTTCACACCCGTCGGCAGCGGCAAGAAGTCGGCGCCCGGCATGGAAGACCCGATTTATCAATGGACGCCCTCGATCGGCGTCTCCGGCATGGCGTTTTATACCGGCGGCGCGATCCCCGAATGGGAAGGCAATCTGTTCGTCGGCGGCCTCGCCCGCCCTGGCCTCTACCGCCTGACGCTCGACGGCGACAAGGTCACGGGCGAGGAAGTCCTGCTCGCCGATCTCGGCAAGCGCATCCGCGACGTGCGCGAAGGCCCCGACGGCGCCCTCTACCTCCTCACCGACGCCCCCAACGGCGAACTGATCCGCATTACGAAGGTCGAGTAGGACTCACTCCCCCCATCTCGGGTGTCACCCCGGCGACCTGTCTCCCGAAGCTGTCTTGCGGCGAAGGGAGAAAGCCGGGGTCCACGGGCGGCATTCGCATACTCGAAAAGTATAATATTTGACAAAAAGACAAATATTAGACACTATGTGGCCATGGAAACCGCCGCTCATAACCTCACCCCCGCCACCCTCCGGGCCGAGCGCGCCCGCGCCGGCCTGACGCAAGCCGAGCTTGCCCGCCGCGCCGGCATTTCGCGCGCCACGCTGGTCAATTTCGAAAAGGGCAGGGGCCGGCCGCTCCGCGCCAGTCTCCAGGCGCTTCAGGCCGTGCTGTCGGATCGGCCGCAACACAAAAGCCGTCTCGCCCATGTGCTCCGTACACTGCAGAAAGCGCGGCCCGAGCTTGAGGCGCAGGGCGTCCGCCACCTTGCCGTCTTCGGTTCCGTCGCGCGCATGGAAGATCGCCCCGGCAGCGATCTCGATGTGGTGGTCGACATCGACCCCGCGCGCCCGATCGACATCGTTGGTCTTGCGGGCATCGGCGGCATGATCGAAAGACTTGTTGGTATCCCGACCGACATCGTCCGCCGCCGCCCGGATATGAAACCCGAACTCGCCGGGCATCTCGCCGAGGATGAAATTCATGTCTTCTAGCGATCCGCGGAAACGCGTCGCGGACATACTGGAACAGGTCGCGCGGATCGAAAGTCACCTTGCGGGACATGACCTCGAGACCTTCCGGGTGAACACGCTTGCCCAGGACGCGGTGGAGCGTTGCCTTGAGCGGATATGCGAGGCGGCGCGCAAGATCGGCGACATGCTGGATGAACGCTACCCCGAAGTCGACTTTCCGAATCTGCGCCGCTTCGGCTCCATCTTGCGTCACGACTACGGCGACGTGGACGTCGAAATTATCTGGCAGGTCACGGTCGCGCGTCTTCCCCTGCTGAAAGCCGCCTGCCGCGCCGAACTCGGCCTCTAGCGCCTCACGCGATCGTTTCGCGCCCGATCTCCGAAACCTTGGTGTGCCCCGTCAGCGCCATGGCGACATTCATTTCGCTGCGCATCGTGCCGAGCATCGCTTTCACGCCCGCCTCGCCGCGCGCCGCCAGCGCAAAGGCCCAGGCACGGCCCAGCAGGCAGGCATCGGCCCCTTGCGCCACCGCCTTCACAATGTCGAGCCCGCTGCGGATGCCGCCATCGAGGAACAACGTCGTTCGGTCGCCCACTTCGGCGCGGATCGCCGGCAGCGCGTCGAGCGTCGCTGGTGTGCCGTCGAGTTGCCGCCCGCCATGATTGGAAACCACGATCCCTTCAGGCTTCACTTCCGCCATTGCGATGCGCGCATCCTCGGCGTCCATCACACCCTTGATAATGATTTTCCCCGGCCAGTTGGCGCGCACCCATTCGAGGTCTTTCCAGGTCATCGCTGGATCGAGATTTTGTGCGACCCACATACCGAATTCGCCGAAGCCGCGCGCATCCGGCACCGCCTCGCGCAGGTTTCCGAAGTCGAGCGGCTTGCCGCCAAGCGCCACATCGCGGATCCAGCCCGGCCGGCGTGCGAAATCGGCGGCGACCTTCAGCCGCTTGCCGAGCGACATGGCGACGTTCATGCCGTTGCGCGTGTCGCGGTAGCGCGCGCCCAGCACCGCCAGATCGACCGTAAACACCAGCACCGGACAGCCCGCCTCATGCGCGCGTTGCATCAGCGCCCGCGCATAGCCGCGATCCTTGATGACATAAAGCTGGAACCAGAAGGGCTTCGCCGTCGCCTTGGCCACTTCCTCGATCGAACAGATGCCGACCGTCGACAGCGTAAACGGCACGCCGAAACTTTCCGCCGCCTTCGCCGCCTGCACCTCGCCGCGCCTTGCATACATGCCTGCAAAACCGACCGGCGCCAGCGCCGCCGGAATTTTCCAGCGCTCGCCGAAAATCCCGGTGCCGGTGTCGATTGCCGAAACGTCGCGCAGCACACGCTGCCGGAGTTTCAGCCGCCCGAACGCCGCCACATTGTCGTCGAGCGTCGCCTCCGCATAAGAGCCGCCGTCGATATAGTCGAACAACTGCGTCGGCAGCCGTTTGCGCGCCAGCTCCCGGTAGTCCGACACCGAAACCGGATTGAGATCGAGGCTCATGGCTGGTTCCCTCTCGTCCTCTTTCCCACCCGCCCCTGGGGGGCGGGTCGAAAAATTCATGGAATTTTTCGGGGCGGGGGCTCTGCCTTGCCGCGCACCCCGCCCCGAAATTTTGCGACGCTGGCGTGCCCCAAAATTTCGACCCTCCCCCAAGGGGAGGGTGGGCGCAGCCAATAGTCGTGAATTTCCCCCCTCTACTCCTCCACCTCCAGCGGCCCCGCGCCTTCGCGTTTGCTGTCGATGATATAGGCAAGCTCGGTAAACGCCTCGAGCATTCGCTCCGCGTCCCCTTCCTCCACCAGCGACGGCAGGTAGCGCGCCAGCGCCTCCTCGAATTCGCGGTGCTTGGCGAGGCCCTTCTTCGTCAGCGTCAGCCGGATCGAGCGCCCGTCATCCTTGTCGGGCGCGCGTTCGATCAATCCGCGCTTCTCCATGTCGGCGATCAGGCCCGAAGCGGTCGGTTTGCGGATGGCGGCTTCCACCGCCAGCTCGCCGGCCCGCTTCGGCCCGCGCTTCAGAAACAGCAGGAAGCGGTATTGCGGAATGGTGATGTCCATTTCCCGCGCAATCTGTTCGAACTGACGGAACAGCACCACCACCGTGCGCGCCATCAGGATCAGCCGCCGGTCGATATCTTCCGTGGTGCCGTTCCGCTTGTCCGTCATCTGTCCTCAGAAAATCGCGTAGCCGCCATCGACCACGAACGTGTCGCCCGAATGATAGGACGAAGCATCCGAAGTGAGATAGACCGCGACGCCGCCGAAATCCTCCGGCTCGCCCCAGCGCCTGGCCGGCACGCGCGGGATCACCTTTTCGGCGAAAGCGGGCGCGGCCTGCGCCTGCGCCGTCATGTCGGTGGCGATCCAGCCTGGCAGGATGGCGTTGGCGCGCATGCCGTATTTCGCATGTTCGACCGCGATCCCCTTCATCATCGAAATCACGCCGCCCTTGGTCGCCGCATAGGCCTCGTTGCGCGCCGCGCCCTCGATGGCCGCGAGGCTCGCCACGCCCACCAGCGAACCGCCGGCATCGCCCGCCTTGGCGCGCTCCACCATGTGCCGCGCCGTCTCGCGCAGCGTGAAGAACACGCCATCGAGATTGACCGCCAGCGTCTTGCGATAGGTTTCGGTCGGCATCTCGACGAAGGACTTTGCCGCGAAGCCGACGCCGGCATTGGCGAACACCGCGTCGATGCGCCCGAGTTCCTTCACCGTCGCGCCGATGCCGTCCGCCACCTGCTTCTCGTCCGACACGTCCACCTTCCGCGCATAGACCTTCACGCCATGCGCGCGCAGCTGTTCGGCGGCGCGTTTGTTCTTGTCCTCGTTGGTGCCCCAGATCGCGACGTCGGCGCCCGATTGCGCGATGGCGTCGGCCATGCCGAGGCCGATGCCGCCATTGCCGCCGGTGATCAGCGCGACCTTGCCCGAAAGGTCGAAGGGTTTGTAGGCCATGAGATTTCTCCCTGTTCTGGTTTCTGTTTTTCGATGCGGATGGCAGTCGGCGCGGCCGCGCCGGTCAATTACCCGTTCGGGGCTTTGGCGCCGCCTCATCGGGCGCGCGCGGCAGCTCGCTGAGCTCGGCGCAGACGAAATAGGGTTTGAAGCCGAGCGCCTCGGGGTCAGGCGGCACCTGGCAGGAAAAAACCGACGCTTGTTTTTGCAGGATCAGCGCCGTACCCAGATTGCCGCGAATGCGATAGCCGTCGCCCAGGAGATCGGTCAGCGACTTGTCCGTCGCGACGAAGGGACCGGAGCGCGTACCGGGTTCGAACTTGGCCGATTGCGCGAGCGCTGGCCCGGCCGCCAGCAGCGTCAGGACGAGAAGCGTGAATGTCTGGCGGATCATGGGGCGCGCGAACTCCGGGGAGGGATACGAAATGAGCGGCGATCTTATCCGAAGGCGGCCAGGCTTCAACGAGGGCCTATTTTCCGCAGCGCGCGCATAGGCCCGAAATCTCGACCACCTTGCGTTCGGGCCGGAAATCTACCCGGCCCGCCGCCGCTTCGAGCGCCGTTTCGAGCCGCGGATCGACGATTTCCTCGGTCGCGCCGCATTTCCGGCAGATCAGGAACTGGCCCGAATGCGGGGCGCCGGCCTCGATGCAGCCAAGATAGGCGTTCAGCGATTCGATCTTGTGGATCAGCCCCTCGGCCATCAGGAAGTCGAGTGCCCGGTAGACGGTCGGCGGCCGCGCGGCCTTGTGGCTGCGCGCCAGCTCGTCCAGCACCTCGTAAGCGCCCATTGGCTTGTGGCTGCGCCAGACGATCTGCAACACCTTTTCGCGCAGCGGCGTCAATTGCACGCCCCGCGCGGTGCACAGCGCCCGCGCGGTTGCCAGCGCATCGTCGATGCAGGCCCGGTGATTATGCGATGTATGGGCGTGGACCGCCGCGCGCGCCGCCATG
>JAHBYM010000106.1 GCA_019635975.1 Parvibaculum sp. | reverse complement strand
CACATCGCCCTTCACGGTCGCCATCAGGATGGTCGCCGCCGCTTCCTTCTGCGTCGCGCCCGTGAGCTCTTTTTCCTTTTCCATGAAAGGCATCAGATAGGCGACGGCCTGCTTCATCACGCGGGCGCTTTTGACCACCTGCGGCAGGAACATTTTACCGGCGCCGAAAAGATCGCCGACGATGTTCATGCCGTCCATCAGCGGTCCTTCGATGACATGCAGCGGACGCTCGGCCTGTTGCCGCGCTTCCTCCACATCTTCCTCGACATAGGCGTTGATGCCCTTGACCAGCGAATGGGCCAGCCGTTCGTTGACGGGCTTTTCGCGCCAGGAGAGATCTTCCTCGCGTTTCTTGCCGGCCCCGCCCTTGTACTGCTCGGCCGCTTCCAGCAGACGCTCGGTCGCATCCGGCCGCCGGTTAAGGATCACATCCTCCACCTTCTCGCGCAGGCCCGGCTCGATCTCGTCATAGATCGCAAGCTGTCCGGCATTGACGATGCCCATGTCCATCCCCGCCTTGATGGCGTGGTAGAGGAACACCGAATGCATCGCCTCGCGCACCGGCTCGTTGCCGCGGAAAGAGAACGACACGTTGGACACACCGCCCGACACATGCGCATAGGGCAATTGCTGGCGGATGCGCTTCGTCGCATCGATGAATTCGACGGCGTAGTTGTTGTGCTCCTCGATGCCGGTGGCGACCGCGAAGATATTGGGATCGAAAATAATGTCTTCCGGCGGAAACCCGACCACTTCCGTCAGCAGCTTGTAGGCGCGCTCGCAAATCTCGAACTTGCGGTTGGCTGTGTCGGCCTGGCCTTCCTCGTCGAACGCCATGACAACGGCCGCCGCGCCGTAACGCTTCACCTTGCGGGCATGTTCGAGAAAGGCTTCCTCGCCTTCCTTGAGGCTGATGGAATTCACCACCGCCTTGCCCTGCACGCATTTGAGGCCGGCCTCGATCACCTCCCACTTCGACGAATCGATCATGATCGGCACGCGCGAAATATCGGGCTCGGAGGCGATGAGGTTCAGGAACCGGACCATCGCCGCCTTCGAATCGAGCATCCCTTCGTCCATGTTGACGTCGATGATCTGGGCGCCGTTCTCCACCTGCTGGCGCGCGACATCCAGCGCTTCGTCGAAGCGATCCTCGACGATCAGCTTCTTGAATTTAGCGGAGCCCGTCACATTGGTGCGCTCGCCAATGTTGATGAAGTTCGCGGTCGATTGAGTCATGAGATTCTGTATCTAACTTTTTTGAAGGAAAGTGACGGCGGCCCGAAAATCAGGCCGCCGTGAAGGCTTCGAGACCGGAAAGACGCAAGCGCGGTTCGATCTCCGGCGCCGTTCGCGGCTTCACGCCCTTCACCGCCTCGGCGATCGCATGAATATGTTCTGGCGTCGTGCCGCAACAGCCGCCGACGATATTGACGAGGCCCGACGCCGCAAACTCGCCGACCAGTGCCGACATTTGCGCGGCGTCCTGATCGTACTCGCCCATTTCGTTCGGCAGACCCGCATTCGGATGCGCGCTGACTTGGGCGTCCGCGATGCGCGACAACGTGGCGACGTGGGGTCGCATCTCCTTGGCGCCCAACGCGCAATTGAGCCCGATCGAAAAGGGCTTCACATGCCGCACTGAGTTCCAGAAGGCTTCTGGCGTCTGGCCGGACAACAGGCGTCCGGACATATCGGTGATCGTGCCCGAGATCATCACCGGTAGTTCGAAACCCAGCTCCTCGAAAACCTCTTCCACCGCGAAGAGCGCTGCCTTGGCGTTCAGCGTGTCGAAAATCGTCTCGACCAGAATGGTGTCCGCGCCGCCCTCTATGAGGCCCTTGGTCGCTTCCTTGTATGCCGTCACAAGCTCGTCGAAATCGACATTGCGAAAGCCCGGATCGTTGACTTTGGGCGAAATCGAAGCCGTGCGATTGGTCGGCCCGAGCACCCCGGCGACGAAGCAGACACGTCCGGGCGTTTCGCTCTCCGCGATATCCGCCGCCTCGCGCGCAATGCGCGCACTTTCGACATTCATGTCGTAGGCGAGATGCTCAAGATGATAGTCGGCCTGCGCGATACGCGTGGCGCTGAATGTGTTGGTCTCGGCAAAATCGGCGCCGGCGCGATAATACTTCAGATGAATTTCGCGCAGAATGTCGGGTTGCGACAGCGAGATCAGCTCGTTGTCGCCCTTCACGTCGCAAACATGATCCTTCAGCCGCTCGCCGCGAAAATCGGCCTCGGTGAGCTTGTAGCCCTGGATCATCGTGCCCATTGCACCGTCGAGCACCAGAATGCGCTCCTTTGCGAGCGCCTTCAGCTTTTCAATTCGTTCGTCTCTGGTCATGGCGCTCTCCTTCACGCAGGTTCCGCCGGCGTCAGCGCCGCCTGCGGACGCAAGCCCAGCACATGACAGATCGCGAAGGTGAGATCCGCCTGGTTGAGCGTATAGAAATGGAACCGGTCGAAGCCATAGGCGCGCAACCGGTTTACCTGTTCGGCCGCGACATAGGCGGCGATCAGCTTGCGGGTCTCGAGCTCATCGTCGAGCCCGATATAATAGTCTTCCAGCCATTGCGGAATGCTGGCGCCGCAGCGCTCGGCCATCCGCTTCGTGCCCTTGAAATTGGTCGTGGGCATGATACCCGGAACGATCGGGACCGAAATTCCCGCCTTCTGCGTCTTCTCCAGAAAGCGGACATGCTTCTCCGTGTCGAACACAAACTGCGTGATCGCGCGCGTCGCGCCGGCATCGACCTTCTTTTTCAGCAACTCGATATCGGCGTCGAGCGAAACGGATTCGGGATGCTTTTCCGGATAGGCCGAGACGATGACATCGAAATCGCCGATCTTGCGAATTGCGGTGATCAGTTCCGGCGTCGACTGATAGCCTTCCGGGTGCGGCCGATAGGGCGCCCCGAGCTCGGGCATGTCGCCGCGCAACGCCACGATGTGCCGAATGCCCGCGTCCCAATAGGCGCGAATGACATCGTTCACCTCCGCGCGCGTCGCGCCGACGCAGGTGAGATGTGCGACGGGTTCGAGCGTCGTCTCGTCGAGAATGCGCTTCACCGTTGCATGCGTGCGTTCGCGCGTCGAACCGCCGGCGCCATAGGTCACGGAAACGAATTCCGGCTGCAGGGGCTCGAGACGCCGGATCGAACGCCACAGCGTCTGCTCCATCTCCGGCGTCTTGGGCGGAAAAAATTCGAACGAAACGCGTGTCCGTTCCCGCTTTTCCCTGGTTGCATTACCGCTCATCGCGTCGCTCCTTCATATTCGATATGGCGTTCTGTCTGTCGCGCCCGCTTCCCCGGTTTGTCGGCGACCCAGATCGAGACCGTCAGTTTTGCGTCTTCGCCACCCGTCGGCGGCAGATGTCTTGTCTCGCCTACATCGAGACCGGCCTCCGAAAGCCATGCCGTCACTTCGTCCTCGCCAAATCCCAATCGCCGGTGCGCATGGCTCTCGCGCAGAAAATCGAGATCGTGCGGCGCAAAATCGGCGATCAGCAAACGGCCGCCCGGTTTCAGAACCCGCGCCGCCTCGGCGATCGAGGCAGCCGGATCATCGAGATAGTGCAGCACCATGTGCAGCGTCACCAGATCGACCGTCGCATCCTGCATCGGCAGGTCGTAGAGATCGCCCTGCCGCACGGAACAGTGTGCAAGCTCGGGTCGTGCAAGCTGCGCGCGGGCAAGCGCAAGCATTTCCGGACTGAGATCGATACCGATGCCGCTCTTGGCCTTCGGCCCAAAGAGTTCGAGCATCCGTCCGGTGCCGGTGCCGAGATCTGCGACCGCCTCCATCTTGCCGGCGACGCCGAGCTCCACCATCGCCTGCTCGACCTTGTCTTCGGGTACATAAAGCGAGCGAATCCGGTTCCACTCATCGGCATTCGCCCGAAAATATGCCGCGGCCTTTTCCGCGCGCGCCGTCCGCACCGCTTCCAGACGTTCGCAGTCGCGCGCGATCACGATGTCTTCTTGCGGGATCAATCCCGTCAGAACCTCGGCAAGCGCGGCCACCGCGCCGCCACTGGCCAGACGATAAAAAACCCAGCTCCCCTCCCGAAACCGTTCGAGAAGTCCTGCCTCACAAAGTAACTTCAGGTGGCGGCTGACGCGGGGCTGGCTCTGCCTCAATATCTGCGTCAGCTCGGTGACCGTCAGTTCGCCACGGGCCAGCAGCGCCAGCAGGCGCAATCGCGTCGGCTCACCGGCCGCCCTCAAACCTGCCAGAAGCTGTTCCATCTATCATCCATCCGCCATAGGCCGCGAAGCATATAAACATATCCTTATGTCTTTCAAAAGACCTTTCTCCAGCTGCTACATTTCCGCAACAGGACGGCCGAATTGACCGGTTTCCGGACCCTCGATAGCTGGTTAACGCATATGCCCTGTGCTACCTAGAATGTGTTGCAGCGCACGAATCGAGACATAAATGTCAGGAATTCTGCGCCGTTCATGCGGAATTAAGCGGTCCGCTGAATGCTGTGGGGGGCTTGCGGACAGCCGGACGGGATGACGCACGCGACGGCGGCCGGTTGCTGCAATCTGCCCGGCCGGGCATCGGATTGAGGACGGACGGGATGGCGGACAACAGACTTCGCGCGACAAGGCGGCAGCGGTTGATGGGCGCGGTCCTCGCATTCGCGATGCTCGGCGGCGCGCCGGCGCTGGCAAACGACACAGACGGCGAGAACGACCCGCTCGAGCCGATGAACCGCTACTTCTTCGAGCTCAACATTTTCTTCGACACGATCCTGCTGAAGCCGGTCGCCACCTGGTATGACGGCGTGGTGCCGCGACCGGGCCGCGACGGCATCCGCAATTTCCTCGACAATCTGAGAAGCCCGGTGATCCTCGCCAACGACCTGCTGCAAGGCGAGTGGAACCGCGCCGGCACGACCGCGAGCCGCTTCGGCATCAACACGACGGTCGGCGTGCTCGGCCTTTTCGACCCGGCCTCGCGCTGGGGCATGAAGCAGCACAGCGAGGATTTCGGCCAGACGCTCGCGGTCTGGGGAACGGGCGAAGGCCCCTACCTCTTCCTGCCGGTGCTCGGTCCCGCCCCGCCCCGCGACCTGACCGGCTTCGTCGTCGACCAGGCCTTCGACCCGCTGACTTATATTTACTGGGACCGTCCGAAGACGGTGCCCGTCACGCGCTTCGTGGTGAACGGCGTCGACCAGCGCGCCCGCAGCCTGACGACGCTAGACCAGATCGAACGCACCTCCGTCGATTACTACGCGACGGTGCGCAACCTCTACCGGCAGAGCCGGGCGAACGAGATTGCCAATGGCGAAACCGATTACGATGCGCTGCCGGACATCGATTATCTCACTTTCGACACAAACGAACCGGACACTGCCGGCATGTAACGCCGGGCGGAGGCGCGGGGCACAGGCGCCCGCCGTCCGGCCAACGAGCAGGAGATCGCGCATGTCGCCCCATGCTTCGATGAAGACCGCCCTCGCATCCATCGCGCTCTGCGCGACGCTGGCGCTTTTTCAGGGCCCCGCCGCCGCGCAAGCCGCCGGCGACCCGAAAGCCTTTGTCGACGGCGTCGCCGAACAGGCCATCGCGATCATCAGCGACGAGGCGGCAAGCACGAAGCAGCGCGAGGAAGCCTTCCGCGAGCTGCTGCGCGAAAACGCCGACCTCGACCGCGTCGCCGCCTTCGCGCTCGGTCAATATCTGCGCACGCCCGACGACGCGCAGCGCGCCGAATATCGCGAACTGGTCGAGACCTTCATCGTCAAGGTCTATGTAACGCGCCTCTCCGACTACAACGACGAGAAACTCGAAATAACCGGCTCGCAGAAGCGCGGCGAAAATCAGGCGATCGTCAAAAGCGAGATCCGCTTCACCAGCGGCCGCGAGCCGGTGACCGTCGACTGGTGGCTGATCGAGAAGGACGGCGCCTACAAGATTTTCGACGTCAATGTCGTCGGCATCTGGCTGGCCCAGGAGCAGCGCTCGACCTTCACGACCGTGATCCGTAACAATGGCGGCAGGTTCGACGCGCTCCTCGAACACCTCCGCGCCCAGATCGGCAAGGCCGAAAAGGGCGACCTCTCGGGCATCGCCCAGGGCGGCTAGATAAAATACCGTAGACGGACGAAACAGCCGCGGCGCCTCCCGAAAGGACGGCGCCGTGAGCCTTTTTAACGCCCGAAAAGCTCCTTCTGTCACCGTACTGTCAAAAATCTGTCACAAACGCCGCGCGGAAGACTTATCCCCGGTCTGCTCCCCTGCGGCCCATCCGCCACAGCCGCCGGCCACAGTGACGCGAAAGGCACGGCCAACCGAACGGCCACACCCTCAAGTGGCAGGGAGGGCACGGGCGCCGACCCCCCTTGCCTCTCTTCCCGAACCTCCCCACATTCGGCGGACGCAACCGGACGGATTGCGAATTTCTTCCGGGGGCGGACATCCCATGACATTCGGCAAGCCCATGCACCGGCAGGTGCTGCTGCTGGCGACCGCGCAGGCGCTGTTCCAGACGACGGCCGTCCTTGTGATGACGATCGGCGCGCTGGCGGGCGCGACGGTGGCGCCGCGGCCGGAACTTGCGACCGCGCCGATTGCCGCCATGCTGCTCGGCACGACGCTGGCGACCGTGCCGGCCTCGATGCTGATGGCGCGGGTCGGGCGGCGGCCGGGTTTCATCGTCGGCGCGCTGGCCGGCACGGCGGGCGGGTTTGCGGCGGCGGCCGGCATGTGGACAGGCTCGCTGGCGCTGCTCGCGGGCGGCACGTTCCTGGTCGGCGTCTATCAGGGCTTCGCGCAGTTTTACCGCTTCGCGGCGTCGGAAGTCGCCGACGCGGATTTCCGGCCGCGCGCCATCTCGCTGGTGCTGGCCGGCGGCGTCGCGGCGGCAATCCTCGGGCCGGCGCTGGCGCAATGGGGCGGGCCCCTGCTGGTGCCGGTCTATACGGGCTCGTTCCTGCTGCTGGCGCTGGTGTCGATCGCCGCCTCCCTTCTTCTGCTCGGCCTCAACGTGCCGCGCCCGGCGCCGCGCGCCGAAGGTGCGGATCGCGGCCGCCCGCTCGGCGCTATTGTGCGGCAACCGGCCTATGCGGTGGCGCTGTTCGGCGCCGCGACCGGCGGCGGCGTGATGATCCTCGCAATGACGGCGACGCCGCTGGCGATGACCCATCACCATCATCATCTCTCCGACACCGCGCTGGTGATCCAGCTTCATGTGCTCGGCATGTTCCTGCCCTCCTTCTTCACCGGCTCGCTGATCGCGCGCTTCGGCGTGTTGCGCATCATGCTGGCGGGCGTCGCGCTGCTGGCGGGCCATGTGACGATGAGCCTGTCGGGAACGGATTTCGTTTCCTTCGCCTCGGCGCTGGTGCTGCTCGGCGTCGGCTGGAACTTTCTCTATATCGGCGGCACGACGCTTCTGACCGAAACCTACAGCGAGGCCGAGAAGGGCCGCGCCCAGGCCATGAACGACATGACGGTTTTCGGCGTCAGCCTGCTTGCCTCGCTCGGCGCCGGGGCGCTGCATCAAATGCTGGGCTGGCAGACGATGAACATGCTGCTGCTGCCCTGGCTCGGCGCGGCGGCGCTGGCACTCGTCTGGCTGACCGTCAAGCGGCGGGCGGTCGCCGATATTCTGTGAGATAATGCGGGGCGCGGGCGAAATTGGAGCGCGGCGCGGCCGCAATCCGCGCCGGCACCTTTCCGTTTCAGACTTCTTAAAACTTCGGCCTTCAGGATGAACGGGTGAGTTCGGGCACCCGTTTGTTGCGTGAGGTGGGTTTTGGGCACGGATATTTCTTCGGCCGGTATGGCGACAGCAACGAAGTCGCCGCGTTCGGCATTGAGCCATGCTTTCGAGGCGGCGTGGTCGGCAATCCCGAGACACGGCGCGCGCATTCCCGACAAGGCCGATTTCCGGCCCGAACGCTTTGCGCGTTTTCTGCCCGACATCTATCTGGTCGAACTCAGCGACGATCCGCAGAACCGCCTGCCGATCCGGCTCGCCGGCAGCAATATCCGCGATCACCTCGGCGTCGATGTGAAGGGCATGAACTATGCCGATTTCGTGCCGCCGGAGCGCCACGCGCTGGCCGGCGCGACGATGCCGCTCATGTTCGCCGACCCGCTGCTCGGCCGCTGGATCCGCAAGGACATCATCCATCGCGACGGCTTTCGCGAAATGATCGAGATGACACAACTGCCGATGCTCGAGGCCGCGACCGGCACAAGGCTTGTGGTGGGGCTGATCGAGGGCTTCGGCGCCGAACTGCACGGCGAAGGCCATTTCCGCTTCGAGGATCGCGACAGCGAGCTGTTTTTCGAGCCGGCGTGAGGAAGCGGGGCGGGTCACCTCGGGTTCGCTGCATTACCCACCCTCCCCCTGTGGGAGGGTCGAAATTCGAAGAGCGTCAGCGAGACGAATTTCGGGGAGGGGTAAGCGAAGAATCTCAGCGCGTAGTCGTCAGCGCGTCATCCGCCGTGAGCGGAGCACCCCTCCCCAAACGGTCCATCCTTGTCCGTCTTTGCGGACAAGCTGCAAAGAGGACCGTTTGACCCTCCCACAGGGGGAGGGTGGGAAGATGGCGACGCGTGGAAATCAGGCGCGGCGCATTTCGGGGAAGGCGTTTTTCGGCGTCGGAGCGCGGCCGAACTTATTTTCCAGCACACGGCCGATCTCGACGATCAGTTCGCGGTGGTCGATGGGTTTGCCGACATAACCGTCGGCGCCCAT
>JAHBYM010000105.1 GCA_019635975.1 Parvibaculum sp. | reverse complement strand
GTAGAGAATGGTCAGCGTCCGCGTGGCCCGTGCAGTCGACAGCCCGTTGGCGGGCGGAGCAGCGGGTATACCCATCGGCGGGATATCGCCGGTGTGAGCGCGTGCGCCATGGGCGAACCCCGCAAAATAGCCGCTGAGCCAGAGCGCCTAGTCAGGCTTCAGCGACGTTACGATCGCCTTGATCTGCTTCCATTGCTCCTCGGTCAGCCCTGGTCCATTGAACTCGAATGCCGTCATCCCGCCAAAGCGCACCTCTCATCAAAGTCTTGGGCGGTTGGAAGGTCATATCCAGCCCCAGGGAGCGACTTTTGGCCGTTGCATTCGATGCTGACAAACGAATGATATTGCTGGTTCAGTGCAAAAATTTTGCACTAAACGAAGTAAAGAATACTCATTCCTGTGCAGCAGCGAGACGCGATTCACAAATTCTGCCTTGTCTGGAATTATTGGGAGAACTTTCCCTCAGCATGCGTTCAAATTCTGCGAAGCTCGGGATCGGAGTTTTTGTCAAACCGCATTCCAACGCCGCTTTAGTCCAACCGGAGAGTTATTGGGCGGGCGGGTCGCAACGGTACCCGCAAGAAACCGGTTACTGGATATCGCCTTGCGTGCGCTCTACGGGTATCATCCAGAGGCGAGAAGGGCTGAGTGAAGCATGCACGCAGCAAAAAAGATTGACGCCGCGAACAAGCGCGATTTTTACCGGGAGTTAGCCGCCCAGTTGAGCGCATTACTCGCCGGTGAGGAAGATCCCATCGCGAACGCCGCAAATGCGGCCGCGCTGATCTACCATTCCGTCCCGCATTTGAACTGGGCCGGCTTTTACTTTCTGCAGTCCAACGATGAACTCGTGCTTGGCCCATTCCAGGGCAAGCCGGCCTGCGTTCGCATTGCAGTCGGTCGAGGCGTCTGCGGAACAGCTATCGAGCGGGGCAGCTCGATCCTCGTCGAAGACGTCGCCGCCTTCCCTGGTCACATCGCATGTGACACGGAGTCCCGGTCCGAACTGGTCGTGCCGTTGATCCATGATGGCGGAATATTTGGTGTTCTCGACCTTGATAGTCCCCTGCCTGCACGCTTCGACGCCGATGATCAGAAAGGGATGGAGGAACTCGCCGCGATTTATATCGCCAACTCGTCCTGGGAAGACTGAAGCCGACATCTGCTTGGACCCTCATCGGCAGGATCGAAGTGTGCCGTGTCTACGCGATGCCAAACGCCAGTCCCATTAGGAAAGGGACCGGCGTTCGATCGCGAAGACCAATTATCACCTATTCAGGTTCGACGGCACCGTAACGTTAACTGAAGGCTGACGGAAATCTGCGATGCGACGCGCATGTCGAAGATTGTTCGTGATCCGCTCTACCGCCGCCATCGTTTCCCCGCCGAGATCATCGCGCATGCGGTTTGGCTGTATTTCCGCTTTCCGCTCAGCCTGCGCATGGTCGAGGATTTGCTGGCCGCCCGCGGCATCATCGTCACCCACCAAACGATCAAAACATGGGCGGAGAAGTTCGGTCGGCATTTCGCCAATGAGATCAGGCGAAGATCAGCCGGTTGCCTGGGTGACAAATGGCACTTCGACGAAATGGTCGTCACCATTGCCGAGAAGAAGCAGTGGCTTTGGCGGGCTGTCGACCAGAACGGCTTTGTCCTCGACGTTCTGGTGCAAAGCCGCAGGAATGCCAAGGCTGCAAAGCGGCTGATGCGCAAGCTGCTGAAGAAGCAGGGCCATGCTCCGCGCGTGATGATCACCGACAAGCTCGGCTCCTATGCCGTCGCCGGCAGAGAGATCATGCCGGAGGTCGAGCATCGCCGGCACAAGGGGCTTAACAATCGGGCCGAAAACTCCCACCAGCCGATGCGACGACGAGAACGGATCATGAAGCGCTTCAAGTCACCGGGCCAGCTTCAGCGGTTCGTCTCCATCCACGACCCCATCGTCAACCTGTTTCACTTTCCCCGCCATGCTCGATCATCTTCCGACCATCGCGATCTGCGCAGCGCTGCCATGGAAACCTGGCGCGAAATCTCGCATGTCGCGGCAGCTTGAAGTCCAACTTCGCTGGCCATCTCTGTGCCGGCCTGTCGATAACTTTACGATGTCCCCAAACCACCCCTTTTGCGCGCCGCCTAACCCCAGAGAAGCTACCGGTCTCAACGCGCCGCCGATCCATAATTGTAGGCCCAGAGGAGAAAATAGGACTTGCAAAAGTTCATTCCATATGGAACATTTTTGGCCGTGGCTGAAATAATCTGATGCCTTTGGCCTTCAACTTGGAATCTGACTCAATTGGCGCATTCATTTGCGCGGAGGGGACTGGCTTTGGGGAAGTTCTGGGGCTTTGGCGACAGCTATAGGCAGCTTACCGAGGCCGGGGCTCCGCTGGAAAATCATAATGCGGTGGTTCCGTGGGAGGTTCTGCGACAATCGCCGGCATCAAGGGGAGGCACCATCGCCACCCGCTTAGATCGGAAACGTCGGTAAATGTAAGCCGACAATTTGCGAGCGCTTTGAATGGTCTTTGGGGCTGTTACATCGCGCAACTTAAATCGAATAAATCATTGGAGGAAACGATGACTGAAGCCAATTATTACTCTGAAAAAATCCATGGCCCACATCAATATTTCGAACTTGGAGATTTTGAACTAGAGTACGGTATTACGCTACCTAATGCGAAATTAGCCTTCAAGACGCAAGGTACATTGAACCCGGCGAAAGACAATGTAATTCTGTTCCCACATATGTGGTCTGGAACATCGAGTTCTATGGAGATTTTCGTCGGCGAGGATCGACCTATCAATCCAAATAAATATTTTGTAATCTTTCCAGGTCAATTCGCCAACGGCTTTTCTTCCTCGCCCAGCAACACGCCTGCGCCGTTCAATGGCGGAGCTTTCCCAAATGTCACTATTGGCGACGATGTGCGCGCGCAGCATCGCCTGCTCAGTGAGCATTTTGGTATCAAGCGCCTCGAGCTTGTCCTCGGATGGTCTATGGGTGCTGAACAGACTTATGAATGGGCGGTCCGCTATCCAGACATGGTCAAGCGCGCGCTGCCTTTCGCAGGTACAGCCAAGACGACGCCACATGATTACATCTTCGTACGGTCGCACGAGGATGCACTCAAATCGGACCCGGCTTGGAACGGTGGGTTCTACAGGGATCAGAGTGATGTTCATGTCGGCCTTCGACGCCATGCCCAAGTTTGGTCGGTCATGGGGCTATGCCAAGATTTCTACAATAAAGAAGCTTGGCGCGAACTTGGTTTTACCTCGCTTGAAGATTTTCTGCATCGGTTTTGGGAAGCCTATTTTGCGCCTATGGACCCTAACAATCTGATCTGGATGGGGTGGAAGTGGCGGCATGGCGATGTAAGCCGCCACACTGGAGGGGACCTAAAGGCGGCGCTTGGCCGTATCAAGGCCAAGACCTATGTTGTCCCCTTTTCGCGTGATATGTTCTTTCCACCCGTTGACTGCGAGGCGGAGCAGAAACTCATCCCAAATAGCGAGTTTAGGGTTGTTGATAGTCTGCAAGCACATTTTGCAATGTTCTGCTTGACCCAATCGGATCGCGACCAGATCGACGCTTGCATTCGCGACCTCTTAGCCGAAAAAGTCGATTGATTTGGGGCTTGTCACGTTGTGTGTAGCTTAACGGATTGAGTGTAAAGGGCGGACCAATTTTAGGCCGCCGTGGCGGAGTAAAACCAGGCCACGGACTGCGGACAGCCTGAACGATGAAGGGGCCCGATCGGGCCTCTTCATCGTTTGTCGCGGATCGTGAGGTCAGGCTGGCCGGATCTCGCCCGTCGCGGGATCAGGGTCATCAAGGGTGGCCTGGTTTTGCTCCGCCCTGTCTGTGCGGCCCCGCCGGCTGCGGGAGGATCTGAGGCGGTAGCTGTCTCCGTTCAGGCTCAGGATGCTGACGTGATGGGTCAGCCGATCCAGCAGCGCACCGGTCAGCCGCTCCGAGCCCAGGACCGAGGTCCAGTCCTCGAACGGAAGGTTCGAGGTCACCACCGTCGAGCCGCGCTCGTAGCGCTGGGACAGGACCTCGAACAAAAGCTCGGCCCCCGTCGGCGACAGCGGCACGTAGCCGAGTTCATCGACAATCAGCAACTTCACCGCGGCCAGCTCCCTCTGAAGCCGGAGCAGGCGGCGCTCGTCACGCGCCTCCATGAGCTGGTTGACCAGCGAGGCCGCCGTGGTGAACGTGACCGAGAAGCCCTTCTGGCAGGCTGCCAGTCCGAGAGCCAGGGCGATGTGCGTCTTGCCGGTGCCGGAGTTGCCGAGCGCGATGACGTTCTCCCGACCGAGGACGTAGCCGCAGCGCGCCAGCTCCAGCACGAGCATCTTGTTCAGGCTCGGGATGGCGGCGAAGTCGAAGGTGTCGAGGCTCTTCACCGCCGGGAAGCGTGCCGCCCGGATCCGGCGCTCGACCATGCGCCGTTCGCGGTCGATCAGTTCCAGCTCAACCAGCCGCAGCAGATAGCGGGGGTGGTCGAGGCCGCTCCGGGCGCAGTCCCGGGCGACCTTGTCGTACTCGCGCAGGACCGTCGGCAACTTCAACTGCTTGAGGTGATGGGCGAGCAGGACGCCCGGTGTCGTCTCATCGCCGCTCACGCTCATGCCGCCACCTCCGGCACCAGCACCGTGTAGTCGGCGGCCATCGTCGCGCGCACCGCAGGCCGGGGCAGATGCGGGTAGGCCGACAAGTCGAGCCGAGGCGGCCGCCGTTCGAGACGGGCCAGCGCGATCAACTTGACCGCATCGAAGCCAATCGCCCCGAGCCGGATCGCCTCGGTGACGGCCCAGGCCACGAGGTCCTTCGGCATCGCCTCCATCAGGCGCAGCACCTGGATGAACTCGCGCTTGCCGCGGTTGCCCATGCGCGCCTCCAGAAGGTGGCGCAGGTGCTGGAACGCCTCGGGCAGATCCCAGCCCTGGAGTGCCGCGGCTTGGTCGAGGGCGTTCGGCTTGGTCTCGATCAGCGCGAGGTAGTGCAGAGGTTCGGCGACGAAAACGCCGCTGCCGTAGCTGCGCGGGTGCCGGGCGATCTCGACCCCCGCACACAGGATCACGACTTCCTCGACGAAGCCCTTCACCAGCACGTCCCGGAAGCCGTAGGTGGTCGGCACCGAGTAGTCGTTGCCGCGATAGCGCACCAGCGCGGTCGACGAGACGCGCCCGGCCCTCTTCTCGCACGGCTCCAGCGGCACCGCCGGCAGGGCTCGCAGAACCACTCGATCGGCCATGAGCCGCGTTCCGATGCTCTCGGGATGCCGCCCGGCGCACTCGTTCTGCCGAGCTCGGCAGCGGCGCTCCAGGTCAGCGTTCAGCGCCTCGAACGAGGCCGCCTCCGGAGCCGGGGTCATGAAGTGGGACCGGGCGAACTTGACCAGCCCCTCGACCTTGCCCTTGTCGTTGCCCCTGCCCGGACGGCCGAAGCGATCCCGGAACAGGCAGTGGCTCACCAACTCGGTGAAGGCGCGCGTACGCTCACGCTGTCCGTCGCCGCAGATCTTGGCCACTGCGATTTTGGTGTTGTCGTACAGGATCGACAGAGGCACGCCGCCGAAGAAGGCGAAGGCGGCGACATGCCCGTCGAGAAAAGCTTCGGTGGTCTCCCGCGGATACGCCTTCACGAAGCAGGCGTCGGAGTGCGGCAGATCCATGCAGAAGAAATGGATCTTGCGGCGCACGCCAGCGATGGTGGCGACCGCCTCGCCAAAATCGACCTGGGCATGGCCGGGCGGGTGGGCGAGCGGCACGAAAGTCTCCTGCCCCCGTGCTCGGCAGATCCGTACGTGGTCCTTCACCACGGTATAGCCACCGGCATAGCCGTGCTCGTCGCGTAGGCGCTCGAAGATCCGCTTGGCCGTATGGCGTTGCTTGAGCGGTGCAGTCCGGTCCGCCTCAAGGATCGCCGCGATCACTGGCAGAAGAGGCCCGAGCTTCGGCTTCTCGACCGGCTTCGAGCGTGTGTAGCCCGGCGGCAACGAGAACCGACACATCTTGGCGATCGTCTCTCGGCTCAACCCGAAGACCCGAGCCGCCTCACGCCGGGACTGGCCCTCGATGAACACGAACTGCCGAACGGCTGCGTAGACTTCCACGACGAACATCCTCGGCTCCTCTCGAAAGAGAAGCCTCTCCACTGGCCGGCTTTTACACCGCCCGCATCAGCACAAAGCCGACGCTCCAGTGGATGGTTTTGTCACCGCCCTACACACTGGTCGCCCAACCGTCGCCATTGCTTACGAGCCACAGGCCCCGATCATCACCCTCGACGGAAGTCCGCTTAGTGTCGACCAAATCTGCGCCGCCTGTAGCGAATCGTGGTTGCCCGGCAGGATCACCCAGCGGATCGGAGGATGACCCCGCAACGAATTCCAAGGCCGTTCCACCATGAAGCCGACGCAAAGGCTCCGCGACGGCAACACAGGCGGCAAAGAGTCCGACGAAGGGAACGCCGACCGTTCGGGACGCAAGCATGGCAAGTCCGCAGTCGTCGATCCCGGCACGTTTGAGTGCGCGATAGGCCGGAAGGGCTTCGAGATTGTCCGCGGAGGGGTCGCCCACCTGCTTGAACCAGATGTCTTCGGCGCGCCGCGAGCTGGGAAACGTGTGAAACGCGAAGCTTCGGAATGCCTGTGGGCCCGAACCGAGACCCGCTTCAAGGACAAGACCGAATCCGGCATCATCGAGCGCGGCGCGTGTTGCGGCGTTGTCGACGCCGCAGAAAGCGACCGCTGGCTCATCCTGCGCGCGCTTCGTCCAGGTCCCGGAGCGGCGTTCCTCAATGAACGTCTCAAAACCCCGCGTCTCCAGCCATTCTGCGACGACGCGTGCCTTGCGGCGACCGATGTCGCGCGTGAAGGCGCCTAAACGACCGCGCTTGCGCAAGTATGCCACTTATGTGTGCGTGTCCGCTGGATGTCGCGTTGGCCTGCTCCACGTCCGAGTTGGCGCATTGCTACCGCTGGTAACAGCTCCGAGTACCGGATGAGAGCGCAGTATGCCTTGAAAGCACTAAGCGACTGTTCACTTGCTATGCGCTAGAATGTGCATATATTGTGCGTTCGAAAGGTCGGAGATTTATTATGACCCACGCGCAGTTCGCACATTCCAAGGTGGTTTCAGGCTTCGTCGACAGCCTGCAGGAGCCGCGCACGCCTTATATCTCGCCGAAGCGCCTGTCGCAGGCTCTTGGTGTGAAGGTGGCCAACCTGGCGCAGTTGACCGGCGTCCACCGCAACACGCTTCGCAATCCATCATCGGAGCGCCTCCAAGGCAGGATGCGTGAAATGGTGAAGGTGATTTCGGCTGCGACGGAACTCACCGGCGACGTCGACAAGGCGATTTACTGGTATCGCAACGAACCGATTGCCGACTATGGCCACCGCACAGCGGCCGAGCTCGTCGCCGACGGCCAGGTCGAGGCGGTACTGGCCTTCATCCGGGATCTCGAGAACGGGGCGCGCGGGTGAAGATCACCCGCATCGGTCCGGACGAGATCTTCCATCGCTATCTGACACCCAAATGGGCTTTCCTGCCCACCAGTGGTGCGGGTGCAGCGATCGACGGTGGCCGTTTCAATCGGCCAGGCGTCGAGGCGCTTTACCTGTCCCGTTTGGCCCAGACAGCGCTCGAGGAATACAGACAGGGCGCCAGCATAACCCCGCCGGCAACGCTTGCCGCCTATAAGATCACGCTTGCGGAGGTGGCCGACCTTTCCCAGGGCTTTGACCCGAATGCTTGGGATGGGATGTGGGAAGAATGGAATTGTCCTTGGCGCCAGATCGCCCGCATCGACAGGAAGATTCCGCCGTCGTGGAAGCTCGCGGACCTGATCATCACGGCCGGACTTCGCGGTATCCTGTTTCCATCGCTGCGTCATGCCGGTGGCACCAACCTGGTGATCTTTCCTGCCAATCTTGTCGAAGGGGATAGCATCACAGTCCATGATCCCGATCATCGGTTGCCGCACGATCAGTCATCCTGGTCGTGAATTGCCGCCTGCCGCCGAGGGCGCAACGCGGCAACGACCCGCTCAAGACACTTGGTCCTCAGTGATATTGTTCTCTGGTTCTTCCTCTTCGCCATCGCCCTCTCCGCAGCCTAGCCCGGCCGGAATATCTCCGGCGAGCAGTTTCTCCTTCGACAACAATCCAGCATCCTCGAGCGCCTCGAAATCCGGCAAATCGCGCAGCGTGTCGAGCCCGAACTCCAGCAGGAATTCTTTTGTGGTGACGTAGGTGTAGGGCGCGCCCAGCGTCGGGCTGCGCGGGCCGGAAGCGATCAGCTTCGCGCCGCGCAGATGGCCGATCAGGTCGCGAGAAATCTCCTTGCCAAAAAAGCTCGACAACTCTCCACGCGTAATCGGCTGGAAATAGGCGATGCACATCAGCACGAGCACGTCCGACTGCGTCAGGTCTGCGGCACGCCTGCTCCCGCCGACGGCCGTGCCAAATGCACTGCGGATGGCGTCGGCATAGGCCGGCCGGGTCAGGTGCTTTCAGCCACCGGCGACCGCGATCAGGTCATAGGGCCGGCCGCGCAGATCTTCGCGGATATCGTCGATCAAAAGGTCGATGCTGCAGGTTTTCCCCACGATCCGGGCAAGCGTCTCCCGGTTGACCGGTTCGCTGCCGGCAAAAATGGTCGCCTCGACGCGGTTCATCCATTCGCGCCAGCGGGCTTCCGGCGGCAGATGATCCAGCTCCCGATCGAACAGACCGTCGTCTGATCGCCCTTTCGCTCGTCTCGCGCGCGTCGCCTCGGCCATTGTGTCTAGAGCCTATAGCCTGTAGATACGGAAGGTCGGACGACCCGACAATTCACGCACGGCGCCGAGTTCGAGCAGACGGTCGAACAGGCGGCGCAATCCGCGATCGCTCATGCCCGCGATTTCTTCGGAAGCGACGATCGCATCA
>JAHBYM010000104.1 GCA_019635975.1 Parvibaculum sp. | reverse complement strand
CGGCGGGGGGCGTCAGTTTCATTTGGAAATTGTCAATCGGGCTTGAAGTCGAGCGCCGTGCCGTTGGTGCAGTAGCGCAGGCCCGTCGGCCGCGGCCCGTCCGGAAACACATGGCCGATATGCGCGTCGCATTTGGCGCAGACGATCTCGATGCGCCGCACGCCATGGCTCAAATCTTCGCGTTCGGCGATGGCGCCCGGCGTCGCCGCGTCGAAAAAGCTCGGCCAGCCCGAACCGCTCTCATATTTGGTTTCGGAGCGGAACAGCGGCGTGCCGCAGCAGATGCAGCTGAACGTGCCGTCGCGATGTTCGTCAAGCCAGGGCCCCGTGAAGGCGCGCTCCGTCGCCGCGCAGCGCGTGATCGCATATTGCTCGGGCGTCAGCTTTTTCTGCCATTCGTCGTCGGGCTTCTTCGCGCTGTCGCCGGTCATCTGTTTAACTCCTGAAAATCGGTTGGCGCCCCGCCTGCGGGAAGCGGGGCGCGCAAGTTCGCTTATTCGAAAATCAGGCTCAGCGTTTCCGCCACCATCGCCGGGCGGTCCTGGCCTTCGATTTCCATGGTCACTTCATTGGTGATCTGCGTGCCGCCGGCCTTCGGCGTCGCGTCCTTCAGTTTCACGCGGCAGCGCACGCGGCTCCCCACCGGCACCATGTTGGTGAAGCGCACCTGGTTGGAGCCGTAATTGATGCCGCGCGTCGCGCTCTTCACCGTGCTGATCTTGCCCATCAGATAGGGCAGCAGCGACAGCGTCAGATAGCCATGCGCGATGGTGCCGATCCCGAGTTCTTTCTGCGTCCGCGCCGGGTCGATATGGATCCACTGATGGTCGCCCGTCGCATCGGCGAATTTGTTGACGCGGTCCTGGTCGATCTGGACCCACTCGCTGACACCGATCTCGTTGCCCTTTTCGGCCACATAATCGGCAACCGTGTTGAAAACGCGCATGGAAGCTCTCCCGTTGGGTGGTTGTTGTCTCTGGCGGCCCCTGGGGAGCCTCTGGGCCCGTAAACTAGCGGCCTTGGCTCACCGCGCCAAGCGCGCTCAGCGCGAAAGCCGGATGCGGACCCGCCGGTCCTCGGCCGAATCCCAGGTCAGCGTTTCCTGCAGCCAGCCCCAGGCCTCGCCCTCGGCGACAATCGGTATCTGCGCGCGCGGCCAGCCCGCCGCGACCAGACCGTCGGCGACGTTCCGTGCCCGCTTTTTCGAGAGTTCGATATTCGCCTTCGGGTCGCCGACCTTGCTGGCCTTGCCGAACAGGCAGATCTGCCCGGCCTTCTGGCCCTTGGCGAGATTGACGATGCGCTCGAAATCCTTCTGGTACTTCGGATCGACCCGGCTCGAATTGGTTTCGAAATAGACATAATAGTTCCGGTCGAACACCTTGTTCGACTTGCCGAGATTGCGGCATTCGCGCCCCTGCGTGTGCATCTCGGAAGTTTGCGCCACCGCGGACCCGGCAACCAATGCCGCCCCGGCGGCCATTCCGGCAGCCAGCATGGCCGCCGCGACAAATCCCTTGAGCACCATATGCATCGAAAACCTCCGTCCGGATGAATCGGCCAAATCTAGCACATTGTGTGAGTGAGCGGACTGGGGCGGCCTTTGTCATGTGAGACCAAGCTGCCGATAGTGCATAGCAAAGCCTTCCACCCTCCCCCTGTGGGAGGGTCAAACGGGCAAAGCCCGTTTGGGGAGGGGTGCTCCGCTATCGGCAGATGCCGCGCGCTCGATTATGCGCTGAGGCTCCACGCTTACCCCTCCCCGAAAACCTCTCGCTGCGCTCGAACTTTTCGACCCTCCCACAGGGGGAGGGTGGTGCAATTCTTCTACGTGTTTAGCCCGCCGCCTAGCTTCGACTGGTGAATCTGGGTGTCGATATGAAGCCTCATATATTTCAGGAGGAGCCTTTGAATGGCCTCTGTCGGAAGTCGTGCGGGTACTTGTAGCCCATGCAGAAGGTCGTCGCGAATTCGTTTTAGCTTTCGGAATTCATCTGCATCCGGCGTGGCAGCATCAGCATCAAGAACCGAGGCGACAATCAGGAACTTGTCAGCCACACGATACTTGTCGCTCATTACCTCTTTAAGACGTTCAAATATCGGTTTGGCAGCAGTCGGTGCGCCTTCCTCCATAATGTCAAACCAGCGCGATTCATATGTCGCCTTGAATGTGGCGTTCACGAAAATCTCAAGTGCTGACCAGACAGCGATAAACGATTGCAACGGGCCCATCGCCTGATCGAACGACGTAGCCATCAGACTTGTTGGTCGGACGAGAACGTCATCATTGATGATTGCGGGAATGATCTCCCCGACACGAGCCACAAAGTCTTCGGTTAGCGCGCCCGGTGCTGAGGATATTCGATCGCCGAAGGTGTGCTTGGGCTCGTAGATGGGATTCTCGGTGTCATGATCAACGAGGTACGTGATCAACCCAATTCTCTCGATCCCGCGGTCGGCCTCGCCGGGAAGACACAGCCCGAGTGCTGCTAGCGTGGCCCGCATAAAAGGGCGAAAGACGGCATCAACCTCCAATGAGTCCTTGGCAGTAGCGCACACAGAAAATTCATCGGTGCCATGACGAACAAGAAACTCCGGATCGGGGATCTCGGTTTCGCCTTCGAAGACAAGAAATACACCGGCGCTGGCCTCCTTGGTCCGGTCGGCCTTGAGTTCACCGACCTTCGCGGCAAGTCGTGTTTGGAGTACGCCTTTGTCACCTGCCATCGAGACGCCCGTCAACATTAAAATGCCAAGGGCACGCGACCGGTCGATGTGAAAGAAGTATTGCTCCGGGTCTTCCGTAATAGTTGCGACAATTCTGGGATCGTCCAGCTCTGCTATGCGGACATTCGATCCGCCGGCCGCTATCTTGCTGGCGCCGTGCAATTTCCAGATAGCAAGATAGCGGACCAGCATGGCATTGACCTTTGGTCTGCGCTGAACGTCAACCGCGTCGGAGTGTCAGTACGGGTAAACCTAACTATCCAGATGTCCTTCAAGAAGAATGAAGTGACAACACGCGCCCTCAAACGATCTTGCTGTCGCGATTGCCCCAGTAGCGGTCGCGGATCAGGCGCTTGTAGAGCTTGCCGGTCGGATGCCGCGGCAGTTCTTCCTCGAAGTCGATGGAGCGCGGGCATTTGATCGCCGAAAGCTGCTGCTTGCAGAACTCCATCAGCTCGGCTTCGAGCGCCGGTCCCGCATCGGCCCAGTCGGCGGGCTGCACGATGGCTTTCACTTCCTCGCCGAAATCCTCGTTCGGCACGCCGATCACCGCCACGTCGGCGACCTTCGGATGCATGACGAGGATGTTCTCGGCCTCCTGCGGATAGATGTTGACGCCGCCCGAAATGATCATGAAGGCCTTGCGGTCGGTGAGGTAGAGAAAGCCGTCTTCGTCCACCTTGCCGATGTCGCCCAGCGTCGACCAGTGCTTGTGAACCGGATGGCGGCTCTCCTGCGTCTTCTTCGGATCGTTGTAATACTGGAACATCGGCGCGTTCGGGTCTTCGGCCTCGAAATAGATCGTGCCCGCTTCGCCCACCGGCAATTCGTTTCCTTCCTCGTCGCAGACATGCAGCTTGCCCATCAACGGCTTGCCGACGGAACCCTTGTGCTTGAGCCATTCCTCGGAGTTGAGCGCGGTGAAGCCGTTGCCTTCGGAGCCGGCGTAATACTCATAGATCACCGGCCCCCACCATTCGATCATCTGTTCCTTGACCGGAACGGGGCAGGGCGCGGCGGCATGGATCGCGACCTTCATCGACGACACATCGTATTTCTTGCGCACTGCTTCTGGCATTTTCAGCATGCGCACGAACATCGTCGGCACCCACTGGCTATGGGTCGCCTTGTATTTCTCGATCAGCTTCAGGCTTTCCTCGGCGTCGAAATGCTCCATCACGATGACGGTGCCGCCGAGCCGCTGCACCGTCATCGACCAGCGCAGCGGCGCCGCGTGATAGAGCGGCGCCGGCGACAGATAGACCGTCTTGTCGTCGATGCCGTAGAGCAGGGCGGCAAGCCCGACCAGCGCATTGGGCTCGTCGATGGCCGCGCCGGTCAGCGGCAGCTTGACGCCCTTCGGACGTCCCGTCGTGCCCGACGAATAGAGCATGTCGGTGCCCGCCGTCTGGTCGGCGATCGGCGTCGTCGGAAACTTGTCCCGCGCCGCCTCGTAAGACTCGTAACCGGCCAGCGCGCCGCCCACGGCATATTTGCGCGCCACGCCCGGCAGGTGGTTGTCGCGGACGAGTTCCTCGGCGGTGGCGGCGACGCCGGTTGAGGTGAAAAACACCTTGGCCCCGCAATCGGCGGCGATATAGGCCACTTCGCCGGCCGTCAGCCGCGACGAGATGCAGGTGTAGTAGAGCCCGGCGCGCTGCGCGCCCCAGCAGATTTCGTAATAGCGCGCATTGTTCTCCATGAAGATGGCGATGGCGTCGCCGGTCTTCAGGCCGGCGTCGCGCAGGAGATGCGCCACCTGGTTCGAGCGCGCGTCGAGTTCTTTGAAGGTCACCGTCTCGCCGGTCGCGCCCATGATATAGGCGGGCTTGTCGGGCGTCGTGGCGGCATGAACGTGAGGATGCATCGTCGGTCGTCTCCCTGGGGTCGCTGCAAGGGCGGCGTCGCTTTTATGCGCGCCTGTTGTTATATCTGATGTCAGAAACCAGTGGTTCCGCTGGCGCAAAGACACAGCAATATGACACGCGCGTCAACTTGCATGGGCAAGGGCAGGGTTGACGCAGCGGCAGCGCCCGCCACACCGGAAATTCGGCATAAAGCCACAACAGGGAGCAAGCGACATGGCCTATGAGACGATCAAATACGAAGTGGCGGACAACATCCTGACCCTCACGCTGAACCGCCCGGACAAGCTCAACGCCTTCACCGGCCAGATGATGTTCGAGATGATCGACGCCTTCGACAAGTCAGATGCCGACGACAATATCCGCGCCGTCATCGTCACCGGCGAGGGCCGCGCCTTCTGCGCCGGCGCCGATCTGTCGGCCGGCGCCAAGACGTTCGACTATGCCGAGCGCGAGGACCGTCCGGAAAAGGCCAACACGCCCGTCATGGCCAACGGCGAGATCGACTGGTCGCACGAAAGCGTGCGCGACGGCGGCGGCCGCCTGACGTTGCGCATCTTCGAAAGCCTGAAGCCGGTCATCGGCGCCATCAACGGCCCGGCCGTCGGCGTCGGCGTCACCATGCAATTGCCGATGGACATTCGCCTTGCTTCCGACACGGCGAAATTCGGTTTCGTCTTCGCCCGCCGCGGCATCGTGCCCGAAGCCTGTTCGAGCTGGTTCCTGCCGCGCGTCGTCGGCATCAGCCAGGCTTTGGAGTGGACCTATTCCGGCCGCGTCTTCGGCGCCGAGGAGGCCTTGAAGGGCGGCCTCGTCCGCTCGCTGCACAAACCCGAAGACCTGCTCCCCTCCGCCCGCGCCATCGCGAAGGAAATCGCCGACAACACGGCCGCCGTCTCGGTGTCGCTGACGCGGCAGATGCTCTGGCGCATGCTCGGCGCCGATCATCCGATGGAAGCGCACAAGGTGGACAGCCGCGCCATCTACGCGCGCGGCGCCTCCGCCGACGCGAAGGAGGGCGTCATGTCCTTCCTCGAAAAGCGTCCCGCCGTCTATCCCTGCAAGACCTCCACCGACATGCCGTCCTTCTATCCCTGGTGGCAGGAACGGAAGTACAGCTAGGCGATTTATCCCCGCCGGAAGGAGTTTTCCGGCGGGGATAAGTTTTTCGGTTCCGAAATCGCGCACGAGCCTTCGGGTGCGGTTCAAGGAGCGATTTTGAGTGCTGAAAACCGCACGCTCAAACGCTCCATCAAGCGCACACGATCGGTCGCCGAAGCCGCACATGATAGATTTGTGACAGTTTTTTGACAGTTCGATGACAGTGGAGGCGTTCGGAGCCCCGAAAATAAGTAATCCCCGCTTTCGGCAAGCCTTCGAATCCGTACACGGATCGATTTAGCGCGGCGCCTCGACCCGCCACAGCGGCGTCAGCCAGTAGATCGCCGCCCACAGGAAAATCATCAGCCCGCACGGCACCAGCACCGCGTCGAGCGGCCCGACCGCGGCGATCAGATAGCCGATCAGCACCGCGCCGATCGGCCCGCCGCCCATCGTGCCGAGATTGAAGCCCGCAAGCATCCGTGCACGGAGCGCCGGCGTCGCGCTTTCCTGCACAATGGCGCGCGACTGGCTCATCGAGATGCCGGCCGCAAGTCCCCAGCAATGCGCGAGCAGGAACACACCCCAGATCGGCGGCTCGAAATGAACGAGCACCATCACGCCCGAGCCCGTGCACATCGCCAGCATGATAGCGCGGCCCTGGCGCTGGATCGGCCGCATCCGCGACAGCACGAACGACGAAATGCCGATACCGCTGAAGAACGACATGAACACGAAGCCGATCTCGCGCGAACTGCCGTGATAGACGTCGCGGATCAGCAGCGGGAACAGCACCATGAAGACGCCCATGAAAAGCACGCCGGAGAAAAACATCAACAGCAGCACGGGCCGGATGCGTTCGTCGCGCCACACCGCTTCGAGCCCTTCCTTGACGTCGCGCAGCGGTCGGCGGCGCGTGCCCGGCGCGCGATGCTCGACCGGTGGCGAGACGGCAAGCCGCGATGTCGTGAAGGCGGCAAAGCCGAGCAGTAGCGCCTGCAGGATCAGCAACGGCGCCGCACCGACATATTCGGCCGGACTGCCGAGCGCATAGCCGACAACCTGTCCGAGAAACTGTCCGCTCATCGCCAGCGCGACCGCGCGCTGGATGTTGCCGCCGAGGCTCGTCGTCGCGACGCGCGACAGCATCGAGTCCCGCGCCGGCATGATGAAGCCGCCAAGCGTCGACAGCGCCAGCGCGTAAAGGATCATCATTTCGTAGAAGAGAATGCCGTTCCAGATCAGCGCCGCCAGCGCCAGCGGCGGCACCATCGCGATGAATTGCAGCCGCATCAGATGCGCGCGCAACTCGACCCGGTCGGCCATCGCACCGCCGAACAATCCGAGGATCAGCATCGGCAGCATCGAGAACATCTGCGCGATGCCGACGCGGTCGGAACTCTCGTGCAGCACGAAAGCGATGATCCACGGAAACAACACGCCCTGGATGCCGCCCGCAAGGAAGTAACCCCACAGTCCGGCCATGTACCAGCCATGGTCGTTCCGCGGCGTCCCGGTGGCGGGCGCGTCTGGCGTGGTCATCGAAGAAGCCTCGGATCGGCCGGTGTCGGCCAAGGATGAAATTGGTTTGGTGGCCTTACTATAGGCGCGCCGCCGTCTGGCGCAAAGCGCGACGGCGACGCGGCTTCTCGCAATGGAAACCGTTGACAGGACGGCATTCTTTTGTAATAAACCAGATAGTTAAATAAAGAGACCTCGCTCATGCCGCCAGCCCTTCAATCCCCCTCGGCCGATCCCCTCGGCGCCAAGTTCGCGGCGCTGGCCGACCCCACGCGCCGCGCCATCCTCCAGCGTCTGGCGCGCGGCGAAACCTCCGTGAAGGAGCTGGCGGCCCCCTTCGAGATGAGCCTGCCGGCCGTCTCCAAACATCTGAAGGTGCTGGAGCGGGCAGGGCTGATCGCGCGCTCGCGCGACGCGCAATGGCGGCCCTGCCGCATCGAACCGGACGCGCTGCGCGACGTCGACGACTGGCTCGAAAAATATCGCCGCCTTTGGGAAGCGAGCCTCAACCGTCTCGACAAATATCTTGCCGAAGAAAAGGAGTAGCCCGATGTCCAATGGTCCTTCCGTCCCGCCGCTGCCGCCGGCGCCGTCGCTCGCGCCGCATCTCATTATCGACGGCGCCGCCGCTGCGCTCGACTTCTACAAGAAGGCGCTTGGCGCAACCGAGCTGGTGCGCGTTCCCTCCGAAGACGGCAAGCGATTGCTGCATGCGCATATCGAGGTGAATGGCAGCAGCGTATTCCTCTGCGACGACTTCCCCGAGCATCCAGGTGAAGGCGCCGTCGCGCCGAAACGTCTCGGCGGCACCTCGGCGATGATCCATCTTTCGGTTGCGAATTGCGATGCGGCAGTGAAGCGCGCGACCGATGCCGGCGCAAAGGTGGTAACCGAACCCTGGGACGCGTTCTGGGGCGACCGGTATGGGCAGGTCATGGACCCCTTCGGCCATGTCTGGAGCTTCGCACATCCGCTGGCCGGCAAGACCGGCTGACAAAATCCATACTCGACAGGTGCCAACCATGCTCAGAATAATTTTGATCACCGTGGCGGTCCTCCTTGCCGTCGTCGCGGCGCTGCTCGCCTATGCGGCAACGAAGCCCGACACGTTCCGCGTCGAACGCTCGATCCTGATCGACGCACCGCCGGAAGCGATCTATGCGGAAATCGAGGATTTCCGCCGTTGGCGCGCCTGGTCGCCTTACGAGGAGCTGGATCCGAACCTCGAGCGCGATTACAGCGGCGCCGAACGCGGCGTCGGCGCGCGATATGCATGGCAGGGCGACGGCAATGCCGGCAGCGGCAGCATGGAAATCCGCGACGCGGTGCCGGCGTCCGAAATCGTCATCGCGCTCGAATTCACCGCGCCGATGGAAGCCAGCAACACCGCGATGTTCACGATGACGCCGGAAACGGGCGCAACGCGCCTCACTTGGGCAATGGAAGGTCCGTCCAGCCTGATGTTCAAGTTCATCGGTATCTTTCTCGACATGGACAAGATGATCGGCGGCGATTTCGAAACGGGGCTCGCCAGAATGAAATCGAATCTCGAAAAAGGAGCGGCGTCGTGATGAAAAATTTTCGCCGTGCAATCGCTGCGGCCTTTGTCGCCGCCACATTTTTCTGGTCGCCCGCCTTCGCCGCCGAAACGGAAGTGCCGGCTGCCTCCACGGCGCCGGTTCCCGGCGGCGCCTACACGCTCGACAAGTCGCATGCGAGCCTGATCTTCCG
>JAHBYM010000103.1 GCA_019635975.1 Parvibaculum sp. | reverse complement strand
TCAAGGTTGAAGGGGCGCGGTCCGGCCGCGCCCCTCAAGTTTCAAGTCGCGCAAGCGCAGGGCCGAGAGGCACAGGGACCGAAAATGCAAAGGCAGAAAATTCGCATCCGGTTGAAAGGGTTCGATCATCGTGTGCTCGACGTATCGACGCGCGAAATCGTCAACACGGCGAAACGCACCGGCGCTCAGGTGCTTGGTCCGATCCCGCTTCCGACCCGGCTCGAAAAGTTCACGGTGCTTCGCGGCCCGCATATCGACAAGAAGAGCCGCGAGCAATTTGAAATCCGGACACACAAGCGTGTGCTCGACATCGTAGACCCCACCCCCCAGACGGTCGATGCGCTTATGAAGCTCGATCTTGCTGCCGGTGTGGACGTCGAGATCAAGCTCTAAAACGTGCTTGCGCTCGGATCAGAACGAGGAATGGGACCCATGCGTTCCGGAGTGATTGTCAAAAAGGTCGGTATGACCCGTCTCTTCATGGAAGACGGCCGTCATGTCCCGGTCACGGTGCTGAAGCTCGACAACTGCCAGGTTGTCAGCCAGCGTACGGAAGATAAGAACGGCTACACGGCCGTTCAGCTTGGCGCCGGCCGCGCCAAGGCCAAGAACGTGCCGAATGCGCAGCGCGGTCAGTTCGCGCGCGCCGAGGTGGAGCCGAAGCTGGAGCTCGTCGAGTTCCGGGTGAGCCCCGACAACCTGCTCGACATCGGCGTCGAGATCACCGCCGATCATTTCGTGACGGGCCAGTATGTCGACGTCAGCGGCACCTCGATCGGCAAGGGCTTTGCGGGCGTCATGAAGCGCCACAATTTCGGTGGTCTGCGCGCCACGCACGGCGTGTCGGTGAGCCACCGAAGCCACGGCTCGACCGGTCAGAACCAGGATCCGGGCAAGGTCTTCAAAGGCAAGAAGATGGCCGGCCACATGGGCGCGACGCGCGTCACCACGCAGAACCTCGAAGTCGTCCGCACGGACGCCGAGAAGGGCCTGATCATGGTGAAGGGTGCGGTGCCGGGTTCGAAGGGCGGCTGGGTGCTGCTGCGCGATGCGGTGAAGAGCAAGTTGCCGGACAGTGTGCCGATGCCGGGCGCGTTCCGCCGCAACGGTGAAGTGGCCGCGGCGCCCGCGACTGAAGAAGCGCCTGCTGCTGAGGAAGCGCCTGCCGCCGCCGATGTGGCGGATGCCGGTGCCGAGAAGGAAGGTGCGTGATGAAGGCCGACGTTAAAACTCTTGCGGCCAAGAGTGCCGGCACGGTCGAGCTGACGGACGAGGTGTTCGCGCTCGAGCCCCGCGCCGACATCCTGCATCGCATGGTGACGTATCAGCTCGCCAAGCGGCAGGCCGGCACGCACAAGACCAAGGGCCGGTCCGAGATCGCGCTGACGGGCAAGAAGTTCGTCAAGCAGAAGGGCTCGGGCGGCGCCCGTCATGGGGACCGCAAGGCGCCGCAGTTCCGTGGCGGCGGCAAGGCCTTCGGGCCGGTGGTTCGCAGCCATGCGATCGACATGCCGAAGAAAGTTCGTGCGCTGGCGCTGAAGCTGGCGCTGTCGGCCAAGGCCAAGAGCGACAATCTCGTCATTCTCGACGAAGCGAAGCTCAAGGACCCGAAGACGAAGGCCGTGAAGGATGCGTTCGCCAAGCTCGGTCTCAAGTCGGCGCTGATCGTCGACGGTGCGGAGCTCGACGACAACTTCGCGCTCGCGGCGCGCAACGTTCCGAATGTGGATGTGCTGCCGGTGCAGGGCATCAACGTCTACGACATTCTGCGCCGTGAGACGCTGGTGCTGACCAAGGCTGCGGTCGAAAGCCTGGAGGCTCGCTTCAAATGAATGCGCATCTGTACGACATCATCCTGTCGCCGGTGATTACCGAAAAGGCGACGATGGCATCGGAAGCCAACCAGGTCATCTTCAAGGTGGCCCGGAAAGCGACGAAGCTGCAGGTAAAGGAAGCGGTCGAGAAGCTGTTCGACGTCAAGGTGAAGGCGGTGAACACGCTGGTCCGCAAAGGCAAGACCAAGCGGTTCCGCGGCATTGCGGGGCGGCAAAGCGATTTCAAGAAAGCGATCGTGACCCTCGAAGACGGTCATTCGATCGATGTGACGACCGGGCTCTGAAACCATGGCATTGAAAAAATATAAACCGACCAGCCCCGGCCAGCGCGGCCTTGTGCTTGTTGACCGCTCCGGCCTCTACAAGGGCAAGCCGGTCAAGGCGCTGACCGAAGGTCTGACGAAGTCGGGTGGCCGCAACAATCACGGCCGCATCACGGTGCGGTTCCGGGGCGGCGGGCACAAGCGCAGCTATCGCGTCGTCGACTTCAAGCGCGCCAAGGCCGATGTGCCGGCGACCGTGGAACGGCTCGAATACGATCCGAACCGCACGGCGTTCATCGCGCTGGTCAAGTATGCGGATGGCGATCTCGCCTACATCCTGGCGCCGCAGCGGCTGGCCGTGGGCGACACGGTTGTCTCGGGCAACCGGGTCGACGTGAAGCCGGGCAATGCGATGCCGCTGGCGAACATTCCGGTCGGCACCATCGTCCACAATGTCGAGATGAAGCCGGGCAAGGGCGGACAGATCGCGCGTTCGGCCGGCACTTATGTTCAGCTCGTCGGGCGCGACCAGGGTTATGCGCTGCTGCGCCTGTCGTCGGGCGAACAGCGGATGGTTCCGGGCACCTGCATGGCCTCGATCGGCGCGGTGTCGAACCCGGATCATTCGAACATCACCATCGCCAAGGCCGGCCGAAACCGCTGGCTCGGCAAGAAGCCGCATGTGCGCGGCGTCGTGATGAACCCGGTCGACCATCCGCATGGCGGCGGCGAAGGCCGCACCTCGGGCGGCCGTCATCCGGTCACGCCGTGGGGCAAGCCGACCAAGGGCAAGAAGACGCGTGCCAACAAGTCGACGGACAAGTACATCGTCCGCAGCCGCCACCAGAAGAAGAAGTAAGGTCAAGGGAGCTCGATATGGCGCGTTCAGTCAAAAAAGGTCCCTTCGTGGATGGCTACCTTCTGAAGAAGGCGGAAGCCACGCGCGGGTCGGGCCGCAAGGAAGTCATCAAGACGTGGAGCCGCCGCTCGACGGTCCTGCCGCAATTCGTCGGCCTGACCTTCGGCGTTCACAACGGCAAGAAGCACATTCCGGTGCTCGTGACCGAGGACATGGTGGGCCACAAGCTCGGCGAGTTCTCTCCGACGCGTACCTATTTCGGACACACGTCCGACAAGAAAACGAAGAAGGCATAAGTCATGGGCAAAGCTGCTTCAAAGCGTCGCCTGCCCGATAACGAGGCGCAGGCCGTCGGCCGGATGCTCCGGGTGAGCCCGCAAAAGCTCAACCTCGTGGCGCAGCTTATCCGCGGCAAGAAGGTCGACACGGCGCTCGCCGATCTGACTTTCTCGCGCAAGCGGATTTCGGACGACGTGAAGAAGGTCCTGCAGAGCGCGATTGCGAATGCGGAAAACAATCACGACCTCGATGTCGACGATCTTGTCGTCGCCGAGGCCTATGTAGGCAAGAACCTGGTGATGAAGCGCTGGCACGCGCGCGCGCGCGGACGCGTCGGCCGCATTGAAAAGCCGTTCAGCCAGATCACCATTGTCGTTCGGCAAGTCGAGGAGCAAGCCTGATGGGTCACAAGGTCAATCCGATCGGACTGCGGCTCGGCATCAACCGCACCTGGGATTCGCGCTGGTTCGCCGGCCGTCACGAGTACGGCAAGCTGCTGCACGAAGACATCAAGATCCGCGAAATGCTGGAAGGCCAGTTGAAGCAGGCCGGCGTCTCGAAGATCGTCATCGAACGTCCGCACAAGAAGTGCCGCGTGGCGATCCACACGGCGCGTCCCGGTGTCGTCATCGGCAAGAAGGGCGCCGACATCGAGAAGCTGCGCAAGGACATCGGCAAGATCACGGCGTCGGAAGTGCATCTCAACATCGTCGAGGTGCGCAAGCCCGAGATCGATGCGACGCTGGTCGCCGAAAACATCGCGCAGCAGCTTGAGCGCCGCGTGGCGTTTCGCCGGGCGATGAAGCGGGCCGTGCAGTCGGCCATGCGTCTGGGCGCCGGCGGCATCCGCATCAACTGCGCGGGCCGTCTCGGCGGCGCCGAAATCGCGCGGACGGAGTGGTATCGCGAAGGCCGCGTGCCGCTGCACACGCTGCGCGCCGACATCGACTATGGCGTCGCGACCGCGAAAACGGCCTATGGCACCTGTGGCGTCAAGGTCTGGATCTACAAGGGCGAGATACTGGAGCACGACCCGATGGCTTCCGAGCGCCGTGCGCTCGAAGGCAGTGGCGAAGGCGGGGGTGGCCGTCAGCGCCGCGAAGACCGGGCCTGAGCACCGAAGAACCGAGCGATAGAGAGTTTCGACCATGTTGCAACCGAAGCGCACAAAGTTCCGCAAGGCCCACAAGGGCCGTATCCATGGCAAGGCCAAGGGCGGAATGAATCTCGACTTTGGGGCTTTCGGCCTCAAGGCGCAGGAGCCGGCGCGTATCACCGCGCGCCAGATCGAAGCGGCGCGTCGTGCGATCACGCGCCACATGAAGCGCGCCGGTCGCGTGTGGATCCGGATTTTCCCGGATGTGCCGGTTTCGTCGAAGCCGACCGAAGTCCGCATGGGCAAGGGCAAGGGCGCGCCGGAATACTGGGCGGCTCGCGTGAAGCCGGGCCGGATCATGTTCGAGATCGACGGTGTGCCGCTTGCGGTTGCCGAAGAAGCGATGCGCCTGGGCGCGGCCAAGCTGCCGATCAAGACGCGCTTTGTCGCGCGTCCCGGCGAGCACGCCTGAGACAAAAACGACCCCGTCGGCGGGCGGATCGAATGAAAGGGTAAGGCCATGAAGGCCAGCGAAGTAAGAGACATGACGCCGGACCAGCTCGACGATGAGCTCGTCAAGCTGAAGAAGACGCAGTTCAACCTGCGTTTCCAGGGCGCGAGCGGCCAGCTCGAGAAGATTCACCAGATGCGTCAGGTGCGCCGCGACATCGCGCGCGTCAAGACCATCCAGCGCCAGCGCGAAGCCGCGCAGGCGAACAAGGGCTGAGGACAACGAAATGCCGAAGAGAATCCTTCAGGGTGTCGTGGTCAGCGACAAGAACGAAAAGACGGTCGTGGTGAATGTCGAGCGCCGCTTCAAGGACCCGCTCCTCAAGAAGATCGTGCGCAGCTCGAAGAAGTATCACGCACACGACGAGAACAAATCGGCGAAGGTCGGCGATCTGGTGAAGATCCGCGAATGCCGCCCGATTTCGAAACTGAAGAAATGGGAAGTTTTTACGGACGAGGCCTGATCCTTTTCGGAATTCAGGAACCGGTTCGAGCAAGGCGGATGAAGTTATGATCCAGCAAGAGACAAACCTGGAAGTTGCCGACAACTCGGGTGCGCGTCGCGTGATGTGCATCAAGGTTCTCGGCGGCTCCAAGCGGAAGTACGCTTCCGTTGGCGACACCATCGTCGTCAGCATCAAGGAAGCGATCCCGCGCGGCAAGGTCAAGAAGGGCGACGTCATGAAGGCGGTCGTTGTGCGCACGGCGAAGGATATTCGCCGCGCCGACGGCAGCGTCATTCGCTTCGATCGCAATGCGGCGGTGCTGATCAACGCCCAGGGCGAGCCGATCGGAACCCGCATCTTCGGCCCGGTGACACGCGAACTGCGCGCCAAGAACCACATGAAGATCGTTTCGCTCGCGCCGGAGGTGCTTTGATGGCCGCGAAGATTAAAAAGGGCGACAAGGTCGTCGTGACGACCGGCAAGGACAAGGGCAAGAAGGGCAACGTGATCGCCGTCTTCCCGAAGGAAGAGCGCGCCCTGGTCCAGGGCGTCAACATGGTGAAGCGCCACGAGAAGCCGTCGCAGACGACGACCGGCGGCATCGTGACGCGCGAGGCGAAGGTGCATTTGTCCAATCTGGCGATCCAGGATCCCAAGACGGGCAAACCGACGCGAGTAGGTTTCAAGACGCTGGACGACGGCCGCAAGGTCCGTTTCGCCAAGGCGTCGGGAGAGACGATCGATGGCTGAAGCTCATTATATTCCGCGGCTGAAGACGCAGTATCTGGAGAGCATTCGTCCGGAGCTGACGGAGCATTTCAAATACAAGAACATGCTTCAGGTGCCGCGCCTCGACAAGATCGTGCTCAATATGGGCGTGGGCGAAGCCGTCGCGGATTCGAAGAAGATCAAGAACGCCTTCGAGGATTTGCAGGCGATTGCCGGCCAGAAACCGGTCATCACCAAGGCCAAGACCTCGATCGCGACCTTCAAGCTGCGTGAGCAGATGCCGATCGGCGTCAAGGTCACGCTGCGCAAGGACCGCATGTACGAGTTTCTCGACCGGCTGGTCACGATCGCGCTGCCGCGCGTGCGCGACTTCCGGGGCCTGAACGCGAAGAGCTTCGACGGCCGCGGCAACTTCGCCATGGGCCTCAAGGAGCATATCGTGTTCCCGGAAATCGACTACGACAAGGTCGACCAGGTCTGGGGCATGGACATCATCGTGTGTACGACGGCGAAGACGGACGACGAAGCGCGCGAGCTGCTTCGGAAGTTCAACTTCCCCTTCACGAAATAAGTTTTTGAGCGGTTCGCGACGGGCGGACCCGACGGAGGTTTGAATGGCTAAGAAGAGCGCCATAAATCGGGATCAGAAGCGGCGCAAGCTGGTGGCGCAGTATGCCGCCAAGCGGGCGAAGCTGAAGGCCGCCACGCTGGACGAAAGTCTGTCGATGGAAGACCGGTTCCAGGCGCAGCTCAAGCTCGCCGAGTTGCCGCGCAATTCGTCCAAGACCCGTATTCACAACCGCTGCGAGATTACCGGCCGCAGCAAGGCCTATTACCGCAAGCTGCGCATGTCGCGTATCGCCCTTCGGGACCTCGCGTCCAAAGGGCAGATTCCCGGCATGGTGAAGTCGAGCTGGTAGGAGAGACGCGAATGACGATGACCGATCCTCTTGGCGATATGATCACACGCATCCGCAATGCTCAGCTTCGCGGCAAGAGCAAAGTGGTGACGCCTGCTTCCAAGCTTCGCGGCTGGGTGCTGGATGTGCTCGCCGACGAAGGCTTTATCCGCGGCTATGCGCGTGTCGAATATCCGGGCGGCAAGAGCGACTTCGAGATCGAGCTGAAATACAACGAAGGCGCGCCGGTCATTCAGATGATCGAACGCGTTTCGACGCCGGGCCGGCGTGTGTACTCCTCGGTGAAGACGATGCCGACGGTGCATAACGGCCTCGGCATTTCGATCCTCTCGACGCCGAAGGGCATCATGTCCGACAACGCGGCGCGGGAACAGAATGTGGGTGGCGAGGTGCTCTGCCGCGTCTTCTAGAGGCGTGGGCGGCAATCGGCGAATGCAGACGACAGGAAACAGAGACCATGTCGCGAATTGGTAAGTACCCCGTCGGAATCCCCAAAGGGGTGACGGTGACGCTGAACGGCCAGGAAGTGGCCGTGAAGGGTCCGAAGGGTGAGTTGAAGCTCACGCTGGTGGATGACGTAACGATCGAGCAGGGCGAGCCGGGATTGACGGTGCGCCCGCGCGATGACTCGCAGCGCGCCCGCGCGATGTGGGGCCTTTCGCGCACGCTGGTCGAGAACCTCATCATCGGCGTGACGGACGGTTTTTCGAAGACGCTGGAGATCAACGGCGTCGGCTATCGTGCGGCGATCCAAGGCAAGAACCTGCAGCTCAATCTGGGCTTCAGCCACGACGTGCTCTATCCGATCCCGGCCGGCATCGACATCAAATGCGGCAAGCCGACCGAGATCACGGTCAGCGGCATCGACAAGCAGAAGGTCGGCCAGGTTGCGGCGGAAATCCGCGGCTATCGCGGGCCGGAACCCTACAAGGGCAAGGGCGTGAAGTACGCCGGCGAATATATCTTCCGCAAGGAAGGCAAGAAGAAGTGAGCGGATGCGCGCCATGAGCAAATTGAAAAATACGTCCCAACGCCGTGCGATGCGCAATCGCAGCAAGCTCGCAAGGGTCGCGACCGAGCGCCCGCGGCTGTCGGTGTTTCGTTCGTCGAAGCATATCTATGCGCAGGTCATCGACGACCGGCGCGGCGTCACGCTGGCGGCCGCTTCGACGCTCGACGAAAAGTTCGGCAAGAAGGCCGGTGCCGACACGGCGTCGGCCGGCGAAGTAGGCAAGCTCGTCGCCGCGCGTGCGAAAGAAGCGGGCATCACCGATGTTGTCTTCGATCGTGGCGGCTACATCTATCATGGGCGCGTCAAGGCGCTCGCAGAGGGCGCCCGCGAAGGCGGTCTCAACTTCTAAAGGATTCAGGCTGTGGCACGTAAGGATAACAGGGACCGCGAAGAGCGCGACAGCGAGTTTGTGGACAAGCTGGTCCACATCAATCGCGTCGCCAAAGTGGTGAAGGGCGGCCGGCGTTTCGGCTTCGCCGCGCTCGTCGTCGTCGGCGACCAGAAGGGTCGCGTCGGCTTCGGTCACGGCAAGGCGCGCGAAGTGCCGGAAGCGATCCGCAAGGCGACCGATTCCGCCAAGCGCGCGATGATCCGCGTGAACCTGCGCGACGGCCGCACGCTCCATCACGACGTCAACGGCCATCACGGCGCCGGCAAGGTCGTGCTGCGTTCGGCGCCGGCCGGTACCGGCATCATCGCCGGCGGTCCGATGCGCGCGGTGTTCGAGACGCTCGGCGTCCAGGACGTGGTGGCGAAGTCGATCGGCTCGTCGAACCCCTACAACATGGTTCGCGCCACCTTCAACGCGCTCAAGCATCAGGATAGCCCGCGCTCGGTCGCGGCGCGCCGCAACATCAAGGTTTCCACCCTGCAGTCGCGTCGCATCGGCGGCGACGCCGAGGCAGCGGCGGACTAACCGGCTCATCGGAGTGTAGTCATGGCCAAGGCCGCAAAGACGATCAAGATCGAGCAGACCGGCAGCGCAATCCGCCGCCATCACTCGCAACGCTCGACCCTGATCGGCCTCAAGCTCAACAAGATCGGCCGTACCGCCGAGCTGCCGGACACCCCGGAAGTTCGCGGCATGATTGCCAAGGTTCAACATATCGTCCGCGTCGTCGGCGATAAGTGATTTAAGGAGAAGGGCGATGAAGCTCAGCGATATCGCCGACAACCCCGGCTCGCGCAAGAAGCGCATGCGCGTCGGCCGCGGCATCGGTTCCGGCAAGGGCAAGACCTCGGGT
>JAHBYM010000102.1 GCA_019635975.1 Parvibaculum sp. | reverse complement strand
GGCTTCGGCGACCGCCGCAAGGCGATGCTCGAAGACATCGCGATCCTGACCGGCGGCCAGGTGATCTCGGAAGATCTGGGCATCAAGCTCGAATCCGTGACGCTCGACATGCTGGGCAAGGCCAAGCGCGTCTCGATCACCAAAGACGACACCACGATCATCGACGGCTCGGGCAAGAAGAAGGACATCGAGGCCCGCGTCGGCCAGATCAAGCGGCAGATCGAGGACACGACGTCCGATTACGACAAGGAGAAGCTGCAGGAGCGCCTTGCGAAGCTCGCCGGCGGCGTGGCCGTGATCAAGGTCGGCGGCGCGACGGAAGCCGAAGTGAAGGAGCGCAAGGACCGCGTCGACGACGCGCTGAACGCGACGCGCGCTGCCGTCGAGGAAGGCATCGTTCCGGGCGGCGGCACGGCGCTGCTGATGGCGACCAAGGCGGTCGGCAAGCTCGTCAACGAGAATGCCGACATCCAGGCCGGCATCGCGATCGTCCGCAAGGCGCTCGAAGCGCCGATCCGGCAGATCGTCGAGAATGCCGGCGTCGAAGGCTCGATCGTCGTGCAGAAGGTGCTGGAAGCCAAGCAGGCCAACTGGGGCTTCGACGCGCAGAAGGAAGAGTATTGCGACCTCGTGGCCGCCGGCATCATCGACCCGACCAAGGTCGTGCGCACGGCGCTCCAGGACGCAGCCTCAATCGCCGCGCTCCTCGTCACCACCGAAGCGATGATCGCCGAAGCGCCGAAGAAAGATGGCGGCGGCGCCGGCGGCGGCATGCCCGGCGGCGGCATGGGCGGAATGGGCGGCATGGGCGGCATGGACTTCTAAGTCCGACGCTCAATCGTCTCGGAAATGCGAAGGGCCGGTGGAAACACCGGCCCTTTTGCTTTGCGGCGGGCGGCCGCTAGACTGCCGCCAACAGACATTCAAACCGGGCGGCAATCCATGGACTTCTCATTTTCCGAAAAGGACGAACAGTTCCGCATGAAGGTGCGGGACTTTTTCGAGAACGAATATCCGCGCGAGATCGTGGAGAAACTGGCGTCGGGCGCGTCGCCCGCGAAAGCCGATTACCAGAAGTCCGAGCGCGCGATGGCGGCGAAGGGCTGGCTCGCCGTCAACTGGCCGAAGGCGGATGGCGGCACGGGCTGGAGCGCCAACGAGAAATATATCTTCGACGAGGAGCTTGAGCGCGCGGGCGCGCTGAACGTCGTGCCGATGGGCCTCCTTTATGTGGGGCCTGTCATCTACACTTTCGGCACCGAGGAACAGAAGAAGCGTTTCCTGCCCGGCATTCTCGACAGCACGACTTTCTGGGCGCAGGGCTATTCGGAGCCCGGCTCGGGCTCCGACCTCGCCTCGCTGCAGGCAAGTGCTCAACGCGACGGCGACGACTACATCGTCAACGGCACGAAAATATGGACCAGCCTCGGGCAACATGCCGACTGGATTTTCTGCCTGCTGCGCACTGCCCACGAAGAAAAGAAACAGGAGGGCATCAGCTTCCTGCTGATCGACATGAAGACGCCGGGGATCACGGTGCATCCGATCATCACCATCGACGGCAAGCATGCGCTCAACAGCGTCACCTTCGAGAATGTGCGCGTGCCGGCCGAAAACCGCATCGGCGAGGAAGGCAAGGGCTGGCACTACGCCAACTACCTGCTCGGGCACGAACGCACATCCTATGCGCATGTGGCCGGCAAGCGGAAACAGCTTGCCGATATTCGCGCCGTCGCGCAGACGCGCGACCTCATCGCCGACCCGGCTTTCGCGCGCAAGCTCGGCGATCTCGAAACGCGGCTCGACGCGCTCGAAATCACCGTGCTCCGGACGCTTTCATCGGTGGCGGAGGGCGGCGCGCCGGGGAACGAATCCTCGATCCTGAAGATCATTGCGACCGAGCTCGCGCAGGACATTACCGAGCTCGGCATGGAGGCCTATGGGCTCTATGCCCTGCCGGCCTTCCCGGATTCGGTGGCGCCCGGCTGGACGCACAACACGGCGCTGCCGGCCGGTGCGGCGCCGGCGGTGGCGCGTTATCTCGGGGCGCGGGCGCAATCGATCTATGGCGGCTCGAACGAAATCCAGAAGAACATTATTGCGAAGCGGATTTTGGGGCTTTGACGCGATAGCGTCATGTCGCGCAAGGACTGCCAGGCTGAAAACGCTTATCCTTTGCCGATGCTGCCTTTTTCGAAAGACGAGTTTTTCGGCGTCTTCGCCACCTACAACCCGGCGATATTTCCGGCGCAGGTACTTGCCTATCTCCTGGGGCTGCTCGTCGTCGCCATTCTTCTCCGGCGGCCGGACAGGCACGGCGCGGTCGTCGTCAGCTTCGTTCTGAGCCTGATGTGGATATGGACCGGCATTGCCTATCACTGGCTCTACTTTGCCGCCATCAACCCGCTCGCACAGGTCTTTGCCGTTCTCTTCGTCGCACAAGGCCTCCTCGTTGCCGCAAGCGAGATCGGCGGGCATGGGCTCAACTTCGGCGTTCGCGGTGGCATCCGCGGCTTTGCCGGCTGGACGTTCATCGTTTATGCAGCCGTCATCTATCCCGTAATCGGCTTCGCCGCAGGTCACGCTTATCCCGCCATGCCGATGTTCGGCGTGACACCCTGCCCCGTGACGATATTCACATTGGGTGTGTTGATCCTCGCGTCCCCTGCCCCCCGCTATCTTTTCGTCATCCCCGTTCTCTGGTCGCTCGTTGGCGGAAGCGCGGCGCTGTTGCTCGATGTTCCGCAGGACTGGTTCCTGCTCCTGAGCGGCATAACGGCGGCGGCGCTGGTCTGGGCCGGCGGCCGGGCGCGGAACCGCATGTCCTGAGGTCTTGTTCGGGCTCCATTTGACGGCCCGGTGCAATCCGACCTAGATTTGCGGTCTTACCGGTCGTACATATCCTCCGCGCGACTGGCGATATCAGATGGGTCACCATCGGGGAGCGCGGAGACTGGTCTTCAGCCGATCGCCTGGGCAGCACTTCAAGATGCTGGCCGGGCGTTTTTGTTTTCAGGCTCGAAGGAGACGCGACATGACAAGCTCACCCGAACGCACAAGGCTGGCGCAATCCGACAACGATATATTCGTGGCGCTGAAGGGCGAGGAGGCGCGGCAGCGCGCCGAACTCGAACTGATCCCGTCGGAGAACTACGCTTTCCCGGAGGTACTGACGCTTCTGGGCTCGGCCTTCACCAACAAATATTCCGAAGGCTATCCGGGGCGGCGCTACTATGGCGGGCAGGAGTTTACCGACCGCATCGAAAATCTCGCGCGCGAGCGGGCCAAGGCCCTGTTCCGCGCCGAGCACGCCAATGTGCAGCCGCTGTCGGGCTCGCCGATGAACCAGGCGGTTTATCTGGGCCTGCTCGAACCCGGCGATACGATCCTCGCGATGGACCTTTCGCATGGCGGGCATCTGACGCATGGGGCGCCGGTGAGCCATATGGGGCGCATCTTCAATTTCGTGCGCTACAAGACCGATCCCGCGACCGGCGCCATCGACTTCGAGGCGCTGCGCGATGTGGCTCGCGCGACGAAGCCGAAGCTTGTCGTCTGCGGCTATTCCTCCTATCCGCGCGACTACGACTATGCCGATTTCCAGCGCGTGGCGGATGAGGTCGGCGCGCTCACCATGGCCGACGTTTCGCATATCGGCGGGCTGATCGCCGCCGATGTCATGCGCAATCCGCTCGATGCCGGCTTCGACGTGATGACGACGACGACGCACAAGTCGATGCGGGGGCCGCGCGGCGGGCTCATTCTCTGCAAGGAGCGCTTCGCCAAAAAGATCGACGCTTCGGTGTTTCCGGGCTTGCAGGGCGGCCCGCATATGAACCAGGTGGCGGCGACCGCGACGACGCTGAGACTGGCCGCGATGCCGGCCTTTCAGGACTATGCGCGGGCGGTGCTGGCGAACGCCAAGGCGCTGGCCGCCGCGCTGACCGACACCCAAGTCAAGCTCGTCACCGGCGGCACCGACAATCATCTCCTCGTCATCGACACGGTCGCGAGTTTCGGTATCGACGGGGCGAAGGCCGAAGCGGCGCTCGACCGCGTAGGGCTGACCGTCAACAAGCAGGTGATCCCCGACGATCCCAACCCGCCGATGCGGCCTTCGGGCGTCAGGCTCGGCACGCCGGCGCCGACGACGCGCGGCATGGGCGCCACCGAAATGGCGGAGATCGCCGCGATCATCGCCGAGACGCTGGCGGCGGGCGGTGAGGCGGCGGCCGAAACGAAACTTGGCGCCCGCACGCACACGCTGACATCGCGCTTTCCGGTGCCGGGGCTTTAAGAAGTGAGAAAGCCGCCAATCTCGTCGCGCAACATGCGGCGGTATTCGGCCATCAGCCTGTCGCCTTCCTTGCGATCGACGGCAATCGCGAGGCGGACGGCGGCACCGGTCAATTGCATCGTCAGGAAACAGACGGTTTCGAAACGCGCGCGCTCCTTGCGCGGCACCAGATGTTTCAACGCATCGGCGACGACGCGGGCATTGGCGCGGCTGTCGGTGATGTCGAGTTCCTGCAGCTTCTTGTCCGATTGCGTGCCCGACCAGATGTCGCGCACCACGGGCTCGGTGAGGAACAGCGCGTAGTAATCCGCGAGCAGCCGATCCATGCGGGCCAGCGCATCGTCGCGCGTGGCGACGCCCGCGAGGCTTTCTGCGATGCCGGCACGCACGCGCTCGGCGATGCGTTCGGCCAGCGTTTGCAGGATCGCCGCCTTGTCCGGGAAATACTGGTAGAGCGAACCGATGGGCACGCCGGCGCGCTCGGCAACCTCGGTCATTTTCACCGCGTCGCTGCCCGTTTCGGCGATCAGGTCGCTGGCGGCGGCGAGGATGCGCTCTACACGCTCAAGGGCGCGGGCCTGGGTCGGTTTGCGGCGCGTGGCAGCGGCATCGCTCATCGGGGCTTCCGTTTCATCTTTTCGCTTGCGCGCAAAAATATGAGGGTTTATCACTTATCACAAACATGAGGATTATTCACTTTATTCGGGGGCGCGGCGATGAGCGAAACGGCAAGGGTGTGCGTCGTCGGCGGCGGGCCGGCGGGACTGAGCCTGGCGCGCGCGCTGCTGCGCCACGGCGTGCCTTTCGACGTCTATGAGCGGCATACGGATGTCGGCGGGCTCTGGGACCGGACCAATCCCGGATCGCCGGTTTACGACTCGGCGCATTTCATTTCGTCGAAAACGCAATCGCATTACCACGACTTCCCGATGCCGGACGCCTATCCCGACTATCCGTCGGGCAAACAGATCCACAGCTATATGCGCGACTTCGCCGACGCCTATGGGCTTCGCGACCATATCCGTTTCGGCGTGTCGGTGGAGCGCACCGAATTGCAGCCGGACGGAAGCTGGCAGGTGACGCTGTCGAGCGGCGAGACCAAGCGCTACGGTTCGCTCGTCTGCGCCAACGGCACCAACTGGCATCCCTCGATGCCGGATTATCCGGGCACCTTCACCGGCGAGATGCGCCACGCCGTCACCTACAAGTCGATGGACGAGTTCCGGGGCAAGCGCGTTCTCATCATCGGCGCTGGAAATTCGGGCTGCGATATCGCCTGCGATGCGGCAAAGGCGGCCGACAAGGCTTTCATCAGCTTGCGCCGCGGCTATCACTTCCTGCCGAAGCATCTTTTCGGCATTCCGGCCGATGTCTTCGCGCATGAGGGACCGCATCTGCCGATGTGGCTGACGCAGCGGATTTTCGGCGTCATTCTGCGCATCCTCAATGGCGACCTGACGCGGCTCGGCTTGCAGAAGCCCGACCACCGGCTTTTCGAGACGCATCCGATCCTCAACACGCAATTGCTGCACTACCTCGCGCATGGCGACATCGCGGCGAAGCGCGACGTGGCGCGTTTCGAGGGCAAGAATGTTCATTTCAAGGACGGGTCGTCGGAGGAAGTGGACCTCATCATCTGCGCCACCGGCTACAAATGGAAGGTGCCCTATGTCGATCCGGCGCTTTTCTCGTGGAAGGGCGGCAAGCCCGATCTCTACATGAACCTGTTCAGCCGCACGCAGCCGACGCTTTATGGCCTCGGCTTCATGGAAACCAATGGCGGCGCCTACAAGCTCTTCGACGAGATGGCCGACCTGATCGTGCGCACCATCATGGCGCGCGCGAAGGGCGACGCGGCGCTCGACAGACTGATCGCCACCGACCGGCCGGACCTTTCGGGCGGCATCAAGTTCGTCGGCTCCGACCGGCACGCCACCTATGTCGAGATCGACGCCTACCGCAAGCAGATGACGCGCATCCGCAAACGTTTCGGCTGGCCGGCGCTGGAAGATGGCTGCTTCGACGCGTTGCGCGTTGGCGACAAACGGGCGGCCGCGTGAAAGCCCTTGTCACCGGGGCGGGCGGCGGCATCGGCGCGGCGATTGCATGGGCACTCGATGGGCGCGGCTGGCGGCTGGTGCTTGTCGACCGCGAGAAGGCGCTGCTCGACGCAGTGGCGGCGGGGCTGAAGACGCCGCCCGCGACGCTCGCCTGCGATCTTTCCTCGCGCGACGACGTCGAGCGGCTTTGCGCGACGATTGCGCGCGATCACGCCGATCTCGATGTGCTCATCAACAATGCCGGTATCGGCATTCCGGGCGCGGTCGCCGATCTCGACCAGGAGGTTCTCGACCGTCACCTCGAAATCAATCTGCGCGCGCCGGTGCGGCTGATGCGTGCCGTGGCGCCGCAGATGATCGCGCGGGGGCGCGGCGCGATGGTCGCCACCGTTTCGCTTGGCGGCATCATTTCCTTGAAGGACAGTGCGATCTATTCGGCGTCGAAATTCGGTTTGCGCGGTTTCCTCGCCGGGTTTCATCAGGAGATGGCGGCGCATGGTGTCAAGGTGTCGGGCGTTTATCCGGCCGCCGTCGACACGCCGATGCTGCATCACGAGGCACTTCACGGCGGTTCGGTGCTCAACTTCATCGACAAGGTGATGACGCCGGAGGATGTGGCGGCGGCGACGCTCAAGGCCATCGACAGCGGCAAGCTCGAAGTCTATGTGCCCTACAGCGCCAGCATTCTCGCGCGCTTTTTCGGCACCTTCCCCTGGATGATCCGGCCGCTGCTGCCGTTGATGGAAAAGATCGGCGAGAAGGGCCGCCTCAAATTCATCGCGCGCAAGGGGTTTTCAGCCGAGTAGCAGCACGAGCCCGCGCGTAATCAATATGGCACCGAGGACGAAGAGAATGTAGCGGCTCCAGCTTTTGAACTGGCCGTCATTCATGCGGTCGAGCGCCATCTTGCCGAAGGTCGTGCCGAGCATGGCGAGCGGCGCGACCATGACATAGACCCACCACGGCAGTCCGGCTTCGGGCAGCAGATGCGCGGCCAGCGCGCCGAAATAGAGCAGCTTGGTCAGGTGCTGCAAGGTCTGCGTGACGGCCTTGGTGGCGACGATCTGGTGGCGCGTCAGCGGACTGCGCACGAAGAACACATCGAGGATCGGACCGGCAACGCCCGCTGTCAGCGTCAGCGCGGTGACGACGAAGCCGCTCGCAACCGAGACCATGCGCTTCGTCACGTCGAGACCCCAGCTTGCGGGAATCGCAAAGGCGACGAAGGGGATCGCGCCCAGCACCAGCAGCACCGTCGCCTCGTCGGGGACGAAGCTGACCAACAGGAAGAGCGCCAGCGCCGCGGCGGCGCCTACCATGTTGGTGGCGACGATCGGCCAGACGATGTCGCGGCGGTTGATGACGGCGCGGTAGCCGTTGGACACGGCCTGAGTCACGCCATGCAGCATCATCGCGGCGCCGACCGGAAAGGCGATGACGAGAAACGCCATCAGCACCATGCCGCCCGCCATGCCGAAAATGCCCGACAGCGTCGCCGTCACAAGGACCACAAGGGCGGTGACGGCGGCAAGCATGGGCGTCATTTATGCCAGCTCCGGGATTTCAGACGTTCGGCCAGCCGCTCGCGCAACGGGTTTTTCGCCTCGAACACATAGTCGGCGCGGGCGGCGGTGACGGTTTCGCGGCCCTTGGCGTTCAGGAAGGCGACGAGATCGTAGAGCCGGTCTTCGGGGCAGTGGACGATGCGCACGGGCGCCGCGCCCGCGCCGAAAGGCACGCTGACGCCGAAGCGCTTTTCGAGTTCGGCCAGCAGTTTTGCGTCGTCGCCGCCCGCGAAACGCACCTCCACGGTTTTCGCGGCGCGGGCCTGGGCCGAGACGCGGTCGAGGATTTCGCCGGCCGCGTTCAACGCCGCATCGCTCCAGTCTGCGCCGAGCGCGGCGACCAGATTGGCCTGGCTTTTCAACATCGTGCCATCGTCCAGCACTTTCAGGTTGTTGGCCGTCAGCGTCGCGCCGGTCGAGGTGATGTCGACTATCACTTCGGCGGTGCCGGCCGCCGGCGCGCCTTCGGTCGCGCCGAGGCTTTCGACGATGCGATAGTCGGTCAGCCCGTGTTCGGCGAAGAAGTTGCGCGTCAGGTTGAAATATTTGGTCGCGACGCGCAGCCGCCGCCCGCGCCGCGTGTGAAAGGCCAGCGCCACATCGTCGAGATCGGCCATGGTGGCGACGTCGATCCAGCTTTGCGGCACCGCGACCACGACATCGGCGTGACCGAACCCGAGCGGCAACAGCAATTCGACATCGCGCTCGGGCGATGAAAGTTTTTCGCGGATCAGGTCTTCACCGGTCAGCCCCAGGTGAATGAGACCCTGCTCCAGTTGTCCGGCGATTTCGGAGGCCGACAGGAACGCGATCTCGACATTGGCGACGCCGTCGAGGCGGCCGGTATAGCCGCGACCGCCATCCTGGCGCACCTTCAGCCCGGCGCGGGCGAAGAAGGCGCTGGCGTTTTCCTGCAGGCGGCCCTTGGAGGGAAGGCCGATCGTCAGTTTGCCGCTCATTTGCCCGCCTCCCGGTTGAGGGCCATCAGCAGGCGCTCGATGCCGACCGCGCAGCCGACCGCCGGCACCGGCGCCCTGGCGCCCAGCGCGCCGAGCAGCCGGTCGTAGCGCCCGCCGCCGCAGATCATCGCGTCCTCGCCGAGCGCGGCGACGCGGAACTCGAACACGAAGCCGGTGTAATAGGCCATGTTGCGGCCGAAGCCGGTGGCGAAATGCGCATGGGACAAGTCGAGACCGGCCTTGCCGATCAGGTCGAGGCGGCGCTCGAAGCGCGCAATCGCCGTGTCGAGCGAGACGCCGGCGGACTTCGTCAGCTTCGCGATGCGCGCAATGCTGTCGGCGGGCGAGCCGGAGACGGCGAGGAAATCCGAAATCAATTTCGCCGCCTCGCGGGGCACGCTGCTCGCCGCAAGTTCGGCCTGTTCGAGCAGGCGTTCGGCAACCTCGCCCACCGTACGGCCGCCGACCGGCGCGATGCCGGCAAGTTTCAGCACATCCTCGAT
>JAHBYM010000101.1 GCA_019635975.1 Parvibaculum sp. | reverse complement strand
GTGCTTGGCCAGCTCTTCCGCAGCCGCGACTACCAGAAGAACGAAACCGAACTGGTCGTCATCGTGACGCCCTATCTGGTCGATCCGACCTCCCGCAACAACCTGGTGCTGCCGACCGACGGCTTCGCGCCGGCAAGCGATCTCGACACGATCCTGATGGGACGCCTCAACGCGACCTATGGCGCCAGCGGCGCGGCGCCGTCGGACAAGTCGCTGCAGGGCCCTGTCGGGTTCGTCGTGGATTGACGCGGGGATCGTAGAGGAAATGACAATGAACAAGTACAAACCTCTTGCAACCGGCTTTCTGCTCGCGCTCGCGCTGGGTCTCGCCGGCTGCGGCTTCAACGGTGCCGACGAGGCGCAGTTCGATGTCGCCCGCGTTCATCCGATTTCGGTGCAACCCGATGTCGCCACGCTCAACATCGCGGTGCCGCCGGGCCAGCCCGGCCTTACGGCGGAAAACCGCCGCGCAATCGCCGGCTTTGCTGCGAGCTACCGGGAGCGCGGGCACGGCCCGTTGACAGTCTCCACACCGTCGGGATCGCCGAACGCGGCGACAGCAACGGGCGTGCTGAGCGATGTGCGCGACATTCTGGCCGAGCACGGCGTTTCCGGCGATGCGCTGGCCTACACGCCCTACAGCGCCTCGGCTGCCGGCGCGGCGCCGTTGATCCTGTCCTACAAGCGCTACGTGGCGAAGGCCAGCACCTGCGGCGACTGGTCGGCAAGCCTCGCAATCGACTACAAGAACGTCCCGCCGCCGAACTTCGGCTGCGCGACGCAGAATAATCTCGCGGCAATGATCGCCGATCCCGCCGATCTTCTGAAGCCCCGCGGCATGACGCCGGCGGATGCGGGCCGCCGCAACACGGTCCTTGAGAAATATCGCGAGGGTGAACCGACCGCGACCGCAAGAACAGATCAGGATTCGGGCGCTGTAAGCAAGGTAAGCCAATGAGCAACGTCGCACACAAGGAAATCGTCGACGAGGCGCCGCCGATGGCCGACGCGGAGCCGCGGCCCGCGCCACAGCCGTCGATCGCGCATGTCGCCGCCGACAATGACGGCACGCATGTGATGAAGCCGGTTCCGCGCATCACAATCCATGCTTTCTGCGAGCAGCCGTCGTCGGGTAGCGCCATTCAGCGGGCCGGCGAGGACCGTCGTCTCGCCAAGGCGCATCTGACGGTCCACATGGGCGGCATTCCCGCCGCCGTTGAGCAGTATCAGCAGTCGCCGACGCCCAACCTCATCATGGTCGAGGCGCGTGCCGCCGGTCCGGAGTTGTTCGCCCAGCTCGGCGCGCTTGCCGAAGTCTGCGACGCGGGAACCAAGGTTGTCGTGATCGGCCACATGAACGACGTCTCGCTCTATCGCGAGATGATCCGTCAGGGCGTCAACGAATATCTGGTGGCGCCGCTGCATCCGATGGGCGTCATCGAAGCGATCTCGCGCCTCTACATCGATCCCGATGCGCCGCCGATCGGCCGCACGGTCGCTTTCATCGGCGCCAAGGGCGGCACCGGCTCCAGCACCATCGCGCACAATATCGGCTGGTGCATTTCAAGCGGCATGGACGAGGACGTCGTTATCACCGATCTCGATCTTCCCTTCGGTACCGCCGGCCTGGATTTCAATCAGGACCCCGCCCAGGGTATCGCCGACGCGCTCATGGCGCCGGAGCGCCTCGACGACGTGCTGCTCGATCGTCTGCTCGTCAAATGCACCGACCGCCTGAGTCTCTTCACGGCGCCGGCCGTTCTCGACCGCGACTTCGAGATGGATGCCGATAGCTGCGAAAGCGTGCTCGACATCGTGCGCGACGGTGTGCCTTGCGTGATCGTCGATTTGCCGCATGTCTGGGCGCCCTGGACGAAGAGAGTGCTGCTGGCCGCCGACGAGATCGTCATCACCGCGACCCCCGATCTGGCAAGCCTGCGCAACGCGAAGAGTATGCTGGATCTGACACGCCACGCGCGGCCCAACGACAATCCGGCGCATATCGTGCTCAACCAGGTCGGCATTCCCAAGCGACCTGAGATACCGGTGAAAGACTTCGCCGAAGCGGTGGGCGCCGAGCCCACACTGGTCCTGCCGTTCAATCCCGGTCTGTTCGGGACGGCGGCCAATAACGGCCAGATGATCGAAGAGATTGAGACAAAGGGAAAGACGGCCGAGGGCCTGCGCTTCCTCGCCAGCCAGCTCTGTGGTCGCGAACAGCGCACGCCGAAAGCCGCGAAGTCGTCTTCGATCTTTCGCTTTCTGTCGCGCAAATAGAAAATAGAAGAGCCGGAGGTAGTCGCTCGTGTTTGGAAGGCGGAATGAAGGTCAACCGGTCGCGCGCAAGCCCGTTGCAGCGCCGCCGCCTGCTGCACCACCCGCCGGGTCCGCACCACCCGCGGAAACGCCGCTCGCGGTTCAGAAGCCTGCGGTCGCCAAGCCCGCCGCTCCCAAACCTGCGGTCGCCAAGCCGACCGCGCGCGCGTCCGACCACCGCTCCGAAAATTACTATCAGATCAAGACGACGATCTTCAATGCGTTGATCGACACAATTGACCTGACGCAGCTCGCGCAACTCGACGCTGAAAGCGCGCGCGAGGAAATTCGCGACATCGTCAACGAGATTCTCTCGATCAAGAATGTCGTCATGTCGATATCCGAGCAGGAAGCCCTGCTGCAGGACATCTGCAACGACGTTTTGGGCTATGGCCCGCTCGAACCGCTGCTGGCGCGCGACGACATTGCCGACATCATGGTGAACGGCTGTGAACGCACCTTCATCGAAGTGAACGGCAAGGTCGAGCTGACCAATATCCGCTTCCGCGACAACAGCCAGCTGATGAACATTTGTCAGCGCATCGTCAGCCAGGTCGGACGCCGCGTCGACGAATCGAGCCCGATCTGCGACGCGCGCCTCCCCGACGGTAGCCGCGTCAACGTCATCGTGCCTCCGCTGGCGATCGACGGACCGGCGCTGACCATCCGCAAATTCCGCCGCGACAAGCTTCTGATGCAGGACCTCGTCACCTACAATTCGATATCGCAGGAAGGTGCCGACGTGCTCGGCATCATCGGCAAGGTGCGTTGCAACGTGTTGATTTCCGGCGGTACCGGCTCGGGCAAGACGACACTGCTGAACTGCCTGACCGGCTATATCGAAGCCGACGAGCGCGTCATCACCTGCGAGGACGCCGCCGAACTTCAGCTCCAGCAACCCCATGTCGTGCGTCTTGAAACGCGCCCCCCAAATCTTGAAGGGCAGGGCCAGGTGACGATGACCGAACTCGTCCGCAACTGTCTGCGTATGCGTCCTGAACGCATTATCGTCGGCGAGGTGCGCGGACCGGAGGCCTTCGACCTGCTACAGGCGATGAACACCGGTCACGACGGTTCGATGGGAACGCTCCACGCCAACAGCCCTCGCGAGGCGCTGTCGCGTCTGGAAAGCATGATCACGATGGGCGGCTACGCGCTTCCCTCGAAGACGATCCGCGAAATGATCTGCGGCTCGATCGACGTGGTGGTCCAGGCGGCACGTCTGCGCGACGGCTCGCGCCGTATCACGCACATTACCGAGGTGCTCGGCACCGAAGGCGACGTCATCATCACGCAAGACCTCTTCGTCTACGAGATCGAAGGCGAAGACGAGACCGGCCGCATTGTCGGCAAGCACAAATCGACAGGCATTGCGCGCCCCTCGTTCTGGGATCGCGCGCGCTACTACAATCAGCATCACGCTCTGGCGGCGGCGCTCGACCGCGCCCAGGGCTAGAGCGGACGGGGGTCGCCCATGGACCGCACCACGCTGATGATCTTCGGCATCGCCATTCTCGCCGCCCTCTGCATCGCTGCGGTAGGCTTTGTCCTTGTGGGTGGAAAAACCGAGTCGCAGAAGCGCGTTGCCCGCGTTGCGCGCGGTACGGGACCGCGCTTGCAGGCAATGGAGGGCGATGTCGACAACAGCGAGAAGCGCCGCAAACAGATGCAGGAGACCTTGAAGGGTCTCGAGGAGAAGCAGCAGGAGCAAAAGAAACGAATATCGCTCGCTACGCGCATTGAGCGCGCCGGGCTCGAGATCACGACCCGAACGTTCCTCATCGCCAGTGCCGTCGCCGGTCTGGTTACGATGCTCGTCATGGTACTCGGTGGCCTCTCGCTTCCGGTTTCGGCGCTTGGCGGATTCGCTGTCGCCTTCGGACTGCCACGCTGGGTTCTGTCCTGGCTCATCAAGCGGCGTCAAAAGGCCTTTATCGACGAATTCGCCAACGCGATTGACGTAATCGTTCGCGGTGTCAAGTCGGGACTGCCGGTCAATGACTGCCTGCGTTTGATCGCGACGGAGGCGGCTGAGCCGGTGCGCACGGAATTTCAGGGTATCGTCGAAGGGCAGAAGGTCGGTGTAACCCTCGAACAAGGCCTGACCCGCATCTACGAGCGGATGCCGCTGGCCGAAGTCAACTTCTTTCAGATTGTCCTGGCGATTCAGCAGAAGTCGGGTGGCAACTTGTCGGAAGCGCTCGGCAACCTGTCCAAGGTGCTCCGCGACCGAAAGAAGATGCGCGCGAAAATTCAAGCGATGTCTCAGGAAGCCAAAGCTTCCGCCGCCATCATCGGTGCGCTGCCGCCCGGCGTGATGCTGATGATTTATGTGACGTCGCCGGATTACATGGGCGTTCTCTTCTCGACGACGGCAGGAAATATGATCATCGCCGCAGGTCTCGCCTGGATGGGTATCGGCGTTCTCGTGATGAGAAAGATGATCGACTTCAAGTTTTAGGACGCATCATGACCTCGCTTTTTCTTGCTGTGCAGGAGATGTTCAATGTCGAAAACGTCGTGATGCTCCTCACGGCGGTGGCGGCGTTCGCGACGATCCTGACATTGACGGCGCCGATGCTCGCCGGCGACAAGCTCGGAACGCGCATGAAATACGTTTCGACCGAACGCGAGGCGATGCGCGCCAGGGCGCGCGAGAACCTTGCTCAGGAAAAAACGCGTCTTCGGCAAACGTCCAAGGGATTCATCAAGGATGTTGTCGAAAGGTTCGCACGCGGCAACGTGCTGGAAAACACGGCGATAAAAGACAAGCTTCGACAGGCGGGCTTCCGCGGTCCCGGCCCGATGTACACATTCGTCTTCTTTCGATTTGTCATGCCGCCGATCCTCTTCATGCTGGCGCTGCTCTATCTTGCCTTCGTGAACGATTTCGGCCTTCCGGCGATGCCGCGGTTTGCGGCGTCCTGCGGTGCGGCCTTTGTGGGCTTTTATCTGCCGAGCCTTTTTGTCGAGAACGTCATCGCGCGCCGGCAGGACTCGATCCGCAAGGCATTTCCCGACGCACTCGACCTGCTTCTGATCTGCGTCGAGTCCGGTATGTCGATCGAGGCGGCTTTCCAGAAAGTGGCTTCTGAAATCGGGACGCAATCGGTCGAACTTGCCGAGGAACTTGGTCTCGCGACGGCCGAACTCTCCTACTTGCAGGAGCGCCGCCAGGCATACGAAAATCTGGCGGCCCGAACGGGTCTTCCGGGCGTCAAGGCGGTTGCGACAAGCCTGATCCAGGCCGAGCGCTACGGCACGCCGCTTGGCCAGTCGCTGCGTGTCATGGCGCAGGAAAATCGCGACATGCGCATGTCGGAAGCGGAGAAAAAGGCGGCGGGCCTGCCACCCAAACTGACGGTGCCGATGATCCTTTTTTTCCTGCCGGTGCTGTTCGGCGTCATCCTCGGGCCGGCGATCATCAAGGTGATGAGCGGCTAACGGCGCCGTTTGCCCCGTCGAAACAAGGAAAAGGCGCTTGCCCCGATCAGAGCAAGCGCCTTTTGATTTCATGGATGGCGGGGAAGGTGCCGTTCAGCGGATCGACGTGCGCGTTTCCGGCGGCATCGACGACACGAGGTCCGGCGACGCAACGTCCCGCGCAGGCTTGTCTCGATGAGAGGTGTCTTGCGAGGGTAGCGTGGGCGCCGTCGCATCGATTTCTTTCATCCGCTGCCAAAGTGCCGGTTGCGACAGCATATCGCGCAGATAGGCGATGTTGCCGTCGGCGACATTGGGCGGAAGGTCGGCGCGGGCAAGGCGTGCGGCCTCGTCGAAATTTCCCTTGAGACCGAGAACGATGGCGAGGTTCTGCCGCGCATGGGCATCGGCGCGCGAATCGGCAACCGCCTGCCGAAGCGTCCGCTCGGCATTGTCGAGATCGCCGCTCAGCGCATAGGAAAGCCCGAGATTGGTAAGAACCGAAGGATTGCCGGGCGAAAGCGCCAGCGCCTCCTCGTAGCTCTGCCGGGCGGCGTCATAGAGGCCCATCTGATCGAGCGCGACACCGAGAGCTGACCGGACGGACCAGTCTTTCGGCGAAAGACGCGCGGCTTCGCTTAGCATGGCGGACGCCTGGTCAGCCCGGCCGGCGGCGGCCAACACCTTGCCAAATTCGGCCAGCACATCGGCGTTCGATCCGTTGGTGATGTGCGTGCGCTGCATCACGCTGATGGCCTGCGCCACCGAACCGATTTGCCGCAAAGCGCGCGAATAGTTCACGGCCGCGTCGGCCTGATCGGGGTTGCGTTCGTAGAGCGTCCCCCAATAGGCGGCGGCGGCCACATAATCTTGCGTCTTGGTGGATTCGACCGCCGCGCCACGAAGCGCCGGGTCGTCGATCCGGGCCTGCGCCTGCTCCATCGCGGTTTTGCCGCCGGTGCTGCCGGTGCTGGCGCATCCGCTCAGTGCGATGACGGAACAGAGCGTTGCCGCCGCCAGCCAGCGGCGCGGGCGTTGCGGCGAAAGAGGAATTTCGACCAGGCTTTTCATCGCGTTCGGGTCCCGGTTCGGTCAGGGTGATATGGTGGGCCGGCGCTTGGCGGGCCATGCTCAGCCCCGATTTTGAGACAGAGCCCTCAAGAAAAGATTAATTATAAGAATTGAACGTTTTGGCGGGTTTGGCGGATCCGGGGCGGCACGGGAAGCGACCATGAATTTCGGGAAACTGACAGAAAGAATGCGCGAAATAGCGGCCCCGCTGGCGGCCGGGCTGGCCCGGGTGCCCGCCCGGCCGCTGTTGATTGCGCTGGCCTTCTCGCTGATCGCCACTTTCGCCGCGGTTCTTTACTGGAACCCGCCGCTCAGTCTTGAGGACGAACCGGACAAGGTCACTTTTTTTCAGATCGGCACCGGCGTCGTCGGCGGCGAGTATTTCGCGGTCGGCGAACGGCTGGCCGCCGCCATCAGCCGCCCGCCGGGAAGCTTGCGCTGCGAGCGCGGCCTGCCCTGCGGCGTCACCGGTCTCGTCGCGGTCGCGAGATCCTCGGCGGGTCCCGTCGCCAATGTCCGTGCGGTCAGTGCGGGTCTGTTCGATTCCGCCATCGTCGCCGCGCCGGTCCTCGATCTCGCGACGCGGGCCGAAGGGCCCTTCCGTGGCGAAAAGCCGTTCAAGGATCTGCGGGCAATCGCCGGCGTTTACCGCGAAGCGGTTTATCTGGCCGCCAGCCGCGGTGCCAACATCGCCGATGTAGCCGGGTTGAAGGAGATGCGTGTCTCCATCGGCCTGCCGGGCTCTGGAACGCAGGAAGCGGCACTGCAGGTCCTGGCCGCGCACGGGATTACGCGGCGCATGATGAATGTCTGGGAACACGACACCGCGACCGCGATTGACCTGATGCTTCGCGGACAGCTCGATGCCTTCTTTGTCGTCGATGCGCTGCCGTCGCCGGTCATCCGCAGCATCGCCGACCGCGGATCGATCGATATTGTGCCGATCGATGGAGAGGAAGCCGCGAAGCTCACCGGAACCAACGCCAACTTCCAGCGGCTTGCCATCCCGGACGGCCTCTATCGGTTTGTGCCGGAAACGGTGACGCTCGGCGTCTCGATGATCTGGGTCGTCAACGAGAACGCCGACGCCGGCCTCATCTACGACATCACGGATGCACTTTTTCGCCGCAGCAACAGGGTGCTGCTTTCGGGCGCCCGGATGCCCGGCCTGCTGCCGGGCGAGGAGGACGAAAAAGAAGCGCAGGCGATCCGGTCGTTGCCGGTGCCGCTCCACGACGGCGCGGCGCGCTACTATCGCGAGGAGGGCTATCTTGTCGAAACCGGCGATGCGGCGCCGGCGCGCTAGATCTTGAGCTTCTCCTGAGCCGCCGCGTCGGCAGTCCAGTCGCGCATCGCGGGCAGCGTCGTCACGGCTTCCATATAGGCATGCGCGACCCCGTCATCGCCAAGCGCCCGAAGATCGACGCCATAGGTGCGCAGCCGTGTCACGACGGGCGCATACATGGCGTCCGCAATAGTAAAATGACCGAAAAGAAAGCCCTGATCGCCCGGCGTCTGCCGGCCGAACCGAAAACGCAAATCGCGCCACAGCCGCACGACGCGGCGCGCATCGGCAAGCGCTTCCTCGGTGTGGCCCTCGCCCGGAAGATGCTCGATCACCGCCATCGGCATGTCGCGGCGAAGCGCGCCGAAGCCCGAATGCATTTCGGCAGATGCCGCGCGCGCAACGGCGCGGGCCAGCGCATCGCGCGGCCAGAGCTTCCGCTCCGGAAAAAGATCGGCGATGGTTTCGCAAATGGCGAGCGAGTCGCCGATCGTTTCGCCGCGCCATTTGAGCGCCGGCACGAGACCGGTCGGCGACAGGGCGAGAATGTCGGCCTTGCTTTCGGGCCGGCGAAGCCGGACATGGACCTCCTCGAACGGCACGCCGGCCTGCCGCATCAGGAGCCAGGGGCGCAGGCTCCAGCTCGACCAGTTCTTGTCGCCGATGATGAGTGTGAATTCGGGCGCCGCCATATCGTCCCCCTGATGCGAGGCGCCCCGCCGGGCGCCGCCGTTGCAGCCGGTCTGACCTCTCTATAAGGTTTCGGCAACGCGAAATCACGCTCTTCCTGCGACCGATGCGTAAAGGCCCCCGGTGCTCGACATATTCATCTCCGACAAACACAAGGCGGCCACGCCCGTCTGGCAGGTGCGCTCCGGCGAGGTCGATGGCTGGTGCACGAGCCATGCCGGCCCCGGCGCTGCCTGGGTCGGCACCTCGGGCTTCAAGGGCGAGGCCGGCAAGGTGTTGCTTCTGCCGGACGGCTCGGGCGGCCTTGCAGGCGCCCTGCTCGGGCTTGGCGACGGCTCGGACCCGTTTCTGACCGGCGCGCTCCCGGCCGCGCTGCCACAGGGCGACTACAGGCTCGCCGGCGTTCTTCACGGATCGGCGGCCAAGGCGGCGCTTGGCTTCGCGCTGGGCACCTACCGTTTCACGCGCTACAGCGGCGGCAAGCGCGACTGGCCGCGTCTGGTGCTTCCCGAAGGCGTCGACGGCGAGGAAGTCGGCCGCATCGCGACCGCAACCTTTCTGGCGCGCGACCTGATCAACACGCCGGCCGCCGACATGGGTCCGGACGCACTCGCAGCGGCGGCCGAAGGCGTCGCCCGCGCGCATGGCGCAACATGCGAGATCATCCTTGGCGATGCGTTGCTCGACGAGAACTATCCGATGATCCATGCGGTGGGCCGCGCCGCGGCAGTCGCGCCGCGGCTGATCGACATGCGGTGGGGCCGGGCGGATGCACCCCGGGTGACGCTGGTGGGCAAGGGCGTTTGTTTCGATACCGGCGGCCTCGATCTCAAACCCTCAAGCGCCATGCTGCTGATGAAAAAGGACATGGGCGGCGCGGCCTGCGTTCTGGCGCTCGCGCAACTCGTCATGGCGGCGGGGCTCGACATCAGGCTCCGCGTGCTTGTGCCGGCGGTCGAAAACAGCGTGTCCGGTAA
>JAHBYM010000100.1 GCA_019635975.1 Parvibaculum sp. | reverse complement strand
TCGGTGATGATGCCGGCCTTCAGCAGCGTCTTGATCAGCACACGGAAAATGTTGGAGCTTTCCTGCATGCTTTCGCGAATGTTCTTGTCGGTCAGGGCTTCCATGTAGGCGCCCTGCACCCATTCCCAGTCGAGACCGACGGCGTCGTAGATGTGTTTCTTCTGCTCAGGCGAGCCCAGGTTGTAGAGCAGGATCTGGAAGACTTCCCAGGCCCAGTCCTCGATCGCGTTGCGTTCCTCGGCGTTCAGGTTGGGGATGGTGCGGTCGGCCCAGATCTTGCCGAATTTGTGATGGAAGGCTTCGTCCGTCATCGTGAGCTGCATCAGCTTCACCATCAACGGATCACGACCCCATTTGTAGAAGGAGGCGAAGGCGCCCATGGCGAGGCCCTCGACCAGCATCTGCATGCCGACGAGCTTCTTCCAGACGAGCGGTGTGTTGACGAGTTCGGTCAGCACATCGCCAAGCGCCGGGCCGACGGGCACGGGCTTGCCCCAGCGGGCCTTGATGTAGTTGGAGAAGCCGGCGACGTGGCGGGCTTCCTCGCGCGTCTGGTTGGCGGCGTATTCCTGCGCGCCCGGATCCTTCAGGATGTGACAGAGGCTCGCCGAGAGCGCCAGCGCGCCCGCTTCGCCGTGCAGGATCGAGGAGAGGCCCCACTGCACGTCCATGTTGACGAGCTTGATCTTCTGCTTCTCGTCGAGCTTGTCCTTCACCGCCGTCTTGAGGTCGGTGTTCTGCTCGGGGTCGATGAGATACTCGTTCTCCATGTCGAAGGGCTGGGAGAAATCGATGTACTTCTTGTCCATCGGATCCCAGAAATGATCGTGGGTCGCGGAGATGATCTTGTCGAAGGCGGTGGAGCGATTGCCGTAGCGCTCGACTTCCATCATTGCCGGGAAGTCGTCCGGCGCGACGGCCTCATAGGCGGCGTCGACCGTGATATTCGTCGTGATCTTTGTCATCTCTGCTCCTACCCTGATGGGGAATGCCGGCCTCCGGCGCTTCGCTCCGGCGGCTCCCGTTGAATATCAATATAGGGACAGGGGTTAATGGATGCAAAAAATAATGACGCCTCTGTCATTTTTCTGAGGAAATGAACCGACGAGCGGTGCGGGCGCCAAGCTGTTGAAATTACAATAAAACTCACGGGGATCAGGGCGATGAAGAATGGAACGGTCGAGACAGCGCATGGCCGGCTCAGCTATCTGGACAGCGGCGGTGCGGGCCCCGCGGTGCTGTTCATCCATGGCAATTCCTCCTGCAAGGAGATTTTCGGCCGCCAGCTCGAAAGCGGGATCGGCCGCGATTTCCGCTGCATCGCCTTCGACCTGCCGGGGCACGGGGCAAGTTCCGACGCGCCGGAACCGGACAAGACCTATTCGATCCACGGCTTTGCCGATGCGTCGATGGCGCTGCTCGACGGGCTCGGCATCGAACGCGCAACCGCCGTCGGCTGGTCGCTGGGCGGTCATGCGGCGCTTGAAATGATGGGGCGCTGGCCGGGGACCGTCGCGGCCTGGATCACCGGCACGCCGCCCGCCGGCGGGGCCGACATGGGCGAGGCGTTTCTGCCGTCCGAACACATGGCGCTGACCTTCGCCGAAAGTTTCACGGCCGAACAGGCCGCGATCTACGCGCAGGAAACGATCGGCGCCGGTGTCGCGCTCGAACCGTGGATGATCGAGGGATGCGCGCGCGCCGACGGACGCTTCCGGCCGCTGATGTTGCAATCGGTTGCGGCCGGGCTCGACATGGACGGACGCGAGATCGCGGCGACATCGCCGCTGCCGCTGGCGGTTGTGTCGGGCGAGCTGGAGCCCTTCGTCAACAACGCGTTCCTGACAAGCGTCAGCTACCGCAATCTCTGGGACGGCAAGGTGCATGTTCTGGAGGGGCTGGCGCATATGCCGTTCTGGCAAGCGCCGGATGTCGTCAATCCGCTGCTCGCGCGGTTTCTCGCCGAGGTGAACTGAGGTTTCAGAAGCCCGCGTCGTCGATGCCGCGCGCGGCGAGGTGACGCTTCGGCGAGGGGCCGCGATAGCCCGGCGTTTCGACGAAATGGATCGGCTTCGAAACGGCGGCGACGATGGCCTCGTAGAGAACCGAGGCGGAGAGGGGCTTGGGAAGATAGTCGGTGACGCCCTGGTCGCGCGCATGGACGACATTCTCGCGCTCGATATGGCCCGAGATCATCAGGATCGGCACATCGGGATTGGCGCCCTCGGCGGCGCCGGCGGCGCGCACGCGCTGCGTCATCTCGTAGCCGTCCATCGGCTGCATCGCGCCGTCGGTGATTATGATGTCCGGCTTGTGTTCGACGAAGGCGTCGAGACCCTTCAAACCGTCGCGGGCCTCGATGACCTGCTCCACGCCCATCGACTCGAGCAATGCCGCCAGCAGCCGGCGCATTTCGGCACTGTCCTCCACCACAAGCACCTTCAGCTTGCGGAAGAATTCCGGATCTGCGCTGGTCGGCCCGGGAATCATCCCATGCGCCTCCGCTCGGCCGCACTGGCCGCAATCAGCTTTTGCAGCGCATTGAGCGTTTCAAGCGTGATCGCCGGATCGGCGCCGGGGCTGTCAAGCGCCTCGCGGATCGCATCGATGTGGAAGCGGAAAACGGTGTCGTCGCGCCAGGCATCCATGCCGGCGCTTTCGACATAGCTGCACAGCGAATTGGCGAAGCGGCCGACCATCGGATGGCCGAAGGTGCCGGCAAGGCCGCGCATGTCGTGAACGATGGCGTAGAGCCGGCCGCGCGCTTCGGTGTCGCCGCCGCAGGCCGGTTCGACCAGCGTCAGCAGCGTGCGGACCTGATCGCGCAGCGTGTCGCCGTAGCGCGCCTCAAGGCCCTTGATGGTCGTCTGCATCTGCTCGAGAACGCGGGGATCGAGACGCATCGGTGCGACATAGTCGGCGCCGAGCTTGCGCTCCGCGATCGAAGGTACACGCACGAAACGCACTTCGGCCGGCTTCTCGCCGTTCGACGCGCCACGATTCTTGTTGTTACGATCGGTCATCGGTCAATCCCTCACAAAAGCGCCACCGCGCCGCGACGGTCGACGCCGTCATAGGGCTGGTTGCGGCGGCGGCGGTCGGGCCCGCGATAGGTCGGCGTTTCGACAAACTGGCGCGGACGGTCGATCACCTGGATCAGACGCTGATAGAGGCTGCGGGCGGAGATGGGTTTGGACAGGAACTCGGTGATGCCGACGTCGCGCGCACGCTCGATGGACGCAAGATCGGTGTGGCCCGACACCATGATGATCGGCACCATGCCGAGCCCGCCGCCGGTGATGTTGCGCAGCCGTTCGGCGAAGGAAAAGCCGTCGACCGGCAGCATTGCCGCGTCGGTGATGACGATGTCAGGCTCGTAGCGCCGGAACATTTCCCACGCCTCGTCGCCCTCGACTGCCACGTGAACGTCGCTGACGCCCAGCGCGTGCAGCAGCGTCATCAGCAGATGCCGCATATAGGCGCTGTCGTCGACAACCAGAACGGTCAGCGATTTGAAGATCGATTGCGTCATGCCCCCACCCGGAAATGAAACGGACAATGACGGCTGCACAGGCGTGCCGCTCATCATTCCCCCCGTCTCAACCTTTACCGGAATCAACCTTAATCGCCGTTCCTTAAGAAAAAGGAACCGGCGGCAGGCGAAAGAGAGACAAATTTGCCGGGAAATCCGCTGTTTCGGCGCTCAGGCGCGTGCCGTTACGAGCCAGACCGCGCCGCCCATGACCACGCGGCCATCCGCGACGTGACGGGCAAGCGCCTCTTGCACGGCGGCGGTGGAAAGCCGGCGCTGCTCGTCGTTCAGTTCCTTGAAAATGCGGGAAAGCGGACCGATGTCGAGCGTCTGTTGCAGCGCGTCGGCGACGGGATCGGCGCCGGCGCCGACCGCAAGAGGGGCGTCGAAGGGTTCGATCTCAATGGCGCTGTAGCCCGCACCGGCCAGAACACCGTGCAAGCGGTCGCGGTCGTCGAAGGCGAAGGGGCCGGGTGCGCCGGGGATCGCGGGTTCCTGTTTGGGGATGTGAGGCAGGGCGGCAAAAAGCGGCGCCGCGATCCAGGGGTTTTCCTTCATCGGCCGCCAGCAAGCGAAGGCGACCCGGCCGCCGGGCGCGAGCGCCTTGCGCATATGCGCGAAGGCCGGCACCGGTTCGAGAAAGAACATGATGCCGAAGCGCGATGCCAGAAGATCGAAGGACCCCGGCGTGAAGGGATGGACCGATGCGTCGGCCAGCATGAATTCGGCCGGGCTTTTCATCTCCTCTGCGCGTTGCCGGGCGCGGGCGATCATCGGTGCGGAAATATCGACGCCGAGGGTCTTTCCGCCGGCGCCGGCCTGTGCCGCAAGCTCGAATGTCGTGGCGCCGCAGCCGCAGCCGACATCGATGATCCGGTTGCCGGGCTTCACCGCGGCGATGCGCAGCATGGCCTCCGAGAAAGGCTGCAACAAGTCGTCGAGCTTGTCCTGATAGCGCGCCCAGCGGGAACCTGCGTCGCCGTTCCAGTATTCGATCTGTTCGGCGTTGGGGCCTTCATGGGCCAGGCTTTCGCCCGAATTGTGCAGCGTCATCTTGCGCGACCTCCGGTTTTGGAGGGCATGCTAGCACAAGGAAGGCGACCGGCGATGCGGTTAGATGTCTGCGTCGCCGTCCGGTTTTTCGCCATTCAGGCGGGTGGCGAGCGCGCGGAGCTTTTCCTCGACCGCGCCCATGCCGAGTTCATACTCTTCGGTGTCGGAACGGGCCGAGGTATCGGGGTCTTCGGCGTCGGCGCCGGTCGGGAGCTGCGTCTCGACCGGATGGGAACCCGCAATGGCGATGAGGCGGGCCAGCCGGTCGGCGATCAGCGCCGCGTGGTCGGAAAAGCGTTCGGCGGCGGCTGCCGCCGTGACACGGGCGGCGGCGATCTCGGCGGCGATCGCCTCGATTTCGGCGTCGTCGGCGAAGGCGCTGCGCGGCGGCGAAAGCGACAGGCCGCCTTCGCCGGTCGTCAGGTTGATCACGGCGATGGAGATGCCGGCGCGGTCCTCGCCGTCGAGCGCGATTTCGAAACTTGTGTGCTGTCCGCCGATGCGCCGGCCGCCGATCAGGTTGACGCGGTTGTGCGAGGCAGATCCGACGATGGCGTCGATCTCGGCGCGCAGATCGTCGTAGCGGCCGGCCAGCAGGGCGCGACGTCCGATGTCGGCATTGCGGCCGGCGTCGGCCACCAGATCGGCCGCTTCGCGCAGGCGTTCGGTCACGGCGTCGATGGCGAGCACGGCGGTTTCGACGGTGCTGAGCGCGGTGGCGATGCGCTGGCCGAGTTCGGCGGCCAGTTGCGAGCCGGACGCCATGGCAGTGCTGCGCAAGGCGCGCTTCAGCGCCGCCTGCGTCACGCGCGGCGTTTCGACCGGCGCCGGCGGTTCGAGCTTCCGCCTGGCGATCAGATTAGAAAAAAGGCCCATGTCGTTCTGCCTGTCCCGACGCGAAGGCGCGCCGCCCGGACAGAGACTACGCGGCGAGGGTTGACGACATCTAAAGGCGCCGACGGCCGGACCCCGTGCTAGATTGCGGCGATGGCCGGTTTTCGCGTTCTTTTGTGGAAGATTGCCCGGCCGCTGGCGCGCCTCTACTGGCGGATCCGGCGGCCGCTGACGGCCGGCGTGCGCGCTGTCGTATTCGACGCGCAGGGCCGCGTGCTGCTGGTGCGGCACACCTATATTCACGGCTGGTACCTGCCGGGCGGCGGCGTCGAGCGCGGGGAGACGATACTGGCCGCGCTCCGGCGCGAACTCGACGAAGAGGCAGGCGTACTTCTGCATGGCGCGGCGCGGCTTGCCGGGCTCTATGCCAATTTCCGTGAATTCAAATCCGACCATGTGGCGCTTTACGTGCTCGACCACGGCACTTACGAGCAGGTGCCGCGCCAAAGCCCGGAGATTGCCGAGGCGGGATTCTTTGCCGTCGACGCGCTGCCGGAGGGCATCAGCGCGTCGACGCGGCGGCGCATCGCCGAAATTGCCGAAGGCCGCGCGCCGGACGAATTGTGGTGACGTTCAGAACGCCGGCCGCCGCTCGGCCCAGGGCTTTGCTTCTTCCAGTTGCGCGGCGAGACGCAGCAGCGTTGCCTCGTCGCCGAAGCGGCCGGTGAACATGGTGCCGACGGGCAGGCCCGCTGCGTTCCAGTGGAGCGGCACCGACATCGACGGCTGGCCGGTCATGTTGGCGATGGCGGTGCCCGGCATGTATTCGTAGCTGACGCGCATATATTCGCCGACATCCTCGGACATCATGTCGAGCGTGCCGAGCGGCAGCGGTGGGACGCCCAGCGTCGGCGCCAGCAGCAAATCGTAGTTTTCCTGGAAGGCCGCGACCTGGCGGCCGAGGCGGTGGATGAAAAGCGTCGCCTCGGCGTAGTCGGTGCTGCCCCGCGCCTCGGCGGCCCGGGCAATCAGCCAGGTGATGTGCTCGACATCGTTCTGCGTCACCTCCCGGCCAAGTGCGGCGGCGCGCTGGCGGAAGGTCAGTGCGGTGTTGGCGCCGACGATGGTTGCCTGATGCTTCGAGATTTCCTCGCGGCCGAGGGACGGGGCGGCCTCTTCGACATGATGGCCGAGGCTCTCGCAAAGCGCCGCCGCTTCCTTCACCGCCGCAACGACATCGGGGTGGCATTGCGAACCGTCGGAGCGCTGTGTCGTGAAGGCGATGCGCAGGCGGCCGGGATTGGCACCGACTTCCTGAAGGAACGCCCGCGCCGGCGCCGGAGCCGCGTAGGGATCGCCCGGCGCGTCGCCCGCGGTTGCATCGAGCGCGGCGGCGCTGTCGCGTACGCTGCGCGAGACGACATGCGAGATCGAGAGGCCCGCCCAGCCCTCGCCGCGATCGGGGCCCATCGGCGTGCGGCCGCGGGTCGGCTTCAATCCGAAGAGGCCGCAGGCGGCGGCCGGAATGCGGATCGAGCCGCCGCCGTCGCTGGCATTGGCGAAAGGCAGAATGCCGGCGGCGACTGCTGCCGCCGCGCCGCCCGACGAACCGCCGGCGGAGTGGTTGAGGTTCCAGGGATTGCGCGTCGGGCCATAGAGCCGCGGCTCGGTCGTGCCGGCGAGGCCGAATTCGGGCGAGTTGGTCTTGCCGAAGATCACGAGGCCGGCCTTCAGGTAGCGTTCGGTCAGCGTCGAGTTGTGATCGGCCTTGTTGCCTTCGAACAATGCCGAGCCATAGGTCGTCACCGTGCCTTCGAGCAGCAGGTGCAGGTCCTTCAGCAGGAAGGGCACGCCGCTGAAAATACCGTCGGGCAGGCCGCGCGCGATCTGCGCGCGGGCCTCGTCGTAATGTTTCATCACGACGGCGTTGATCTTCGGATTGATCGTTTCGGTACGGAGGATCGCCTCTTCGAGCAGGTCGCTCGCGCTCACATCGCCGCGCTTGACCAGGGCGGCAAGGCCCAGACCGTCATATTTGTCGTAGTCCGGAAAACCGCCCATTTACCCGCGCCCTCTTCGAATGTTCCGCTTTTCAGGCCGATCTTAAGGAGGGCGCGGGGGATCTGCCCATGATTATTTTTCGCCACATTTGCGGGCTAGGAAATAGCCCGCGGGGGCGGCTTGTGACGGCGTGGCCCAATCGGCCGCGCGGATGGAGGTTGCCATGAGACGGAAGATCATCGGCGGTTGCGTGGCCGCGGCACTGGCGTTTGGCGGGATCGGTGTCGCGCAGGCAGGTGACAGCGTCGACTGGAGCGCGTTGCCGGACGACGAGGCGGCGCTCGCGCAGATCGACTCCCAGCAGGAGCGCGCGCTGCGCCAGGCGGTTCGTCATTGCAACGATCTTCACCGGTCGAACCATCAGGCGAATGCCTGCGTCTTCACGGATGTCGATCGCAATATGCGGCAGAGTAGCGATGCGGCACTGCGCGCCTATCATTTCGCGATGCCGCGCTCGATGCGCTACAGCGAGAACCGGAATACCGGCCTCGCCGTCAAGCAGGTGCTCGAGAAGCGCCAGTCGGCGGTCAACTGACCGTCAGGAGGCGGCGCGTTTCCTTTCGCGCGGCTCATCGAGATCGAGGATCGGCCCCACCGGAACAATGCCGGTGGGGTTGATCGTTTTGTGGCTGCCGTAATAGTGCTGCTTGATGTGATCGAAGTTCACCGTCGCCGCGATGCCCGGCACGTTGTAGAGCCGGCGCAGAAGCCCCGTGAGGTTCGGATAGTCGGCAATGCGCCGCAGGTTGCATTTGAAGTGACCGTGATAGACCGCGTCGAAGCGGATCAGCGTCGTGAAGAGGCGCCAGTCCGCTTCCGTGATCCGGTCGCCGGCGAGATAAAGCCGCGTGCCGAGGCGGGCCTCGAGCCGGTCGAGTTCGGCAAAGAGCGCTGCCACCGCATCCTCATAGACCGCTTGTTCGGTCGCGAAGCCTGCCTTGTAGACGCCGTTGTTGACCTTGTCGTAGACGGTCTCGTTGATGGCGTCGATTTCGCCGCGCAAGGCGGGGGGATAGAAATCGAGCGTCGCATCGACGCCCTCGATGCCGTCGAAGGCCGAGTTCAGCATGCGGATGATGTCGGCGGATTCATTGGAGACGATGGTTCCGGTCTTCTTGTCCCAGAGCGCCGGCACCGTGACGCGGCCGCTGTAGTCGGGCTTTGCCAGCGTATAGACTTCGTGGAGCCGGGTCTTGCCGTTGACGATGTCGCGCGTACCGCCTTCGTCCTTCATCGTCCAGCCTTCCTCCAGCATCAGCGGATCGACAACCGTCAGCGAAATCATGCCGTCGAGCTTCTTGAGGGTGCGGAAAATCAGCGTGCGATGCGCCCAGGGACAGGCCAGCGACACATAAAGGTGATAGCGTCCGGCCTCGGCCATGAAACCGGCTTCGCCCGTCGGTCCGGCCGAACCATCGGGCGTCACCCAGTTGCGGAAAGCGGATTCCTGCCGCTTGAAGGCGCCCCCGGTCGATTTGGTGTCGTACCACTTGTCGGTCCACTTGCCGTCCACCAGAAGTCCCATCGCGCTTTCCTTTCGTTGCGCCGCTTGATCGTTCACTCGTCGGGCGGCAAGTCCACCAGAAGAATTTCGGCGTCCTCGCCGGCGCGAATAACGAGTTCGGTCTCGCCGCGGATGGCAGCGCCGGCGCGTTCGGGTACCGTCACGCCATTGACCGTAATGTGTCCACGCGCCGGAACGAGATAGACGAGACGGCCTTCCTCAGTGACATGGGTCACTTCGGCGCCGGCGTCGAGCGTCGCGCCGAGAATTTCGGCGTCCTGCGCGATCCACAAGGCTTCGGCCGGCGCGTCCGGCTTGCCGCTGGCGAGCGCCACCAGCTTTCCTTTGCGGTCTTCCTTCGGAAAGGAGGCCGTTTCCCAGCGCGGCGCGATGCCCCGGCGGGCGGGCTCGATCCAGATCTGGAAAATGCGGGCGTCGGCGCTTTCCAGATTCCATTCCTCGTGGCGGATGCCGGTGCCGGCCGACATCACCTGCACGTCGCCGGCCTTTGTGCGGCCTTCATTGTTCAGGTGATCGCGGTGGCTGACTGCGCCTTCGCGCACATAGGTGACGATTTCCATGTCGCGATGACCGTGCAGCGGGAAGCCGGTGCCGGCGCGAATGAGGTCGTCGTTCCAGACCCGGAGCTTGCCCCAGCCCATGCGCGCCTCGTCGTAATAGCCGGCGAAAGAGAAGTGATGTTTCGCCTTCAGCCAGCCGTGATCGGCGCCACCAAGACTTTCAAGTGTGCGAATGTCGATCATGATTTTCTCCTTGTCGGCGCCCGGCTTTTGCGCGGGGCCGGATGCTATTGCTTCAACTTGGCCGCGATGCGCGCGACATGCGCACCCTGTTTGCGGGCGAGGCTCAGTTCCTTGTCGCTCGGGGTGCGGCTGCCGTCGCCGCCGGCCAGCGTCGATGCGCCATAGGGCGAGCCGCCGCGCACTTCCGAGATGTCGAAGAG
>JAHBYM010000010.1 GCA_019635975.1 Parvibaculum sp. | reverse complement strand
GTCGGCGCCGTTCGCGAGCAGATGGCTGGCGAAGGCATGGCGCAGCGTATGCGGCGAGACGCGCGACGGGTCGAGCCCGGCGGCAATCGAGAGATCTTTCAGCAATTGTGCAAACCGGTGCCGCGTGAGATGGCCCTGCCGCCCGCGCGACGGGAAAAGCCAGGGCGAAGTCTTGTCGCCGAGCCGCTGCGTGCGCAACGGCAAATAAGTGTCGATGGAAAGCCGCGCGGTTTCCGACAGCGGCACCAGCCGCTCGCGTCCGCCCTTGCCGCTGACCGACAGAAACCGCTCGTCGCCGCGAACCGCCGAGAGCGGCAACCCGACCAGCTCCGACACGCGCAGACCTGTGGCGTAGAGAACTTCCATCAGGCAAACGAGCCGCGCGCGTTTGTAGGCGAGCACCGCCTCTTCCTGCGTCCGTCCGTCCGCCGCCAGCCGCGACGCGGCCAGCAGCCCGTCCACTTCCTCGACGGTGAGTGTTTTGGGCAAGGGCCGCGCACGCCGCGGTCCTTCGATCGAACCGCAGGGGTCGTCCTTGCGCACACCGTCGGCAAAAAGAAATCCGTGAAACTGGCGGATCGCGGAAAGCCGCCGCGCTGCCGTCGACGCCGACAGGCCTTGCGCGGCAATATATTCCAGATAGTCGCGGATATCCCTGGCCGTCGCCTCGGTCTGCGTTTTTCCACGTGTCGCGAGGAAGGTTGAAAAATCCTTCAGATCGCGTTCGTAAGCGTCGAGCGTATTGCGCGCAGCGCCGCGCTCGGCACTCAGCATTTCGAGAAAGGCTTCGAGATGAAGCCCGCGCTCCACGGATACTTTCGACATTCCAATCACCCGATGTTACTCAACCACGTCCGGCAAAGCTGCGCGCCAGAAGCGCTTCAAGAGCGAGTCGCCGGGCCTCGCTTTCGAGATCGACCGCCTTGAGGCTGGCCGTCGCCTGCGCCGCCGCTCTGGGATGTGCCGTACCGGGCCCACCCAGACCCAATACGTCGAGCGTCAGCAAAACCGTTTCGCCAATGGCATTCTTGTGGCCCGCCATCTGCAGTTGACCGAGCAGCGCCTCGGAAGGCGCTTCACCCGGCAGCGCATTGCGTGCATCGAGCAGCGCTTCCCACACGGCGGGCGTCGGCGAGAGACCGAGCGCATCGAGTAGCATCGCCTCGCAGGCCGCAAAAATCTGCGCCGTGCGCTCGCCCGAGCGAAGATCGGCAATGATTTCAGCCGACACGCCCTCGCTGTCGAACGATGCCAATGCGCCGCCCGAAATCCGCATCAACGCCGCAAGCTCACGGCCGTCACGCCCGAGCCCCGGAGCCGCGTTCATCACCGACAACCACTCCGCCGCCTTGCTGCGTTCGCCGATCGCCAGAAATGCGCGCATCGCGGCCGGCGCCATCGGGCGCAAGGCGTCGGACGGCGTCATGCCGGCAAGCTCATCATACAGCGCCTCGACCGTCGGATAATAGAGCCCGGCCGTCTCGCCCGTCGCAAAAGCAAGTTTGAAGAGCCTTATGCGGTCGTCGGCGGCGACCGCCGCACCGATCGCCTGATGGATCATGGCGCGCCGCATCGGAGACGCTTCGGGAATGTCGGATGTCAGCAGGCCTGCCATCTGCTCGTCGGTAAAGCGCGGCATCTTGTAATAGGCCGCGAGCGCGCGGCCATCGATCAGGTCGTAACGCGCCGCGCGCTCGGCCACAGCCAGCCGCACCTCATCCGTCAATTCACCGTCGCGCAGAAGGCCCGGCAGCAACGCGGGCTCGGCGATCTCAGCAACGTTGTCGGGCAGGTCGCGCCCGGCAAGCCGATAGAATGCCGCATCGACGATGCTGAGCGTGTTCGGCTCCGGGGCGCGCAGCTTGATGCCCGCGGCGGCCTGACCGGCCAGCGAGAAGAACAGCGCATCGTTGAGCCCTTCCTCGCGCGCCAGATCGAGCGTCAGATTGGCAATCTCGGGATTGCCCGCAACGATCTGGCAATAGGCACTGAGCTTGACGGAGAAAGCCGCCATGTCGTTTCGCGCCGGATCGTTGCCGGGCGGAATATCGGCAAGCGCCGCGCAGGCGCGGTTGTCGTCGCCCGCCGCCAGCGCCGCGCGCGCCAGCTCGACCGCAACTTGCGGCGCGCGGGCAGCACCGCCCGCCATCGCCAGTTGCAGCGCTTCGTCGGCACGACCTGCCGCCAGCAGCCTGTTGAGGCGTGCCGCGAGCAATGGAACGCCACGGCCGGCCCCTTCCGGCGGCCGTGCGCCTGTCAGCAACAAACGCCGCGCGAGATCCTCCATGACCGGTGAGCCGGTCGCTACCGGCATCCGGCCAAGATAGGTTTCGATGTCGGCGCGCGAAGCACCTTCCCACATGGCCGGACCGAAGCCGCCATCCCGCATGCCGACAAGCCCGACGCTGGACGTATCGACGCCGGACAGCGTACCGATCTCGATATCCGAACGTTCGCCGCCCGGCACGGCGCTCAGCACACGGACGGCAGGCTCGCTGGATTGACGGCCGGTCGGAAATAGATGCGAAGGCACGGCGGGCGAAACGGCCTGCATGTCCGGCGACGACAGGCCGGACGCAGGCGTGGTTGCCCCATAGCCCGGCGGCACGATGCTCCGCGGTCCATCCGCATGGCCGCTCCCCGGGGGCAATGCCGGCGTACGAACGGGTTCCATGCCGGCGGGCGCCTGCAGGACGTTCATATCCTGGGCGAGGCCGGGTACCGCCGGCATACCGACGGAGACAAGGAGCGCGAAGCAGGCGGCGCGACGCCCGCGCCTAGCGCGGAAACTGACCATCGGGGAGAACCTTCTCCACAGTCTGAACCTCGGGCGCTACTGCCCGATCGAGATAAAGGAGCCCACCGGCGAAAACCGCTGCGACGAGGGCGATGGCGACAAGGAGGCCGGTCACACGGCTCATCTTTTCTTCCTTCTCCGGGGCCGTGGGCGGCCTTCGGTTTCATGCCGCCATAACGGGGAAAAGCCTTAGGCCCCGCTTGCGGCGAAAATGGGGCGCGGCGGGGCTCCGCCATGCCTTATCTACTGCCCCGCCCTTGCTGGAACCGTGCTAACAATCCGGTAGGATAGCGGCTTTCGCCGCTTCGCGGATGCCCGGTTCGGGCTGAGAACGGGCCGGACAATAGAACAGCAAGGTTAAGGCGGCTATATCGGGCAGGCGGGGCGTGCCCATATTGAATGCGATCCCCAATCGGGCGCGGTCGCCTGTCGGACAGGAATATGGCTGGGAACGAACAACGCAGAACGGCGGAAACGGGCATGGACGAGGTCCTTGCGCCGGCACCTTCCGATGTGCGGTCAATCGTGCTGGTTGGCCTGATGGGCGCCGGCAAGACGACCGTCGGCCGCCGCCTCGCCCGCCGTCTCGGACTGGACTTCGTCGACGCCGACGCCGAAATCGAACAGGCGGCCGGCGAAACCGTTCCGGAGATTTTCGCCCGCCACGGAGAGGCCGCCTTCCGCGCCGGCGAACGCCGCGTCATCTCCCGGCTGCTGGCCGGACCGCCGCATGTGCTGGCAACCGGCGGCGGCGCCTTCATGGACCCGGTGACCCGCGCCAACATCGCGGCGCGCGGCATTTCGATCTGGCTGAAAGCCGATCTCGACGTGCTGATGAAGCGCGTCGCCAAGCGCGGCGACCGTCCGCTGCTGCAGAACGGTGATCCGCGCAGCACGATGAAACGCCTGATCGACGAGCGCTACCCGGTCTATGCGGAGGCCGACATCGCCATCGACAGCATCGAAGGCCCGCATGAAGCGGTTGTCGAAACCATCATCGGCAAGCTGAACGAATTCCGTGCACGGAGCGGCGGAGACGGCAATGAGTGACGCCATTCGAAAAGTCGCCGTCGATCTCGGCGATCGCGGTTACAACATTCTGGTTGGTGCCGGGCTGATCGCGGATGCTGGAAAACATCTGAAGCCGCTGCTGCGCCGCGCACGTCTTGCGATCATCACCGATGAAACGGTGGCGCAACTTCATTTGCCTGTCCTGCAAAAGAGCCTCAATGCGGCGGGCATACGCCACGACACGATCGTCCTGCCGGCGGGAGAAAGCACCAAGTCGTTCGCACAACTTGAAAAGCTGACCGAATGGCTGCTCGAAACCGGCATCGAGCGCGGCGACCTCGTCGTCGCGCTGGGCGGCGGCGTGATCGGCGATCTGACCGGCTTTGCCGCCGCGATCCTGCGCCGCGGCGTCGACTTCGCGCAAATTCCAACAACGTTGCTCTCGCAGGTCGACAGTTCCGTTGGCGGCAAGACCGGCATCAATACCCGCCAGGGAAAAAACCTCGCCGGCGCCTTCCATCAGCCGCGCCTTGTGCTCGTCGACGTTGCCGCACTCGAAACCCTGCCGATGCGCGAGTTCCTCGCCGGTTACGCGGAAGTCGTCAAATACGGTTTGATCGGCGATCGCGCTTTTTTCGATTGGCTTGAGGAAAATCTCGACCGCCTGAAGGAAGGCGACCGCGAGGCGCGCATCCACGCCATCGTCAAGAGCTGCGAGGCCAAGGCCGCCACCGTCGCCGCCGATGAACGTGAAAGCGGCGTCCGCGCGCTCCTCAATCTCGGCCACACCTTCGGCCATGCATTGGAGGCAGCGACTGGTTTCTCGCAGCGCCTCGTACATGGCGAAGGCGTTGCCGTCGGCATGGCGCTCGCTTTCGAACTGTCGGCGCGTCTCGGTCTTTGCACCGGGCAGGACGCCGTGCGTGTCCGCCAGCACCTGATAAGGGCCGGCTTGCCGGCGCGCCTCGCCGACATACCCGGCAAACTGCCCGACGCCGACGCACTGATCGCACTGATGGGTCAGGACAAGAAAGTGCAGGACGGCAAGCTGACCTTCATTCTCGCCCGCGCCATCGGCGAGGCCTTCATCACGCGCGACGTCGATCCCGGCGCCCTGCGCACCCTACTGCGGGAACGGGAGCCCGCCTGACATGCTGTCCCTCGGCCTCAGCGTCGTTCTCGGCGCCATTTTGCTGTTGCTGTTGTTTTCGGCGTTCTTTTCCGGTTCGGAGACAGCGCTGACGGCCGCATCGCGAGCGCGCATGCACCGCCTCGCCGAAGACGGCAACAAGCGTGCCCGCACCGTGCTGGCATTGACCGAAGACCGGGAACGTCTGATCGGCGCCGTGCTGCTCGGCAACAATCTCGTCAATATTCTGGCCTCGGCGCTGGCGACAAGCCTATTCCTCGCATTGTTCGGCGAAGCTGGCGTCGTCTACGCGACGCTGGTGATGACGGCGGTTGTGCTCGTCTTCGCCGAGGTTGCGCCCAAGACGGTCGCCATCACCAATACCGATCGCGTGGCGCTCGCCGTCGCACCGATCCTGCGCGTCGTAACCTTCGTTTTCGGACCGATTACGGCGGCCGTGCAGCTCGTCGTTCGCTATGCGCTGCGCCCCTTCGGCCTCGATGTCGGCGAAAACCAGCATGTTCTCTCCGCGCATGAAGAACTGCGCGGCGCCATCAATCTGCATCATCACGAAGGCAGCGTGGTCAAGATCGACCGCGACATGCTGGGCGGCATTCTCGACCTGCACGACCTCGAAGTCAGCGACGTCATGGTTCATCGCAAGAACATCGTGATGATCGACGCATCGCAACCCAACAGCGAGGTTATCTCGCAGGCATTGGCAAGCCCGCATACGCGCATACCGCTCTGGCGCGACGATCCGGAAAACATTGTTGGCGTCCTGCATGCAAAGGACTTGCTGCGCGCCCTTGCAAACGTGTCGTGGGCGGCCGATAGCATCGATATTCTGTCGATCGCCATCAAGCCCTGGTTCGTTCCCGACACAACGACGCTGCAGGACCAACTCAACGCCTTCCTGCGCCGCAAGACGCATTTTGCTCTCGTCGTCGATGAGTACGGCGCGTTGATGGGCCTCATCACGCTTGAAGACATTCTGGAGGAGATCGTCGGCGACATTCGCGACGAGCACGATGTCGAAGTGGCTGGCGTCCGCATGCAGCCGGACGGGTCGGTTGTCGTCAACGGCACCGTCCCGATCCGCGACCTGAACCGCGCCTTCGACTGGTCGCTGCCCGACGAGGAGGCAACGACGATCGCAGGCCTCGTCATCCACGAGGCGCGCACCATCCCCGAGGTCGGCCAGACCTTCACGTTTCACGGCTTCCGATTCGAGGTCCTGCGCCGCCAGCGCAACCAGATCGCGCAACTCCGCATCGCCCCGGCCCGTTCCCTCAAGGCGGCCACCGGCGACTAGCCGGCCTCCGCTTCCTCCGGTGTCATGGCCTTGATACCCAGCGCATGGATCGGGTGGCCCATCTCATCCTTCAACGCTGCCGTCACCATGCGCTGACGTTCGACCCGCGACTTGCCAGCGAAGCCCGGCGCGACGACGACGACGCGAAAATGGCTCTCCCCGCCTGGCCGGTGTCCGGCATGGCCCTTGTGGAGATGCGACTGGTCCTCGATTTCCAGTTTTGTCGGTGCGAGCGCCGCTTCAAGCTTGCGGCGCATGGTCTCGGCGACGGACATGACGGATTCCGGTTAAGCTGTTCGTTAATGCGCGCCTTGTTAGGGTTCAAACGACCGGCACGAGGCGATGCAGGTCATGCTTCCTTGTTTTAAGACCGACGCCAACCCATAATTTGAGCTGTGAAACTGAACTCGAAATATTTCGATTCGATCCGGATCGCGCCGCGCAAATTGCGCGGGCTGGAGCGGCCGTCGCATGTCCAGGCCGCGGCTGCCCCGCGGCGCTGCGAATGGGCCGGCTGCCGCGAGCCCGGCCCGCATCGTGCGCCACGCGCCAACGCCGCCACCGGCTTCGATGTTGCCGCCAACGCGCAATATGCGTGGTTCTGCGACACCCATATCCGCGAGTTCAACAGCAGCTACGACTTCTTCAAGGGCATGAGCGATGCCGATATCGCCGCCTTCCAGCGCGAGGCGCTGACGGGCCACCGGCCGACCTGGAATCTGGGCGTCAATGCCGCCAATGCCGCTTTCGGGGCCCGGACGGGCCGGGCTTCGCCTTTTCGCGATGCCTTTGGCTTTTTTGAGGATACCGCAAGGTCAACCGGGCCCGAGGAACCGGAAACACGGCGCAAGCCCCGTGCGCTGCAGCAACAGGCACTCGATACGCTGGACCTCGACGGGACCGCCTCCTTGAATGAGATCAAGGCACGGTATAAGGAACTGGTCAAAAGACACCATCCCGACGCCAATGGCGGCGACAGGTCGGCCGAGGAGCGTCTCCGCAAGGTCATTCAGGCCTACGATTACCTCCGCAAGAGCGGCTACCGCTGACCGGCGGCGCGGCACGGGCCTGGAAATGCCCCGCCGGGGCATTGTCCCGGCGCGGATTTGAGAGACACGTACGGAAGTAGGGCAGGAATGAGCTTCGAAGCAAGAAACGGCATGACCGAGAATCTCCCGGACAAGAAGGTTTCCGTCCGCGAGACGTTCAAAATCGACGTCGACATGGAGGTTCCGGCTTTCTCGGAACCCAACGAATATGTGCCCGATTTCGATCCGGATTACCTGTTCGACCGCGATACGACCATTGCATTGCTCGCAGGCTTCGCGTTCAACCGCCGCGTCATCGTGCAGGGCTATCACGGCACCGGCAAATCGACCCACATCGAACAGGTCGCCGCGCGCCTCAACTGGCCCTGCGTCCGCATCAATCTCGACAGCCATATCAGCCGCATCGACCTCGTAGGCAAAGACGCCATCGTCCTGAAGGACGGCAAGCAGGTGACCGAATTCCGCGAGGGGATTCTGCCCTGGGCGCTACAGCACCCGGTCGCGCTGGTCTTCGACGAATATGATGCCGGCCGCCCCGATGTGATGTTCGTGATCCAGCGTATTCTCGAAGCATCGGGTAAACTGACGCTGCTCGACCAGAACCGCGTCATCCGCCCGCATCCGGCATTCCGCCTCTTCGCGACGGCCAACACCGTCGGCCTGGGCGACACGTCGGGCCTCTATCACGGCACACAACAGATCAACCAGGGTCAGATGGACCGCTGGAACATCGTGACGACGCTCAACTACCTGCCGCATGCCGAAGAAGTGAACATCATGCTCTCCAAACTGAAGAGCTATGAAACGGAAGAAGGCCGCAAGCAGATCGCGGCCATGGTTCGTGTCGCCGATCTCACACGCTCGGCGTTCATCAATGGCGACATCTCGACCGTGATGAGCCCGCGCACCGTGCTGACCTGGGCGGAAAACGCCAGGATATTCGGCGGCGACATCGGCTTTGCCTTCCGCGTCACCTTCCTCAACAAATGCGACGAGCTTGAACGGGCAACGGTGGCCGAATTCTACCAGCGCTCCTTCGGCGAGGATCTCCCGGATTCGGCGGCCAACATCAAGGTCGCCTGAAAACCCGAAAAGCGACACGGCCAATGACATCGAAAGAAGGCCCCGTCGAACCGTTCAAGCGTGCGCTGGCGCAAACCATGCGCACGATCGCGGCAGAACCGGAGCTCAATGTCACCTTTGGAACGGAAGCGCCGGGCCTGCGCGGCCTGCGCGCCCGGCTGCCCCTGCCGAGCCGCACGCTGCCGCCGGCGGAGGTCGCGCAGGTGCGCGGCGTCTCCGACGCCTATGCGCTGCGCATCGCCCACCACGATGAAAAGATCAATGCGTCGTTGCAGCCGGAAGGCGGCAACGCACTGGCCGTTTTCGACGCTGTGGAACAGGCGCGCGTCGAGGCGATCGGCGCCAATCAGATGGCCGGCATGTCGCAAAACCTGACCGCGGCGCTCGAACAGCGCTGCGCGTCGCGTGGCTACGACCGCATATCCTCGCGCGACGAGGCGCCGCTTGCCGAGGCAGTGGCGATGATGGTGCGCGAAAAGCTGACCGGCGAGGCGCCGCCGCCTTCCGCCCGCAAGCTGGTCGATCAATGGCGCAATTGGATCGAGGAAAAGGCCGGCAGCGACCTCGAGCGGCTGAGCGACGTGATCGGGGACCAGAAGGCCTTCGCGCGCGCGACGCGCGACATTCTGGTCGATCTCGACATGGGCGACGAACTGGGCGAGGCCCCCGACCAGGCATCCGACGATGCCGACGATCAGGAAGGCGACAGCCAGGACAGTTCCGAACAAAGCCAGTCGGGCGAAGCCGAACAGCCCGAAGGTTCGTCGGCCGATCAGGTTGAATACTCGGAAGGCGAAGGCGAGGAAGGCGACGAGCAGACGGTCGAGGTCGATGCCGACGACGTGCCGTCGGACGGTGACACCGACGAAACCAGCGAAGGCAACCAGCCCTGGCGCCCGAACCAGCAAGGCGACGACAAGAACCGCGCCGCCTACAAGGTTTTCACACCGCAATATGACGAAGTGATCGCCGCCGAAGACCTTTGCGATCTCGAGGAACTGTCGCGCCTGCGCCAATATCTCGATCAACAGCTGCAACAGATGCAGGGCGTCGTCTCGCGCCTCGCCAACCGCCTGCAGCGCCGCTTGCTGGCACAGCAGAACCGCACCTGGGAATTCGATCTCGAGGAAGGCATCCTCGATGCGGCGCGCCTGACCCGTGCCGTCGTCGATCCGATGCAACCGCTCGCCTTCAAGGTCGAGCACGACATGAATTTCCGCGACACGGTGGTGACGCTGCTGCTCGACAATTCGGGGTCGATGCGCGGCCGGCCGATCACCGTCGCCGCAATGTGCGCCGACATTCTGGCGCGCACGCTGGAACGCTGCGGCGTCAAGGTTGAGATTCTCGGCTTCACGACCCGCGCCTGGAAGGGTGGACAGTCGCGCGAGCGCTGGCTGGCGGAGGGCAAGCCCGCACAACCAGGCCGCCTCAACGACCTGCGCCACATCGTCTACAAATCGGCCGATAGCCCGTGGCGCCGCGCACGCCGCAACCTCGGCCTGATGATGCGCGAAGGCCTGCTGAAGGAAAACATCGACGGCGAGGCGCTGATCTGGGCCTATAACCGCCTGCTGGCGCGGCCCGAGCAGCGTCGCATCATGATGGTGATTTCGGACGGCGCGCCGGTCGACGATTCAACGCTCTCGGTCAACGCCGGCAACTATCTCGAAAAGCATCTGCGCTCGGTCATCGAACAGATCGAGACCCGTTCTCCCGTCGAGCTGATCGCCATCGGCATTGGCCACGATGTCACGCGCTACTACCGCCGCGCCGTCACCATCGTCGATGCCGAACAACTGGGCGGTGCGATGACCGAGAAACTCGCCGAACTGTTCGACGACGAAACGACGTTGCGCCGCGGACAATTGAAAGCGCGCGGCCAGGACGCGCCGAAGAAGCGCGGCGGCGTTTCCGCCCGCGCCGCCCGCGCGGTGCGCTAGAGGGTCACTCGGCTTTTCCGATCCGGTAGGTACACCTACGGCCGCCGTCGAGCAGATATTCCTCGCGCGCGACCCGCGCGCCCTCGCCCAGCATCATCTGGAAGAGCGCCAGTTCCGACCGGCAGAAACCCTGGCACGCCGCCGCCGCTGCGCAGATCGGGCAGTGATCCTCGATCAGAATGAAATCCTCACCGTCGCGCTCGACCCGCGCCATATAGCCCTCGGCTGCGCGGATCGCCGCCAGTGCCTCGACGCGTTCGGAAAGTTGCGCCTTGCCCTGCAGCGCCTTTTCATAGGTCAGCCGCATGTCGCGTTCGCGCTCGGCGACAAGCTTTGAGAGCCCCTCCTCGCCGAAGAGACGTCGCACATCGCCGATCATTTTTGTCGTCAGTTCGGCATGGGCGTCGCCGAACCGCATATGTCCCTCAGGGGTCAGCCGCCAGAACTGCCTTGGGCGTCCGACACCTTCGGACTTGTCGAAGGATTCGATCCGACCGGCCTTGCCGAGCGCATGCAGATGCCGGCGCGCGCCCATCGACGTCATCGACAACGCGTCGCCAAGCATCTCGGCGGTTTGCGGGCCGTTCGTCTTGAGCAGGTGCAGGATACGTTCGGGGGTCGAGTGCATGGCTGGATCATGCCGCCACATGGTCTATTTTTCAACCCCTTCGATTATAAAATAAGTGATTAAATTCAATGTCTTGATATCACATGAAAGAAAAACGCTTTATTTTAAAAACAATATCGTTTATTTAAAGGAACCCCTCCGGAGCGCCACCCATGTCAGGCTTCATCCCTGCTCAGCCCCGCCGCAAGCGCAGTCTCGCCGCAGCCATAATTTCGATGGGGATGGTCAATCTGTCGATGGGCATCGCCTTCCCGCTGGCGGCCTTGATCATGGCCCGCCAGGGCGCGGAGCCCGGCTTGATCGGGCTTTCGGCCGCCGCACAGGCCGCGCCGGTCTTTCTGATCTCGCCGATCGCGCCCTGGATCATGCGTCGCTTCGGCCCGGCCAATGTGATGATCGGCGGCTTGTTGCTGGCAGGCACCTCCTTCCTGCTGATCGGCTACTACGCCAATTTCTACGCCTGGTTCCCGCTCCGCTTCCTGCTCGGCGTCGCAGGCACACTGCTATGGGCGACCAGCGAAGCATGGATCAACGCGCTTTCCGAAGACGCCAAGCGCGGCAAGATCATCGGCATATACGGCGCCTCGGCGGCCGCCGGCTTCGCGCTCGGACCGGCAACGCTGGTCATACTCGGAACGGGCGTCGAGCCCTTCTACCTGGGCGGAGCGTTGATGATTGCAGCCGCCATCCTGGTCACCACCGCCGACAAGAGCCGCAATCACTTCGAAAAAACCGAAAAATCGTCGCCCATGTGGCGTCTGGTCTTCATTGCGCCGGCAGCGCTGCTGGTCAACGTGTTCTATGCCGCCGCCGAAGAATCGCTGGTCACGTTTTTTCCGCTCTATGCCATCCGCTCCGGCATGGCCGAAAGCGGCAGCCTGGCGCTGCTGACGGTCGCCGCAATCGGCGCCATCGTCATGCAACCGATCGTCGGCGTGGCGGCGGACCGGGTAAACCGGCTCGGACTCCTGATCGGTCTTGTGCTGGCGACAATGGCCGGCTATGCGCTGCTTCCCTTCGCGGTGCCGACGCTGATCGCGACCGGCATCGTCCTCTTTCTGGTCGTCGGCCTTGCCAATGGCATCTTCACACTCGGCATGGTGCTGGTCGGCGAGCGTTTCCGCGGTGCCGAACTTGCGGGCGCCAGCGCCTTCACAACCGCCATGTGGGGCACGGGCGCTCTGATCGGCACGCCGCTTTCAGGCTTTGCGATGCAGCTCTGGGACCCGCACGGCCTCGTGTTGGCGGTCGTCCTGATATTCGCCGCCTATCTGCCGTTCCCGGTCGTCGCCTGGCTTCGGACGAAAAAATCCTCCATCGCCTGAATTCGGCGCTTGAGCTTCCGACGGATACGGATAATCTGCGCGGCTTTTCTCCGTTCAGGGCTTTTGACGCCATGCGCGCCGCGCTCGCCACATTCCGCTCGGATCATCGTCTCTGGATTGATGAGGCGAAGGCGACGCTTGCCTTGTCCTGGCCACTGATTTTCACCAATCTCGCACAGGTCGCGATCAACGCCACCGACGTGCTGATGATGGGCTGGCTCGGTCCGGACACGCTCGCCGCCGGCACACTCGGCTCCAACCTCTATTTCCTCGTCTTCATCTTCGGCATCGGCCTGATGACCGCTGCCTCGCCGATGATCGCGGCCGAGCTCGGCCGCCGCAAACATTCCGTGCGCGATGTACGCCGCACCGTACGCCAGGCATTCTGGGCGGGACTTACAATCGTCATTCCGTTCTGGATGCTGCTCTGGAATGCAGAGTGGATACTCCTCGTCCTCGGTCAGGAACCGGCGCTGGCGCAGGAGGGCGCATCCTATGTGCGCGCCATGCAATGGTCGTTGCTGCCGATGCTTTTCTACATCGTGCTGCGTTCCTTCATCGCAGCGCTCGAACGGCCACGCTGGGCGTTCGTCATCAGCGGCATCGCCGTTCCGTTCAACGCCTTTGCCAACTATTGCCTGATGTTCGGACATTTCGGCTTTCCGGCGCTGGGCCTCGTCGGCGCGGGCATCGGCAGCGTGCTGTCCTGCAGTTTCATGTTCGCCGCCTTGAGCCTCGTCGTGCTCTACGACCGGCAGTTCCGCCGTTACTATTTGTTCGGACGGTTCTGGCGCGCCGACTGGTCGCGCTACAGGGAAATCTGGCGACTCGGTCTGCCGATCGCCGTGACGCTCGGCCTTGAAGTTTCGGTCTTCAATGCCGCCGTCTTCCTGATCGGACTTTTCGGTGCCGCGTCGCTCGCCGCGCATGCAATCGCCCTGCAGATCGCGGCCATCTCCTTCATGGTGCCGCTCGGCTTCTCGCAGGCCGTCACGGTGCGCGTCGGGCGGGCCTACGGCGCCGGCGACCGCGAAGCGATCCGTCGCGCCGGCTGGACGCCGTTCGTCATGGGCGGCGTTTTCATGGGGTTTATGGCGCTGACGATGATCCTCTTCCCTTATCCATTGATCGGTGCGTTTCTCGACCGGACCGCGCCCGAGAATGCCGCCGTGATCGAGCTAGCGGTCACTTTCCTGACCATCGCCGCACTCTTTCAGGTTTTCGACGGCGCGCAGTCCATCGGCGTCGGCATGTTGCGCGGCCTCCACGACACGCGCGTGCCGATGATCTATGCCGGCATCAGCTATTGGCTGATCGGGCTGACATCGGGTGTGGTGCTGGCGTTTCCGCTGGAAATGGAAGGTCTCGGTATCTGGCTTGGCCTCGCAACGGGGCTCGCCGCCGCTTCGTCGCTGATGCTCTACCGCTGGCTGCGGCGCGGCGCGCTGCGGCTCGACGAAGCACCGTGGGCGCGGCGCACCTGAATCTCTTGTCTCGCGACCGGGCACCGGTATGATGCCTCCCGGTCGCACCGTCAGCTGAGTTTCCGGCGGTACGCGGTAGAGGGGATAGTAAGTTGCATCGCCCGACCACGATTGCCGGTGTGCTGGTTTTCTTCGCGCTTGTTGCGATAGGCGCACCTGTCCATTCCCCCGCCCATGCCGATGCCGAACGCATCGAACTCAAGACCAACACGCTTGTCTGGAACCCGGAAGACCGCGGCGAAACACGCACCGGCGGGCTGGAATGGGCCGGGGGCATCGAGATCAGATCGCCGAAGCCGGAATTCGGCGGTTGGTCCGGCCTTGCCGTCAATCCGGACGGCACCGTGTTGCTCGCCGTTTCCGACGAGGGACAATGGTTCAGCGCCATGATGCTCTACGACGAGCGTGGGCGCTTGTCCGGGCTCGCCGAGGGCCACATGGCTCCAATGCTCGGACTGGACGGTCAACCGATTGCCGGAAAGACGCTTGGGGATGCGGAAGGCCTCGTGGTCGACACGGCCGACGCGACGCTTGCAGGCAAGGTCTATATCAGCTTCGAGCGGGCGCATCGCATTTGGCGGTACGATCTCGGCGCCGACGGATTTTCGGCGCGTCCCGAACAGCTCTTGACACAGCGCCATTTCGGACGCCTCAACGCCAATGGCGGCATCGAGTCGATCGAACTCCTGCCGCCGGCGGAACCCGAAGGGGAACCACGCATCCTCGCGATCACGGAAGACACGCTGGATCCGCGCGGCAACATCAAGGCTTTCATCGCCGACGGCCACGACATCTCATGGTTCGCGGTGCGGCCGCGCAATCCCTACAAGCCGACCGACGTGGCGCTGTTGCCGAACGGCGACCTGTTGCTTCTCGAACGCCGCTTCTCGATACTTGCTGGTGTCGGCATGCAGATGCGTCTGATCCGACGCGACGACATTGCAGCCGGAGAGGTCGTCGATGGCGAAGTATTGATCGATGTCGGACAGCGCTATTCGATCGACAATATGGAGGGGCTGGCTGTTCGCGAGGGCGAGAATGGCGACCTGATGATCTACATGATCTCGGACGACAACTTCAACGTGTTGCAACGAACGCTGCTGCTGATGTTTCGCCTGAAAAGTGAATCCTCTGCGGCGATGGCCGAGCCAGTCAGGCTCCCCCGAAGCCCGGCAGCGGACGGATCGTCCGGCGCATCATCCCGGTCGGGAGAAGCTGCAACAACGCCCAACTGAAATAAAGACCGCTCTCGACAATCAGGCGCGCCGCCAAACCGTCATCCCACGGTGCGGTCGGCCGCATGTTGAAGGCGGCAGAAAACGCAAAACCGCCGATCAGCGCTGCCAGAAAAGGCGCCTTCCACCACGGAATGCCCCGCATCCAGTCGAAAGTCAGGATGTTGACGAGTTGTGCGGTCGCCAGCGCACCGACGAGAGCCGCCGCTTCCGGGTACGGCGCAATCTCCGTGGCGAAGTCGGCGACAATCCCCTCATGGACGGCCCAACCGACGGCGCCGCCGATCAGCAACCACGAAATGAAGGCGGCGGTCAGCGTCAATGCCGCGCCATAACGCCGGCTTGTCAGATTGAGAACGAAAAAAACCGCAGGCAGAACGACGAGACCCCAGGTCAGCCAGTCTCCAGTGTCGAGCCGCGGATCGATGACGATGAGATGGCGGGCCTCCTGCATCGGCACATCGCGCAAAAGGAACGCGACGCCAAGCACAAGGCATAGCGCGACGACCGGCACGACCAGCCGTGCAAGCGTCGTCGCAAGCCGCGAGAAAAAACCCGGCCGGCTGACCGGTATGCGATCAACCCCGCTATCCAGCATTCGCACACCCTCAAAACAACGGGGCGAAGTCTAGCGGCGCGGGCCACGGCCTGAAAGGCCCCGGCTCGATTTTCGATAAACTGGGTAAAATTTGCGGAAAAAGAAAAGGGCGGCCCTGGGGCCGCCCGTCTTTCAAAAGCGCACCGCGCCGGACGCGGAGTCAGGCGGCCGCTGTCTGCGCCTTCTCGACCGCCCGCTTCAGCTTGAGCGCGCGGGAGGAAAGCTGCGCATCGGCGGCCTTGAGCAGGAAGGGGTCAAGCCCGCCATTGTGCTCGACCGAACGCAGCGCATGCGCCGAGATGCGCAGACTGACCTGCCGGCCCAGCGCGTCGCTGATCAACGTCACCTGACAGAGATTTGGCAGGAACTTGCGCCGCGTCTTGCGGTTGGCATGGCTGACATTGTTGCCGGACATCACGGCCTTGCCGGACAGTTCGCAGCGGCGGGACATGGGGACTTCCTTTGTAAATTCATCGGGCTGCCGCAGTTTCCCGCGCAGCCCATGCAGGCGGGCACGTATAAAAGGCCCGGGAGAGCCCGTCAAGGCCCGTTCAGGCCCCGCTCGGGCGACCGAGCACTAGGCCCAGAAGCCGCCGCGCAGCCGCTGTCGGGGTCGTTTGGCCTTGAGCCACCTCACGCTCCAGTTCCGGCACCAGCGCCGCCGCCTGCCGATCGCTCTTGAGCGCCGAAAAGAGGCCTTCCCGGAGCTCGGTCCAGAACCAGGCCTTCGACTGGGCCGCCCGCAACCGGGCAAGGTCACCGGCTTCCGCCAAGGCCTTGCGGTGCGCTTCGGCGGCCTCCCAGACCTTGTCGAGCCCCTCGCCCTTGAGCGCCGATGCAAGCAGGACATGCGGCGTCCAGCCGGCATTCTTGGGCCGCATCAGGTGTAGTGCCGCCTGATATTCCATTTGCGCACGTCGGGCCGCCGGAACGAGATCGCCATCGGCCTTGTTAACCACGATCAGATCCGCCAGCTCCATGATGCCCCGCTTGATACCCTGCAACTCGTCGCCGCCGCCGGGCGCCAGCAGAAGCAGGAACATATCGACCATGTCGGCGACGGAGGTCTCGGACTGGCCAACCCCGACCGTCTCGACAAGAACAACGTCGTAGCCTGCGGCCTCGACAAGCAGCATGGCCTCGCGCGTCCGCCGCGCCACCCCGCCAAGCGTACCGCCCGATGGCGAGGGCCTGATGAAGGCGTTCGGATCGCGAGCCAGCAGTTCCATGCGCGTCTTGTCGCCCAGGATCGAACCGCCGGTTCGCGTCGAGGAGGGATCGATCGCCAGAACGGCAATCCGGAGCCCCTTTCCGGTCAGGAACTGGCCGAATGCCTCGATAAACGTGGATTTTCCGACGCCGGGCGCGCCGGACATTCCGAGCCGGATGGCCTTGCCCGTGTCGGGCAGCAGGTCGGCGAGCAGCGCTTGTGCAATTTCCTGATGATCCGCGCGGGAGGATTCGACAAGCGTGATGCCACGCGCCAACGCGCTGCGGCTTCCAGCCCGGATGCTTACCGCCAGTTCCACCGGATCGGGTAGCGCCTGGTTCAGAGCCTGCCGTTTCTGCTGTTTTTGATCGGGTCCGGTTGCCATTTTAGTTGCATACTTGGTCAGCACCGGCCTCGTCCAGTCCTGCCGCAAGGCTCTGTCCTCTGTTCATCGCCGGTTCACATCGGCTTGGCGACCATAAGGCCCTTTCGACGCCCGTACCCGGAAATTCCGGGAAGGCCGAAACATGGTGACGAACATGGCGCAAACGAGATCTGGAACGGGGTGGAAGGCAATAGCGGGACGGGTCTTCGCCGCCGGAATGCTCGCGCTCGCGGTAGCGCCGCTCGGGGCAACGGCCGCCGTCGTTCCAGCCGAATCGGAAAGCGGCGCCTCGTCCGTCAGCGCCGACTACACGGTCTATATCGGGGGCTTCAAGGCAGCGGAAGGCACGGTCAGCGCGACGCTGCACGACGATGCATACGACCTGCATAGCTTTCTCGGCGTCGCAGGCGTTCCGAAGAACTTCCTCGACGCCAAATGGACGATGGAGAGCGCGGGGCGCTTTGACAACGACCGGCCACAACCGGGACGTTTCGCGTTTCATTCCGATGAAAACGGCAAGGTGAAGTATCGGGAGATGACCTACGACGCCGCGGGCCGCCCGGAAATGACATTCGAGCCGCCATTGAGGCCGAATGAAAAGATTCACGTCTTGCCACATGAGCGGCAGAACACGCTCGATCCGATCAGCGCCCTCCTCGTTCCCGTTGTCGCAGGCAACAATCCCTGCGATCGCACGCTCGCGGTCTTCGACGGCAAGAGGCGTTACGACCTCCGGCTTGCATTCGACCGGGAAGGCACGGTGACGACACGCGACAAGGGCTATAGTGGCGAGGCGATCCGTTGCTCGGTTCAGATGGCACCGCGCAGCGGCATGCGCCAGACGAGCTTCATCCGGATGCTGCAGCAACGCGACAATGCGCATATATGGCTCGCGTCCATAAACGGTGGAAGCGTCTATATTCCTGTCCGCATTCAGGTCAGAACGCCGATCGGCGGCGCTGTAATGGATGTCGTGAAACTTCGTCAATACGCAGCGAACGAAACAGCAGAGAAGACCGCCGTCGCCAAATAGACAACATTCAGTCTTCGTGTACCTTCGCGCGTGCGACAGGCCTGCTGACCTCGGAATAGAGCGCGCGAAGGCGCTTCACCAGATCGTCGTCGGGTGACGTTCCGGCCTGCTCGATTTCTTCCAATAGTCCTTCGAGCCTCGCCGACAGCATGTCGTAATAGGCACGCTGCTGCTCGTCCGGGCTTTTCTGACCGGACGCACTCATATCGACAAGACGGCGCCGTTTCGGGCGCGCAAAACCTTCGCCGGTGCTCATCACACCTCCGGGATCTCTCATATTTGGAACCTGTCGCGGCAGCTATGTTTTCCCGGGGTTTCCCAACCCGGAAGGGCACAGCTTGCCTGGTATGGCCCATTGGCGGCGGCTCAGAGATCGTTCGAGCGGCACGCGTGCCATCACCTGCCCGAATCTTTGCCCGGGCGTCTGGGATCGAAATAGCGATGCGTGTGAGCAGTTGCAACATCGAAAAGAGCGTCGTGCTCTTTTGACGCACACGGCGCCTCACGCATAGGCAGATGAGAAAAGTGCCGGTTTTACAGGCAATCAGGCCGCGCGGCGGCGTTTCTCGCGGATAAGCGTCAGAATTTCAAGGGCCGCGGACGGAATGTTCGTACCCGGACCGAAAATCGCCGAGGCACCGGCTTTTTTCAGGAACTCATAATCCTGTGCCGGAATGACACCACCGCAGATGATCAGGATATCGTCGGCACCCTCGTCCTTCAGCGCTTTGGCAAGCGCCGGCACCAGCGTCTTGTGGCCGGCGGCGAGGCTCGAAATACCGATGACATGGACGTCATTCTCGATCGCATCGCGCGCCGCCTCTTCCGGCGTCTGGAAAAGCGGTCCGACATCGACATCGAAGCCCAGATCGGCAAAAGCGGTGGCAATCACCTTGGCGCCCCGGTCATGTCCATCCTGCCCCATCTTGACAACCAGCATGCGCGGGCGTCGGCCCTCCGCCTCGGCGAACGCTTCGATTTCCTTTGAAATCTTCATGAAGCCCTCATCCCCTTCGTAAGCCTGCGCATAGACGCCCGAGATCGATTTGATTTCGGCGCGATGGCGGCCGAACACCTCTTCCATGGCATCCGAAATTTCACCCACAGTCGCGCGCGCCCGCGCCGCGTCTACCGCGAGCGCCAGCAGATTGCTATTGCCGCGCGCGCCCTCAGTGAGCGCGGCGAGCGCTGCCCGGCACTTCGTTTCGTCGCGTGTCGACCGCACCTTCTTCAGCCGCGCCACCTGCGCTTCGCGCACCTTGGCGTTGTCGATGTCGAGAATGTCGAGCGGGTCTTCCTTGGTCAGCCGGTACTTGTTGACCCCGACGATGACTTCCTCGCCCCGGTCGATACGCGCCTGCTTGCGCGCCGCAGCTTCCTCGATCTTCAGCTTCGGCATGCCTGTGGCGACCGCCTTGGTCATGCCGCCAAGTTCCTCGACCTCTTCGATCAACTTCCACGCTTCGCTGGCCAGCGCATGGGTCAGGCTTTCCATGTAGTAGGAACCGCCCATCGGGTCGATGACTTTGGGGATGCCCGTTTCGTGCTGGATGACAAGCTGCGTGTTGCGCGCGATACGCGCCGAGAAATCCGTCGGCAAGGCAATCGCCTCGTCAAGCGCATTTGTGTGCAGCGACTGCGTGCCGCCAAGCACCGCCGCCATCGCCTCGATCGTCGTGCGAATGACGTTGTTGTAGGGATCCTGCTCGGTAAGCGAGACACCGGATGTCTGGCAATGCGTCCGCAGCATCGACGACTTCAGGTCTTTCGGCTTGAATTCGGCCATGATCTTCGACCACAGGAACCGCGCTGCACGAAGCTTGGCGATCTCCATGAAGAAATTCATGCCGATGGCGAAGAAGAAGGAGAGACGGGGCGCAAAATCGTCGACATCGAGACCGGCGGCCAGCGCCGCGCGCACATACTCGCGGCCATCTGCCAGCGTAAAGGCAAGCTCCTGGACCTGCGTCGCGCCCGCTTCCTGCATGTGATAGCCGGAAATCGAGATCGTGTTGAATTTCGGCATGTTCTTCGAACAGAAGCCGATAATGTCGGCGATAATGCGCATCGACGGTTCGGGCGGATAGATATAGGTGTTGCGCACCATGAACTCTTTCAGAATATCGTTCTGAATAGTGCCCTCGAGTTGCTCGGGCTTCACGCCCTGCTCCTCGGCCGCCACGATATAATTGGCGAGAATGGGAATGACCGCGCCGTTCATCGTCATCGAGACGGACATTTCATTGAGCGGGATCTGGTCGAAGAGGATCTTCATGTCTTCGACTGAGTCGATTGCAACGCCCGCCTTGCCGACATCGCCGACGACGCGCGGATGGTCGCTGTCATAGCCGCGATGCGTTGCAAGATCGAAAGCGACCGACAGGCCTTTCTGGCCGCCAGCGAGATTGCGCCGGTAAAAGGCGTTCGATTCTTCCGCCGTCGAAAACCCGGCATACTGCCTGATCGTCCATGGCCGTCCGGCATACATCGTTGCCTGTGGTCCGCGCGTGTATGGCGCAAAGCCCGGCAGCGTATCGGCGTCATATCCTTCCGCCGCCAGCCGCTCCAGATCGTCGGCCGTGTAGAGCGGCTTGACGTCGATGCCTTCCGGTGTCTTCCAGACAAGCGAGGACGAACCCGCGCCTTTGGTTTGCTTTGCAACCGCTGCTTCCCAGTCCTGAAGCGCCTTCATGTCGGCCATTCGTCGTCAACCCGCTCAAAAATCCCGGATATTCCTCTGTCGCTACTGTAACATAGCGACGCCGGTCCCAAAAATGAGGCCGGAGTATCGGGGAACCTTCCGGCATGGTCAAACCGCCCGGAAGCAGGGGGCAGGACCACCGTTCCGCTGCGTCAGATCGCGGACCAAATCGCAGCCGCGCTCTGGCCGCCGTTCGACACTTGCCTTACGGTATGGCCACAGGAACCAAGCGAATGCCGCGATGTTCACATGCGGCATGAGAATTTGAGGGGAAGAATGTCCGTGACCCGAGTTCGTCCGAGCGCGTCAGCGACCGCGATCATCGTACTTTGCCTGGCGGCTTTTGCAATTACAGCCTGCACCGGCGGCGGCGCTGCCCGCAAGCGCGATTCCGACGGGCGCGTACTGCCCACCTTGGCGGAGCAGGACCCGGTGGGAACGCTTTATGCAAAGTCGATCAGCGATGCAGCCCGCGGGGAGTGCGACGAACGGACACTCGACGTGCTGACCTGCTTTTCCTATCGCGGCCACGGCTACGAAGGCGCGCAAACGGCGCTCGGCCAATGCATGATCGCCGGCGGCGAACATGCCGAAGGGATCCAATGGGTCCGCCGCGCCGCGGACGCCGGCTGGCCGGACGCGCAAAAACTCCTTGCCCGGACACTTCTCGCCGGCGAAGTCGCGACACGCGACACAGTTGAGGCGCTCAAATGGGGCAAACTTTATAGCCGCAATCCGGCGCTTCTCTCGCTTGGCGTACAGCCCGACCGCGATATTGCGCTCGCCTTTCAGGGTGAGGTCACCGCGGCACAGAATAGCGAGGCCGACAACCGCGTGGCCGCCTGGACACCGCAATACTGGACACCAACGACACAGGTCGACCAGACCGTTCAGCGCAGCTGCGAGGTTGAAGGCCGCCGGCCAAGGCCCGCGCGCCCTGACGTTCCTTTGATAACGGTGCCGGACGTCTACTGACAACGACCGAAAGACGCCCATCAATCATCAGGTCTAGCCGCCCGGGCGCGGTCGCGCCCGGGCCTGTGCGCGCGTCGGAAACGTCCAATAGTGGCAGTTTTCCTTGCCGGACGCTGCGTTCAGGGAAACTTTACCTCCCTCCCCTAAACGTTGATTGACGTGGGGTTCTAACCTGGGGGAGGAGCCCCGTTCAGATGCCCGGCACGCCAATGGACACGAAGCCATCCGCGGGGCCTGAGGCAGGCTCCGTTCAGTCAGTGCGCGACAACACATCCGGATATGAATACGGACCGGAAGTGAACGACCGCACACGCGCCGTGCGCCTCGAGCTCTATCGCTCGGTAATGCTGACCTTCCGTACACTGCCCATCTATTTTCCGGCCATTGTCGGCGCTGTCGCCATTGCCTTCGACGCGGCCGTCCCCACGCCGGTCGTCGTGGTATGGTGGCTCATCATTGCAGCGCTATACGTCGAATACGCGATGTTCCAAAGACGATTCTTTGCGTCCGACGAAAGCAGGATAGATCCCGCCCCCTGGATCAGGGCCACCGCGATCCGCTACTGGATCATGAACATCTTCTGGGCCGGGCTCATCCCGCTTTTCTGGCAGGCGGACAACAATATCCAGAACCTTGCCATCCTGATGATCTTCGTGCTCCACGTCATTCTGTCGACGCAGACGGCATTTTCCATCGCGGCGCTGTTTGTCGCGGCCACGTTGCCCATCATGACCGCCGTCGTCGCAGTCAGCATTTCGACCTTTCAACCCGTATTCATGGCCATCGGCCTCGCTTGCGTTCCGACATACCTCTACTTGTCGCGCATCGCCCAGCAGCAGCGGCGCGGCGCGACAGAGACGCTCGAACTGCGCTTCCGCAACACCAGTCTGATCCACGATCTCGAACGCGCACGCGACATGTCGGAACGCGCGCGGCATCATGCGGAAGAAGCAAACGCGCAATTGCTGCGCCGCGAACATCATTTTCGCGCACTCGTCGAGAACGCTTTCGACGTGGTGCTGGTCACCGACGAAAAGGGGATCATCCAGTATGCGTCGCCCGCCGCCGGGAAAATCGGCTTGCCGCCCGAGGCATTGGTCGGCCTCAACGGCATCGACCTCCTGTCGCCGGAACAACAGGAAACGCTGCGCCAGGATACTGTCGACGCCGACGGTGACAAACCGACGCCGGCACGTACCTATGAACTTATGATCCCGCGATACGAAAACAACAGAAGCATCTGGGTCGAGGCGACGATCACGAACCTGCTCAAGGACGAAAATGTTCGCGGGTTTGTCGTCAACCTTCGCGACATCACGCAGCGAAAACGCACGGAGACCGAGCAGCGGAGCCAGTTTCGCGTGCTTCAGGCGCTTGCCACCGGCATGGCGCTCGACGAAGTCATGTCGCTGCTCGCACTCGGCGCCGAAGAAGCGAACCCCGGCGCACACGCCGCCGTCTTTCTGCTCGACGGGGAGGAGAATCTTGTCACCTGCGCCGCGCCGAACCTCCCGGCGGACTTTCCCGAATGGGTCGCCGGCTTCTGGCGAGAGCACAGGACAAACGGCTTCGGCGATATGGCGCGCGCCGGACTGAAGATCATTACCACCGACCTGCAGGACGAACGGCACGGCAATGTCGCGCCCTATATGCGCAAGGCCGGCATCCAGACCGTGTGGTTCCGCCCCATCATGTCGCGCAACGACCGCGTCACCGGCGCCTTCGCGATGTATTTTACCGACGCACGCGAACCCGGCAAATGGGAAGATGCCTACCTGCTTGGCGCCGCGCATCTGGCGGGCATCGCCATCGAACGTCGTCGCGCCGAACAGGGCCTCAAGCAGGCGACGGAGAGCGCTGAGCTCGCCAACCGCGCCAAGACAAAATTTCTGGCCAACATGAGCCACGAGCTGCGCACACCGTTGAACGCAATCATCGGCTTCTCCGAAATCATGCGCGACGGCATGTTCGGCCCGCTCGGCAACGAACGTTACCGGGCATATGCTGTCGACATTCACGACAGCGGACGGCACCTGCTAAATGTCATCGACGACATTCTCGACATTTCGAAGATCGAGGCCGGTCGCTACGCAATCGAGGAACAGGAAATCGACCTCGCCGAGGTCCTGCACTGGTCGGCCGAAATGATGCGCGCCCGGACGATGGACAAGCGCCAGAAGGTGTCGCTAAGTCTGCTCGACGACATGCCGCATATTCGCGCCGACCAGCGGGCCATGCGCCAGATCATGCTGAATCTGTTGTCGAACGCCGCAAAGTTCACGCCCGTTGACGGCAGAATCAACGTCACGGTCAGCTCGACGGATGCAGGCGAGCTCAGTGTCGCCGTGCGCGATACCGGGATAGGTATCCCGGCCGACAAGCTCGACGAGGTAATGGAGCCGTTCGGGCAGGTCGACGATACAAATGCCCGCCAGCATGGCGGCACGGGCCTCGGCCTGCCAATCACGAAGTCATTGATCGAAATGCACGATGGCAGTTTCCGCCTCGAAAGCACGATCGGCGTCGGCACCACGGCGACGATGACCTTGCCGGCCTCGCGCCTGATCTGGGCGAAGCAGAGCGAGACCGCCGCGCGTTAGACGCGAGGCGGCCTCGACGGTGTCATCTGTCGGTTATTCGGCCGCTTTCGCCGGACGGTTCGCACCGATATATCCGAACAAATGTCCGCCGACCTTGCGCATCTGGATTTCCTCCGAACCCTCGGTGATCCGGTAGCGGCGGTGATGGCGGTAGATGTGCTCGAAGGGCTTGTGGCGCGAATAGCCGATCGCGCCATGCACCTGGATCGCAAGATCCGCAGCCTGACAAACCAGCCGGTTCGCGCGGTAATTGCACATCGAAACCTTGTCGGAGAGATACCTGGCAACGTCGGGCTTGGACATCTGGTCCATCTCCCACGCCGTCTTGTAGATGAAGTTGCGGATCATCTCGCATTCGGTATGCGCTTCGATCAACGGAAACTGGATCGCCTGATTGGATGCCAGCGGCTTGCCGAAAGGCTTGCGCTTCTTCGCATAGGCAACGCTTTCGTCGATGCAGTATTGCGCCGCCCCGACGCCCGATGCCGCCTGGCGAATACGGTTTTCGTGCACGAAATGCTGCGCGAGTTCGAGGCCGCGCTCGGGGTCTCCCAGATATGAACCCTCCGGCACCCACACATTCGTGAACGACACGCGCGGATGGTCGGTCGGCATGTTGAACGTCCAAAGATATTCCTCGATCTTCACGCCGGGCGTTTCGACGGGCACGATGAAACAGGTAATGCCCAGCGCATCGCCACCCTTGCCGCTGGTCCGCGCGAACACGAAATCATGCGTCGCGACATGCATGCCCGTGTTCCACATTTTGCTGCCGTTTATCAGCCAGCCGTCGACGCCGTCCCGTTTTTCGCGCTTTGCGGTCGTCTCCATCCAGGTCGCATCCGAGCCGTGATCGGGTTCGGTGAGCCCGAAGGCGACCCGGACCGAGCCGTCGAGCGAGCCGGGAATGAATTTTTTCTTCTGCTCGTCCGTCCCGAAGTCGCGGAACATCAGAACGGTCGGAAAGTTGCCGACGACCGACGTTTCGTTTTGCAGATCGTTGTGAAGGCCGAGGCCCTTGGCAGCCAGATGATCGCGGATCACCGCCATTGCGAGATTGGTGCCGTCCTTGCCGCCATATTCCTTCGGAAGCGCATAGCGCAGATGGCCCGCCTTGTCCGCAAGCCTGCGCATTTCGCCAAGCAACTGCTCCCAGTCGTGGCGCGGCAGACCCTGATTGTCCCAGTCGGTGCGGGCATGCTCCCGCCGATGGTCGAAAAACCGTTCATTGTCGTCCCGCGCCTGCAGCGGCTTGATTTCCTTTTCGATGAAATCGTCGAGCACATGGAGATAGTCGGTAACGTCCTTGGGGATCCTGAAATCCATAGCGTCCTCCCGGGGGTGTCGCCGGCCTCTGACGGGCCTGATGGCAAATGTCGATAAACGTCACTATAGACCGCGGTCCAGTATCGGAAAGGGCCTGCGCGCGAGGCCCGGCCATGCCGCCGCCCCAACGCTGCGGAAGGTGCCGCAAAATTTCTCCGTTAACGATTTGTCTGCCTAAGCTATTGCCGGACCACAAGATTTAGCCGTGAACGAAGACGGAAGACGAGCCGGTCAGCGATTCGGACCCGGTTCGTTCGCCCAATATTCCAGTACTTAATGCCGGCTCGGTTAATGGCCCTGCGCGCTTGCTTCCCGTCCGGTTTCCCCCGAAGGTGCGCCTCGGAAACATGAGTACCCCACCCCCCTCCAGGTCCGCCCGCCACGCCAGCGATGGTCTCGCCGAACGCCGCCGCGTCACCGCGGTGCTCGGGCCCACCAATACCGGCAAGACCCATCTCGCCATTGAGCGGATGATGGGCCATGAGACCGGCATGATCGGCTTGCCGCTGCGCTTGCTGGCCCGCGAGGTCTATGACCGGGTGGCAAGGGTAAAGGGCGCCCGCCATGTCGCCCTGATCACCGGCGAAGAGAAGATACTGCCGCGCGATGCCCGCTATTTTGTCTGCACCGTCGAGGCGATGCCGCTCGACCGGCCGGTCGAGTTTCTGGCCGTCGACGAAATCCAGCTCGCCGCCGACCGCGAGCGCGGACACACCTTCACCGACCGCCTGCTCCGCGCCCGCGGGCTTTCCGAAACCATGATGCTCGGCTCCGAAACCGTCCGTGGCCTGATCCAGAAATTGTTGCCGGAGACGCATTTCATCGTCCGGCCCCGTTTCTCGGAACTGACATGGACGGGCTCGAAAAAGCTGACGCGCCTGCCGCGCCGCTCGGCCGTCGTGGCGTTCTCCGCCGACCGGGTCTATGCGATCGCCGAGCTGATCCGCCGCCAGCGTGGCGGCGCGGCGGTCGTCATGGGCGCGCTTTCTCCGCGCACGCGCAATGCCCAGGTGGCGCTTTATCAGTCGGGCGATGTCGACTTCCTCGTAGCAACCGATGCAATCGGCATGGGTCTCAATATGGATGTCGACCATGTTGCCTTCGCCTCGACGCAGAAATTCGACGGATATCAGTACCGGTCTCTTCATGCCGCCGAACTGGCGCAAATTGCCGGCCGCGCCGGCCGGCATATGAACGATGGCACCTTCGGCGTCACCGGCGACACCACACCGCTCGACGAAGAGGCCGTGTCGCGTATCGAGAGCCATCGCTTCGAGCCGCTGCGCCAGCTGCAATGGCGCAATCCGCATCTCGAGTTTTCGAGCCTCGCCGCACTGATGCAAAGCCTCGAACGGCCACCCGAGCGCGCCGGCCTCACCCGCGCACCGGTCGCCGACGATCTTGAGGCGCTAACACGCATGGCTCGCAATCCCGACGTCATGGCATCCGCCAGGTCGTCTCCGGCCATCGAGCGGCTTTGGGAAGTCGCCCAGCTTCCCGACTTCCGCAAGACGCTCGCAAGCGAGCATGCTGACCTGCTGACACGGCTCTATCTCTTTCTTATGGAACCTGCCCGAGGCGGGCGCGCACATATTCCCGACGACTGGCTTGCGCGCCAGATCGATCGCCTCGACCGGACGGATGGCGAGATCGACACGCTCGCCGCACGCATCGCCCATATCCGCACATGGACTTATGTGGCAAACCGTCCCGATTGGCTTAGCGATCCTTCTCATTGGCAGGAGCGCGCGCGTAGGATAGAGGATAAGCTGTCGGACGCGTTGCACGAGCGTCTGACGCAGCGGTTCGTCGACCGCCGCACCAGTGTACTGATGAAGCGTCTGCGCCAGAACGAGGATCTAATGGCGGCTGTTAACGGTGACGGCGAGGTTTTGGTGGAGGGCGAGTATGTCGGCCGCCTTCAGGGATTTATCTTTGTTCCCGACCCGCGAGCCGAGGGCGAGCAGGGTCGCGTTCTGCGCGCGGCAGCCGATCAGGCGCTTGCGGGTGAAATAGCGGCACGTGCCCAACGGCTGGCCACTGCGCCGGACGCCGACATTTCCCTGTCCGATCACGGAAGGATCATCTGGACCGGCCACCCCGTCGCCGATCTGAAAGCCGCTGCCGAACCGCTGAAGCCCCGCGCCGAGCTGATTGCGGGCGAGGAATTGCACGGCGCGGCGCGCGAGGCGGTGCAGGCCCGGCTCGACGGCTGGCTTTCCATGCATGTCGCAAGCACACTCGCGCCGCTGGTTGCGCTGCGCGACGCCGCCGATATCGACGGGCTCGCGCGCGGCGTTGCTTTCCGTCTGATCGAGAATCTCGGCTCGATGAATCGCGAATGGGTGGCCGAGGACATTCGCACACTCGACCAGACCGCGCGCGGCCAGTTGCGCAAGCATGGCGTCAGGTTCGGCGCGCACTCGATTTTCATGCCGGCTCTGTTGAAGCCGGCGCCGGCGCGCCTGTTGATGATGCTCTGGGCGCTCGCGCGCAAGGACGTCGATGAGCCTTTTGCCGGCCTGCCGCAGCCGCCGGCACCCGGCCTGACCTCCATCCCCGCCGATCCGTCCGCGCCGCAAGGTTTCTACGAGGCCCTGGGCTTTCGCCTCTGCGGCACGCGCGCCGTCCGCCTCGATATGCTCGAACGCATTGCCGACCTGATCCGTCCGGTGATTGCCGCCCGCACCTACAATGGCGGCTTTGTCGTGACGCCCGACATGATGTCGCTTGTCGGTTGCTCGGGCGAGGAATTCGCGAGCTTGCTGCAGGGTCTCGGCTATCGCTCGCAACGCGAAACGATCGTCCCGCGCCCCGCCGATGCACCGAAGCCGGATGCCGGCTCGACCGAAGCGGGCGCCGCGCCGCGAACGAGCGCGGAGGCGGCACTGGCCGAAATCGTCGACGCGATCGCCGCGCCGATCGTCGGTGAAACGCCGGAAACCGCGCCCGAACCGCAGGCCGAAGTTGCAGCGGTTGCGCCGGCGGAAACCGCGCCCGGCGAACCGGCGGAAACCGCAGCCGCGGTCGAACTTGAAATATGGCGCCCGGCGCGCCGCAAGCAGGAAGGCAGGCCCGCGCGCCGCCGGCCGCAAAACAAGGCAAAGGCGGAGCCCGGCGAGAAGCCGGCCGAAACACGCAGCGAGCGCCACCGGAAACCGAAGCGCAAATCCGATGAGCGCGGTGAGCGGCCGGCCAAGAACACCCGCCCCGACAACAGCCACCGCGAACCGCGCAAGCCCCGCGAGCGCGAACCCGATCCGGATTCACCCTTTGCCGCACTGGCCGTGCTCAAAGAGCGCGCTGGCGGCAACTGATGCCGTCGATGGAAGACGCGGCAGGCAGGCCGGGTCAACGTCTCGACCGTTGGCTCTGGTGCGCCCGATTTTCAAAAAGCCGTTCTCTCGCCGTAGCGCTCGTGCAGAGCGGTCGGATGCGCGTCAATGGCGCCCGCATATCGAAGGCAAGCCGCAACCTGCACCCGGGAGATATTCTCACTTTCCCTCTCGGACCCCATATCAGGGTCATTGAGGTTGTGGCGCTCGGGTTGCGGCGCGGCCCAGCGTCTGAAGCACAGACCCTCTACCGGGACCTCGAACCGCCGGCGCCCTCGGGCCAACCGAAGACGACCGGCGAAGCCGCGACCGGCCGCACTACCGGCACCGGCCGCCCAACCAAGCGCGAACGGCGCCAGACCGTCGCCTGGAAAGAGAATGGTTAAATCTACAAATTTTTGTGTAGTTGAATATATCTTCCGTGTCATGTAAGTGAAATATCATGCTTTCCGCCGTCAAAGCGTTCCTACTGGGTCCGGCCGAAGAAGCAGCGCCCGGGTTCGATGATCTTCAGATCGCCGTTGTCGCGCTGCTCGTGCGCGCGGCAACGACGGACGCCGATTTCAGCGACGACGAACGGCGCGTCATCCGTCGCCTCGCGGCCGATAGCTTCGGGCTTTCGCCAACGGAGGTGGATGCGTTGGTGGCGGCGGCGGAGAGCGAGGAGGCACGCACCCTCGACCTTCATCGCTGGGCACAAGCGATCAAACAGGGTTACGACGAAGCCGAGCGCGTGCGCCTGATCGAGAAAATGTGGGAAATCGTCTATGCCGACGGCGTCCTGGACGACTACGAAGCCAATCTGTTGCGGCGCGTCGCAGGCCTGATATACGTTCCCGATCGCGAATCCGGCGCGGCGCGGCAACGTGTGCTCGCAAGGCTCGGATTGACCGCCCGACCCGAACGACCCCCGGAAAGCTGAGACCGGACACCCGAAAGGACCGCGCGAAGACCGCGCGACTGGAGACAGTGATGACCTATATCGTGACCGACGCCTGCATCCGCTGCAAATTCATGGATTGCGTTGAGGTCTGCCCGGTGGACTGCTTCTACGAGGGCGAAAACATGCTGGTCATCCATCCCGACGAATGCATTGATTGCGGTGTTTGCGAACCCGAATGCCCGGCCGAAGCGATCAAGCCGGACACCGAGCCGGGCCTCGAGAAGTGGCTCGAACTCAATACCGAATACGCTTCGAAATGGCCGAATATCACGATCAAGCGGGAGCCGCCGGCCGACGCCGAGGAATGGCAGGGCGTCGCGGGCAAGTTCGAGGAGCATTTCAGCCCCGAGCCGGGTGAAGGCGACTGATCCCAACCGGTAGCGCGTCGTGATCTCTGTTCCCTTTTGAGACAAATGCTGGCGGACGGCCGTCCACAACTCCGGCCATAATCTATGCGGCAGCCGCGGTTTAGCGCGGAAACATGCACCAATCAGCCGGATTGGGGCGCTATCTCCATGTGTTAACTGTCCTTTTGCCGCGCCTGCCTTCCAAGAGGGGGGTTTTTGTGTTATATATGCCTCACAATGAAAAGCCGCGAATACGGACGCGAGAAATAACCTGGCGGCGCAACCCTACGTTGAAGACGCAAAGGTTGTTGATTGTAAATCGTCACCTCGCGCCGCTTTCCAGCTCTTCCGGCTGGAAGGAGTCAGGCAAGTTTCCACCGGTCTGCGTTTCGGCTGCGAAGCGCCCGTCGGCGAGAAACAGGTGTCATTCACGGGGGTCGGCCTCCGCAACCGGCGGTCGAGATTTGGGCTGAAAGCGACTTTCGGCCTGAAATGTCTGCGGCCTCTCAATGGAGGGGCGGCAGGGTCCCGAATGAGTGCGGTTGTCCGTAGAGCATCGATATTCAAGGCCGGCAGGGACGACATCGGGTCGCCCGTCCGGTCCCGGTTATGAAAGGCTGGGTATAGGAAAGGCCATGGCGAGCAAAGTGACGAAATCCCCCAAGTCCACGAAGTCGAAACCGGCGGCCAAGGTCACGGCGAAGGCCGCGAGCGCCAAAACCGCGGCGACCAAGGCGAAGGCCAAGGCCAAGGCCAAACCGGCGGCGAAAGCAAAGCCCGCCAAGGCAAAGCCGGCCGTTGCGAAGAAGTCCGCGGCAAAGACCGCGAAGCCCGCTGCCAAGGCAAAGCCGAAAAGCGCGCCCGCCAAATCTGCCAAGGCAAAAGCGAAGCCTGCGCCCGCCAAGACGCCGGTGAAGAAGGCCGCGCCCAAGGCGTCAGCAAAGGCGGCCAAGCCCAAACCCGAACCGGCAAAGGCACCGCCGCCGAAAAAGTCGCCGCCCAAAATGGCAAACGCCGCCAGCAAGCTGATGGAAGCCGCCAAGGGCCGTGCCGAAAAAGCGCGCAAGGCCGAAGCGACCGAACGCGAAGCCGCGGCAAAGCGCGCCAAGGCGGAAGCCGCCAAGCCCGCAAAGGCCGAAGCGCCGAAGGAACCCGCGAAGCCGGCGGCGCCGCGCGCCAATTTCAAGGCCAAGGAATATGTCGTCTATCCGGCGCATGGCGTCGGGCAGATCCTCGAAATCGAAGAGAAGGAAGTTGCCGGTCACCGGCTCGAACTCTTCGTCATCAATTTCGACAAGGAAAAAATGACGCTGCGCGTCCCGACCAACAAGGCGGGCGCCGTCGGAATGCGCAAATTGTCCGACACCGGTGTCGTCGACTCCGCGCTCGAAACACTTCGCGGCCGCGCGCGCATCAAGCGCACGATGTGGAGCCGTCGCGCACAGGAATACGAGGCAAAGATCAACTCCGGCGACCTGATCTCGATCGCCGAAGTCGTCCGCGACCTCTATCGCTCCGAACGCCAGCCCGAGCAATCCTATTCCGAGCGTCAGCTTTACGAAGCCGCGCTCGACCGGATGGCACGCGAAGTGGCGGCAGTCGAACGCATCGGCGAGGACGCAGCGATCGAACGCGTCGAACAGGCGCTGCAAGGCACGCCGCGCGGCGGCGACAAGACACCCAAGGACGGCGAGGCGAGCGAAGCCGCCGCCTGACCGTCATGTAAGGGTCACAAAACAAATATCGGAAAAGCCCGGCCGCAAGCCGGGCTTTTTATTTTGAGCCGTTTCCCGTCGCCGCCCCTTTCTGGCCATGAAATCCGGCTAAAAGAAACAGGTCTTCGGTGCCGGACATTGATCCGGAGCGATAAACGAGCCGTACGCAAGGTTGCCGACCGAAACGACGGACGCGCGAAAGCGCGCCGCGCAACGGAGGAGTAGCTGAGATGCCGCACACAGACACGCCCGAAACGCAGCGCGCCAACCGCCGGTTCATGCGTCATGCGATGACGGTGCCGCTGCTCGACAAGGAAACCGAATTCGAACTCGCGCGGCGCTGGCGGGAAGACGGCGACGAACAGGCACTGCATCGCCTGACGCGCGCCTATATGCGCCTCGTCATCTCTCTCGCGACGCGTTTCCGCAATTATGGACTGCCCTATGGCGATCTTGTGCAGGAAGGCAATGTGGGCCTGATGCAGGCGGCCGCCCGTTTCGAGCCCGAGCGTGGCGTGCGCTTCTCGACCTATGCGAGCTGGTGGATTCGTGCGGCGATCCAGGACTATATCCTGCGCAACTGGTCGATCGTTCGCACTGGCACGACGGCCGCTCACAAGTCCCTCTTCTTCAACCTCCGCCGCCTGCGCTCGCTGATCGACAGCGGTACTCGGCAAGCTTTGCGGCAGGAGGACCGGATCTTCATCGCACAGCGGCTTGGCGTCGGCGTCGGTGACGTCGAGATCATGGATGCGCGGCTGATGGCGGGCGACCGTTCGCTCAATGCAACGCTCTCCGACGGCACATCGGACGACAATGCCGCCGAATGGCAGGACATGCTGCCTTGCGAACGTTCGCAGCCCGACGAAGAGACAATGGAGAAACACGACGGCGAATGCCGGTCGCGCTGGATTGCGGGAGCGCTTGAGGAACTCAACGAGCGTGAACTGCTCATCATCCGCGAGCGGCGCCTGCGCGACGAGGCGCTGACGCTCGAAGCCCTCGGCGCACGGCTCGGCATCTCCAAGGAACGGGTCCGCCAGATCGAACATCTGGCATTGAAGAAGATGAAGGCCGCACTTCTCGACAAGGTACCGGACCCGCAGGGTGCCGGTCTTCTCGGCTGACCGGCGTCTTACTCGGCGATGATCTTGACGAGCCTGCCGGGCTGCAGCCCGTCCCCGGGGGCGAGCCCGTTCAGAACGCGAAAGCGCTCCTCGCGATGGTCGGGAAAAGCCATGCGCCTCCCAAGCGACGCGACCGTGTCGCCTGGTTTGACCGCGACGATCCGCAGCCGCAGCGGCTTCACGGCCGCCGCCTCCGCCGGCGATATCTTGCGGAAGCTCATCACCAGTCCCTGCAGCGCCGCATCGTGCCGTGTGCCTGCTTGCGGCAGCGTCCCCATCAGAAATCGGTAGACCCGGTCCGGCGCATATTCGATCGTCACCAGCCGCGCGTTGTATTCGCCGATCCGCGTGGTCGCGGTGGCGGCGTTCATGCCGTTGACCTTGAACCGCTGCAGTCCGGAAAGCTGTGTTCCTTTGGCCCATTGATTGGCGAGATAGCTGCCGATCTCGACACCGGCATCCTTTTTTCCACTGTCGAATTTCACGACCGTCTTGTCGGGGCCCTGGAGAAGCACCGCCGCCGGCGAATTGGCGATCGAAAAGCCGCCCGGTGCCTTGAAAGCGAAGCCGAGCTTTGGATGCACGAAATCCCTTCCACGCGCGATCCCGTCTTCGGGCCGGTCGCCATAAAGCATCCCGTCCATCGCCCTCAGATAAGCATCGCGGTTGCGCGCGCCCTGCCCCGCCGTCGCGCCGGCGTCGCGCGCATGGGCGTTCGCGGCGTCGACGCGGGCCGCCGTCGCCGGATGACTTGCGAGCCAATCGTTGCGCGTCGCATCGTGAGGAACGTTGCGAAGCCTTGCTTCAAACGCGGCTTGCGCACCCATGGTTTTCAGAAAGTCGGCCACGCCGAACGGATCGTATCCCGCCGCCGCGAGATAGCGGACACCGAGCATGTCGGACTCGAATTCCTGGTCGCGCGAATAGCCGGCAAGTATCCCCTGCCCGCCGAGCCCGATCGCCTGGCTCGCCGCCTGATTGCCGATGACCGCGCCCAGCACCGCGCCCAGCAGCGTCGTGCCCATCGCCGCCGTCTGCCGTTGCGCGGAATGACGCGCAACGACATGGCCCATTTCATGGCCGATGACGCCCGCAAGTTCCGCCTCGTCATTGGCCAGCGCCATCAGCCCCCGGGTCACATAGACATAACCGCCAGGCAACGCGAAGGCGTTGACGACCGGGCTGTCGAGAACCGTAACGCGATACTGCGCCTCGGGCGCGTTGGTGGCGCGCGCGACCCGCGTCGCGATGCCCGCCACATAACCGCCGAGCTTCGCATCGGGATAGGCGCCGCCATAGGCTTCGAGAATTTTAGGATGCGCCTCGGCGCCGATCCGGGCCTCCTGCTCGACCGACACCAGCGGCGCCACCTGCCGCTTGCCGGTGGCGGGATTGGTCGTGCAGGCCGCCGAAAGAAACAGTACCGCCAGCAACGGCACAAGGAACGCTGCGCGCGCCGCCCGTCCCCCACGCCTTGCCGCTTCACCCGTCATGATATGTCGTCCAGCAATTCGATCTGCTCGGGATGCGTGAGCGTGATCTCCGGCCCGTTGTAGCGGCCGAGCCACCCGCGCACCCGCACACGCCGGCCGGCCAGCGCCGATTGCTCGGCCGCCTCACCGAAGTAAGTCCCCCAAACGGGATCATTGAGAAAAAGCCTAGCGTCCCGCGGCGCGACTGTCACTGTGAAGTCGCTGCGCCAGTCGTCGCCGAAATTGAGATAGATGCGTCCGCGCACGACCGCCGCCGAAACGATTTCGCCCTCGACGAGTTCGAACCGGCCGTGGAGCCGCTCAAGCGCCGCCACGTCGGCCGCATCGCGGATGGCATAAAAGGCGTCGGCCCAGATGCCGCGCCGCGCCTCGCGCGCCTCGCGCTCCGCCGCCAGCAGTTGGTCGGCGCAGGCGCGATTGTCGCGGAACGTGTAGACGCGCGCCCACCCGCGACGCAGCATTTCATGTTGAAGCCAGACCGGCTTTCCGTCCGTACCGGCCGCGAAAACATGCGCAAGCACGCGGCCATGCCGGTCTTCGCGGCGGCCACCGTGACGAAGCGTAACCGGCTTGTCGAGCGCCAGCGCTGCAAGCGCCGACCGCGCCTCTTCGGCAAGCGGCCATGCCTCGAAATTGGCGCGCCCGAGCGGCAGCTTCGGCGCCTGGATGCCGGTGAACCGCACCTGCCGCCCGTCGCCGAGCACCAGTGTGTCGCCATCGACAATCTCGATCGCCCGCGCGGCCCCGCCCTCGTCAGGCGCGCAAGGCAGGTCCGCCGCTGCCGGCGTGGCGACAAACAACACAAGCAAGAATGCCGACGGAAGGAACAGCGCGCGACGCACGGTATGCAGGACCGCGAATGCCGAACGGCCAGTCAGGCCGGGTGCTCCGCCGGAGGCACAGCGGTGCGCAAGGCGATGATGGCGGCCTCTGTGCGATTTCTGACGCCGAGCGATTGAAGGATCGCATTGACATGCAGCTTGACGGTCGCCACTGATATGCCGAGCACACGCGCGATTTCCTGGTTGGAACGGCCCTTGCCGAGCTCCCGCAACACTTCGCGCTGACGGGGCGTCAGCTTCTCTTGACCCGCGGCGATAAATCCGTCCGGCGCTTCGGCGAAACCTTCCGGTTGCGCCGCCAACAACGCGTCCGGCACGTAGCGGCCGCCCATGTCGACCAGTCGCAGCGCATTCTCGACCAGATTGACACCAAGATTTTTCGGGATGAAGCCCGCGACGCCCATATCCATGATCTCGCGAATGAAGCCCGGTGAATTGCGATCGCTGAACACGACGATTTTCGCCGACGTCTCGGCGGCGATACGGCGAACCGCCTCGCACCCATCCGCGCCGGCAACCTCGACCAGCAGCAATGCCGTGTCTCCCGCGATCGGCTCTGCCGGCCGATCGGCTTCGGGACCCGAACGGACCGTCATTTCCGCACCCGGATGAAGCCGCGAAACGATTGCAGACAAGCCCTCGCAAAAGACCGGCTGCTCGCCGACGATCAGAACACGCATGAAGATGCCCACCTTCCCCAAACCACCCGATGCACCGGAAGCCCGATCCGGCGGCCCGGAGGCCCCACAACCTCCGCGCGTTTCATGGTGGAATACACAACTAACATCAACCTTTGAGCGTACAGCTAAATGTTTAGGCGCAAACCGGCATAGACGTAAAGGGGGTGAACCTATGTTTTCGTCGTCACTCTGCTGCATGTCACTGCCGCGAACCGCGCTGCAACCGCATTCCGCAACAAGATGGCGTCGCGCCGGGTGACGCAGGTGCCGCGCCGTGTTCTCTGCCGCAGCGGAGATTGCGGCTCCGCCGCCGCTGACGTAGGTTGCGCGACGCGAAGCCGCGCTCTCGCGCGCATCGCTTTCGATGTGGCCCCGTAGCTCAGCTGGATAGAGCATCAGATTCCTAATCTGAGGGTCGTGCGTTCGAATCGCGCCGGGGTCACCATTTTTTATGTCGTTGCGGAGCGGATCCTCCGCCCTCGGCCATAGCGGCCGGTGGCGCAACTTTCTTATCGCTGATATAACTTTATTGGTGTCCATAGAACCAAAATACAAAGATATATTTGTGAGTGTCAACAAGAAATCTTGGTATTTCGAGTTAGATTTGGGGCCGAAGGCGCAAAATGATCGCTCGGTTGCCAAACATCATTGGCATTCCGTACAATGAGCGTCGCCGAGCGCCTGAGTCGGATACGCAAATATCTTGGTCTTTCGCAAAAGGACATGGGGCGGCGCGTCGCTGTGTCCGGCACGACCTGGCAGAACTACGAACTCGACAACGCCGCGCCGAACGCCCATGTGCTGGCGCGGCTGTCGGACGAAGGTTTCGACATCAACTGGGTGCTGACCGGCGCCGGCGAGATGCGCAAGGACGGCGCGCTCGAAACGAAATCGGTCGCGGGCTTCGCCGAGCTGCCGCCGCGCGAGATCGGCCGCGAGAAGCTGGCCGGCGGCAATTATGTGCTGATCCCGCGTTATGCCTTGCGCGCCCTGCCGCGCGAGGGCGGCAGCGCAGCAACGACGATGGAAGATGTGTCGTTGAACGAGGCGCTTGCCTTTCGCCGCGACTGGATCGAGCGCGAACTGGGCGCCAGGCCCGCCGACCTCATCGTCGTCGAGATGACGGACGACGCGATGCTGCCGACGCTTGTTCCCGGCGACCTGCTGCTCGTCGACACGAGCGCACCGCGCATGCGCGGCGGCGGGCTCTATGCGTTCAACCTCGGCGGCGCGCTGGCCGTGCGGCGCTTGCAGGCGCGGCTCGATGGCGGCCTGACCGTCTCAAGCGACAATGCCGCGCTCTACCCGCCGGAAGATATTGAGCAGGCGGCGCTCGAGCGGGTAAAGATCGTCGGCCGCGTCGTCTGGCGCGCCGGCAGGCTCTGACCGCTTCTGGAAGTTCAACAGGCAAAGACCGAGAGACCGATGCAAACCGCCGCCTTCCCCGCCGACGCAAAACGCGTGCTTGTCATCAAGCATGGCGCCTTTGGCGACGTGATCCAGGCGGAGGGCGCGCTGCGCGACATCCGCGCCAATCACCCCCACGCCCATATCGCGGTACTGACCACGCCGGCCTATCGCGGCCTGATCGCGCGCGCACCTTTCATCGACGAAGTTGTTGTGGACGCGCGTACCCCGCGCTGGCGGCTCGACGCGATGTGGGCGCTGCGGAAAACGCTGCGCGCCGGCCATTTCGACATGATCTACGATCTGCAGAACTCGTCGCGCACCGCATTCTATTTCCGCTGGATGCTTAAGGATTGCCGCTGGTCCGGCACCGCGAAGGGATGCAGCCATCCGCACCGCGCCGCGGAGCCAAAAAAGATCCGCACGCTCGACCGGCTGGCCGGACAACTCGCCGATGCCGGCTTGCGGATCGAGCGCACATTGACACCCGACGTCTCATGGCTTGCCGACGATGTCTCAGAACTGCTCGACAAGGCCGGCGCGCGCAAACCCTATATCGTGCTGGTGCCGGGCTGTTCGGCGCGCCATCCGCAAAAACGCTGGCCCTATTACGACAAGCTCGCCGCGGCATTGATCGCGGACGGGCACGAAGTCGTACTGGCACCGGGTCCGGATGAAGTGGAACTTGCAAGGACCATCCCCGGCATCAAGCTGACCGACACGCACGGACTGCTGAGCTGGTATGAACTCGCGGGCGTTTTCAAGAACGCGGATTTCGTCGTCGGCAACGACACAGGTCCGAGCCATCTCGCCTCGCATATCGGGACGCCCGGCCTCGCGCTTTTCGGATCCTATTCGCCGGCCGAGCGCACCGGCATTGCGCGCGAAAACTTCGGCGTCATCGAAGTCGAGGATCTTTCCGCGCTCGCCGTCGAGCGTGTGCTTGCCGAAGTGAAGCGCCGCCTCGAAGCGGTGTAGGCTTCTTCCTTGGCGGCGGACGATCCCCGCCGCCCGGGTTGCCAACGAGGCCACACGCGCCCAGAATGACGGCGAACCGGCGGCGGACGACCCTCAATGTCCCTTCTCTCACGATTGCTCGATCACTTGCGCGGCGGCTCCGACGGGCCGGAGATGCGCCTTGCCGCACGCATGAACGCGCCGCTGCTGATCGTCGAGATCGGCGGCTATGCGCACAAGACACGCGACTGGTCGGCGGGCGGCGCCTGCATCGAAGGCTTTGCCGGAGAGGCGGATGTCGGCGCCATGCTGAGCGGGTATCTGCATTGGGCGGGCGACGAACGCCGGCTCGCCTTCACCGCCGAGACGATGCGCTTCGAACCGGGCGGCGCGCTGGCGCTGCGCTGGCTCGACCTGCCGCTGGCGATCCAGCAGGAAATGGAAGCGCTGATCGGCTGAGCGCGGCGAAACCGGTTGCGCGCCCTTGCGTCAGTTGCGCGAGGCAGCGGCCCGTATAGGCTTTCGGGAAAACGAAACCGCATACGAGGAGGAGCGCAACATGTCCGCATACAAGACCCTGATCGTCGAAAAGAAGGGCGGCGTCGACTGGGTGACGATGAACCGGCCCGACGCGCTGAACGCGATGAACCGCGCGCTGGTCGACGAGCTGCAGGATTATTTCGGGCGTCTTTACACGGATCATTCGGTGCGCATCGTCGTGCTGCGGGGTGCCGGCCGCGCCTTCTGCGCCGGGCTCGATCTCAAGGAGCGTTCGAACCGCCCCGAAGAAACCGCCGCCGGCGGCAGCCCGCAAGCGGGCCTTGTCTCGCAGCGCCGGATCAGCGAAATCGTGATGCGCATGCGCCGCTGCCCGCAACCGATCGTATCGCTGGTGCATGGACCGGCCTGCGGCGGCGGCTTCGCGCTGGCGCTCGCCTCCGACATCCGCATCGCCGGGACAAGCGCACGCATGAACGCCGCCTTCATCCGCATCGGCCTGTCGGCCTGCGACATCGGCGTGAGCTATTTCCTGCCGCGCCTCGTCGGCGTGTCGGTGGCGTCGGAACTGATGATGACGGGCCGCTTCATCGATGCCGCGCGCGCCGAACGCGTCGGCCTGGTGTCGGAGGTCGTGCCGGACGAAAAGCTCGCCGGCGCCGCCGCGCCCTATATCGAGGAAATGCTGACGACCTCGCCGCTGGGACTGCGCCTCACCAAAGAATGCCTCAACATGTCGGTCGATGCCGGCAGCCTCGAAGCCGCGGTCGCGATGGAGGACCGCAACCAGATCCTCTGCGCACAGACCAACGATTTCCGCGAAGGCATCGGCGCCTTTCTCGGCAAGCGGCGGCCGGAATATACCGACAGTTGAACGAAAGAAAGGCCGCCCCGCCG
>JAHBYM010000001.1 GCA_019635975.1 Parvibaculum sp. | reverse complement strand
CTGCCGAAATCGATAATGAGAATACGGTCTTCGGTCATCGTCCAACTTCAAGGTTCGAGGGGCGCGGCGGGTGCGGATGAAAGCAGGCGCGCAAGTTCTTGCGTCTGTTCGCAGTGTTCGCAGTGGAAACGCAGGATGCGGAGGCGTTGCTCGGCGGTGGCGCGGTCTCCCTGCGCGATGTCGAGCTGCGCGAAGCGGTTCAACGCGTCGGGCTCGGTCGGATCGATCTCGAGCGCGATGCCGTAGTATTTGCGGGCAAGGCGCGTGTCACCTTTCGACTGATGAACGCTGCCGAGATGGGCGTAGGCGCGCGCGTTGGCGGGATTGGCCGCGATAGCGCGTTCAAGCAGCCATTGCGCGGCCGGAAGATCGCCGGCCGCCGCCGTTTCGATGCCGCGTTCGCCGAGTTCGGCCGATCGGCGCATCGAGGCTTCATCGACCGCATGGGCTACCGCAGGCGCCAGCGCCAGCAGCAGCGCGAGGGCCGCCGGGAACGCGGATCGGAACGGGGTTCGGAGAGCTGCGGCGGGCATAGGTCCGGGCTTTCGGGGGGTATGTGGATCGATAGACCATCCTTCCCGAAATCCGTCAAGCCTTCTGCCGCAGCGCAACATCGTCAGCTCTCCCGCCGCAGGATGGCAATGAAAAAGCCATCGGTTCCGGCACTGCCGGGCGTCAGACGCATGTATGAACCGTCATTCGCGTGCGGCGGCGGCGCGATGTCGGCGGGCCAGAGCGAGCGCCACGGTACGGCGGCGAAACCCGTATGGGCGGCCTGAAATGCCTCGACCTGTTTTTCGTTTTCCGACGGCAGCAGCGAACAAGTGACATAGACGAGGCGGCCGCCGGGACCGAGCAGCCGGGCGGCGCGCGCCAGCACCTCGGCTTGCGCAACGCGGTAGCCCGCGAGCGTTTCGGGATCGATCCGCCAGCGGGCGTCGGGGTTGCGCCGCCAGGCGCCGGTGCCGCTGCAAGGCGCATCGACCAGCACACAATCCATGCGCGCTTCGAGATCGGCAAGGTCCGCATCCACTGCGCCGGGCGCGAAAGGACCGAGGGCGCGCGTCTGAATGTTGCGGATGCCGGCGCGCTGGGCGCGGGGCATCAGCTTGCCGAGGCGGCGGGCATCGGTGTCGCAGGCGTGGACCTGACCGCGATTGCGCATCATCGCGGCGAGCGCCAACGACTTGCCACCGCCACCGGCGCAGAGATCGACCACCTGCTCGCCGGGCGTCACGCCCGTCGCCAGACAGGCGAGCTGCGACCCCTCATCCTGCAACTCGATCACGCCGTCGCGGAAACTTGCGAGGCCCAGAATGTTGGCGCGGCCGGTGAGGCGCAGGCCCCAGGGCGAAAGCGGCGTCGGTTCGGTCTCGACGTTCTCAGCCGCGAGCAACGCCATCGCCCGGTCGCGTGTTGCTTTCAGCGCATTGACGCGGAGGTCCGCCGGCGCGCGCTTCATCAGCGCGGCCATTTCCGCTTCGAGCGCGCTCCCCAGCGCGGCCTCGAATTCGGGATGCAGCCATTCGGGATAGTTGAGCCTGATCCATGGCGGCGCATCCGGGCCTGGCAGAACGGCGGCACGGAGGGCGGCTGATTCCTCGTCGGTCAGCGGCGATGGCGCATGGGGCGTACCGTCGGCGCGCGCGGCGGCAGCCTCTACGCCGTCCCCTTGCAGCAACGCAACGGCCGCGAAGGCGAGCAGCCGCGGCGCGTCCGAGCCGGTGGCGGCTGCGAGCTGCGCGCGATGACGAAGGACGGAGAAGACAATTTCGCTGACGGCGGCGCGATCCTTGGACCCGGCGAAGCGGCTGGAACGCGCCCAGGCGTCGAAGGCGCGGTCGGCCGGTTGGTGTGTTTCGAAAATGCCGGTCAGGACATCGATAGCGGACTGGAGGCGTGCGCCGGGCGTCATTTCGGAGCCCCGGTGTCGCGATGCCGGGTCAGCTCACACCGCCGGGATAGTTCGGAGCTTCGCGCGTGATCGTTACGTCGTGGACATGGCTTTCGCGCAGGCTGGCGGAGGAGATGCGGACGAACTCGGCGTTCTTCTGGAAGTCGGCAACGGTGGCGTTGCCGGTGTAGCCCATCGCGGCGCGCAAGCCGCCGACAAGCTGGTGGATCACGTTGCCGACCGGGCCCTTGTAGGGTACCTGACCTTCGATGCCTTCGGGCACAAGCTTCAGCGAATCCTTCACATCCTGCTGGAAATAGCGGTCGGCGGAGCCCACCGCCATCGCGCCGACGGAACCCATGCCGCGATAGGATTTGTAGGAGCGGCCCTGGAACAGGAAGACTTCGCCGGGGCTTTCCTCGGTGCCCGCGAAGAGCGAGCCAAGCATCGCGCAGTCGGCGCCGGCGGCAATCGCCTTCGCCAGATCGCCCGAAAACTTGATGCCGCCATCGGCGATGACAGGGGTGCCAGTTTTCTGCGCGACTTCGGCAACATCCATGATGGCGGTCAATTGCGGTACGCCGACACCGGCAACGATGCGCGTGGTGCAGATCGAACCCGGACCGATGCCGACCTTGACGGCGTCGGCGCCGGCATCGATCAGCGCGCGGGCAGCATCCGCGGTTGCAACATTGCCGGCGATCACCTGTGTGAGGTTGGAAATTTTCTTTATGCGTTCGACCGCTTCCGATACGCGCGCCGAGTGACCATGCGCCGTGTCGACGACGATCACGTCGGCCCCGGCGGCCATCAGCGCCTCGGAGCGCGCGAAACCTTCATCGCCAACCGTGGTGGCGGCAGCGACGCGGAGGCGACCCTGCTCGTCTTTCGCCGCATTGGGGTGAAGCTGTGCTTTCTCGATGTCGTTGACGGTGATGAGGCCGATGCAGCGATAGGTTTCGTCGACGACCAGCAGCTTTTCGATGCGGTGCTTGTGCAGCAGGCGCTTGGCGTCGTCCTGGCTGACGCCGTCGGCGACCGTGACAAGGTTATCCTTGGTCATCAGGTTGCGCACCGGCTCGGCGAGATTGGTGGCGAAGCGCACGTCGCGGTTCGTGAGGATGCCGGCGAGCTTGCCCGTTTCCTCGACCACCGGGATGCCGGTGATGCCGTGGCGCTTCATCAGCGCGAAGGCGTCGGCCAATGTCGCGTCCGGGCCGATGGTGACCGGGTTCACCACCATGCCGCTTTCGAACTTCTTGACCTGGCGCACATGCTCGGCCTGAACGTCGGGGTCCATGTTGCGGTGGAGAACGCCGATGCCGCCGGCCTGCGCCAGCGCAATCGCGAGGCGGGCCTCGGTGACGGTGTCCATGGCGGCGGAGACGATGGGAATGCCGAGGGCGATGGAGCGCGTCAGTCGCGTTTTCGTATCGGCCTGGCTTGGGAGAACCGTGGAAGCGGCAGGGAGCAGGAGAACGTCATCGAACGTCAGCGCTTCACGGATCATACTGCCAGCCTTTACCTTGGCCCCGATGCGGGGACACACCCTATCGTGTGTTGGCGCTGGCTTTTAACATCTATATCGGGGAATGCAAAGGCAGTTTTGGAGCACTATCCGGCGTCTGCCGAATCGCTTGCGGAACGGCCCTTAAAGCCTTGGGCCAGCACATACATCTCAGCCGAATCGGCCCGGCTCGCCTTGGGTTTCACATGGCGGACCGTCTGGAAATGGCGCTTCAGGAGAACCAGCAATTCGTTTTCGGTGCCGCCGCGCAGCACCTTGGCGAGGAAGGTGCCGCCCGGCGCCAGCACCTCGACCGCGAACTGGGCGGCGATCTCGCAGAGCGACATGATGCGCATGTGGTCGGTCTGTTTGTGGCCGGTCGTCGGCGCGGCCATGTCGGACAGCACGACATCGGCCTCGCCCGCCAGCAGCTCCTTCACGCGCGTATCGGCGCCTTCTTCGAGAAAGTCGAGCTGCAGGATGGTGGCGCCGGGCACCGGATCCATTTCGAGATAGTCGAGGCCGATGACGCGGCCTTGGCGGTTGCCCGCCGTGCCTTGCGCGTTGACGCGCGCGACGGCGACCTGGCTCCAGCCGCCCGGCGCGCAGCCGAGATCGACCACACGGCCGCCCGGCTTCAGGAAACGATACTTGTCGTCGATTTCTGCGAGCTTGAAGGCTGCGCGCGAGCGATAACCTTCGCGCTTCGCGGCATGGACATACGGATCGTTGAGCTGGCGCTGCAGCCAGCGCGTCGAGGAATTGCTGCGCCGGCGCGCCGTCTTGACGCGCACTTTCAATGTGCGGGCGCCGCTGCCCGCGCCCTTGCCGCCTTTGCCGGTCTTGTCGCCTGCGGCCATGTCAGTTCACCTGCGCCGGCGCTTCGGAAGCGCGATGGGCATTGCGGCGGCGCCTGCGGCGACGGCGGCGGCCGCGGCGCGCATCCGCTTCGATCAGCGACATCAGGATGCCCTCGCGCAAGCCGCGATCGGCAACGCGCAGGCGCTCGGCCGGCCAGGCGCGCGCAATCGCCTCGAAAATCGCACAGCCGGCCAGCACGAGGTCGGCGCGCTCGCCGCCGACGCAGGGATGGGCGGCGCGCTTGCCGTAGTCCATCGCCAGCAGCGACTGCGTGACGCGCTGAACATCGCCGGGGGAAATCCAGACGCCATCGACGCGCGTGCGGTCGTAGCGTTCGAGGCCGAGATGGACGCCTGCGATGGTCGTGACCGTGCCGGAGGTGCCGAGCAGGTGGAAACCGCCCTCGCCCGCTTCCATCGCGCGGATGCGCTCATGAAACGGCGTCAATTGTTCGCCGACCTCGGCGACCATGCGGTCGTAGAGTTCGGCCGGCACATCGACACCGCCGTGATGTTCGGCCAGCGTGACGACGCCGCAGGGCAGCGAAATCCAGTCGCCAATCACCGGCCGGCCGCGACGGTCGCCGCCGGACATCCGTACCCAGATCAATTCGGTGGAGCCACCGCCGATGTCGAAGACCAGCGCCGAGGTGCAGCCCGGATCGAGCAGCGGCGCACATCCCGCGACCGCGAGGCGCGCCTCATCTTCCGTCGAGACGATTTCGAGCGAAAGGCCGGTCTGGCTTTTTACGCGCTCGATGAAGGCGTCGCTGTTGGACGCCGTGCGGCAGGCGGCGGTGGCGATGGTCCGGGCGCGGACGACGCCGCGGCGGCGCATCTTGTCGGCGCAGATTTTCAGCGCGTCGATGGCGCGGCTCATCGCCGCCTCGCTCAGCGCGCCGGTGCGGGCGAGACCCTCGCCCAGCCGCACGATGCGCGAATAGGCATCGACGACATTGAAACCGTCGCTGCTGCGGCGCGCGATCAGCAGCCGGCAATTGTTGGTACCGAGATCGAGCGCCGCATAAAGCGTGTCGGCGGGTGCGCGCGACACGGGCGGCTTGCCATTGTGCGGTTGTGCGGATTGTTTGGGCGCCCCGGTGCGCTCGCCCTGGCGGCCGGCGCGGCGGCCGCGGCGGCGGCGGCGTTTTTTCGGAGGGGCGGATTCGCCATTGGATGCGCCGTCGGCACGGCTCTGCGTCGCCTCCGGCACGGGGGACGGATCGGCGGTCGCGGCCCCGGAGCCGGCAGCACCCTCCCCGGAAGGCTGGCGCGGCGCGGACAGGCCCTTTTCAGCGGCGGCGGCCCCATCTGGGCCGCCCGAACCGCCGTCGGTTTCTGGGCGCACGGTTCTCAGACCCGGGAAGCGGCGAGGCATCGCTTGCGCGCACCGCGCTTCCGACCGGATTCCCTGTTCTTTCAGTTGGGTTCAGTCTAGCAGCCTGAGCCCCGCGGTAAAGCCGCGCGCGCCCGGGCCCGGCGCCATCCCCGAGGTTGACGAACAGGGGGGCGGCGACTAGGTTTCGCCCGCGCGACCAAGGCGCATGCAGTTCTCGATTCCTGGCCGAAAACGGCGAAAATCGGGGCTTCGCTCGGCGCTTTGGGGGATCGTCTAACGGTAGGACAGCGGACTCTGACTCCGCCAGTCTAGGTTCGAATCCTAGTCCCCCAGCCAAAATCCGTTAAATCATTGATAATAAAAGGCTTTTCGGCACCATTGCCGCCTGTGACACGCAGGTGTGTCACAGAGCTGTGGCACACAACCCCGCCAGGGAGCTGGTCCGGCGGCCCCAATATGGGGCCAAAGCCCATGCCAACCCGCCATCTTCACCTCACCCGTAGAGGCGCGGTTTACTACTTCCGCGCCAGACTTCCCAGAACGCTCGCCCATGTGCTCAACCAGGCAACGCTCGCCGTGTCGCTGCGCACCAAGGAGGCCGCCCCTGCCCGCCGCATGGCGCGCCGGTGTTCGGCCGCACTAGATCGTCTGGAGGCCCTGCTCTTGAACGCGCCGTCTAAATTCCCGCCCTCCAAGCTCCAGCTCCGGCTTGTCTTGGAAACGATGTTCAACCGCATCCTCTCCGAAGGCGAGGCCAAGCGAGACAACGACATGGAAGGCGGGCGCTACAGCGCAGACCGGAAAGCCGCACCAAACCTGCCCGAGGACGAGTCGGAATGGACCGATGAGCAATACGCGGCATTTTGGGATTGGGTGGATTACCACGAAGAACATCCGGAAACCGAAGCCGAGTTCCGGGAGGTCGACGCGCGGGTCAACGCAACAAATCGAATTCGCGAAGACTTAGACACGGCGCTTACTGCCTTCGGGCTCTCCTTGGATCGTGACACACCCCAGTATGAGGCGCTTGCGCGCGACGCCACGAGAGTGGTGGCAAGGGCCTATGCGATTGAGGCCGAGAGATGGCAGGGGCGTTACACCTCCGATCAGGACATTCCAAGTTTCGTTGCGCAGAAATATCCACTCGATAGCGCGCTGTTGCGCACCTGGACCACGCGCCTCAATCAGGATGAGGCGGTCTTCCTGTCGCGGACGATTGACGAGGTCGCGCGCGATTTTGCGAGCTACCGCCAAAAGCAAGGCATCGCCGCCAAGACGAAATCCGACGACGATCTGGCGCGGCGGTATTTCGTGGACCTTGTCGGGGACAAGCAGATGCAGGAGCTGACGCCGGAAGACGGTCAGAAATTCGCGGCCGAATTACTGCGCGTCCCCCGCGACTACGGCAAAGGCCCCTATCGCCGCAAGACGCCGCGCCAAGCAATCGCAATGGCAGACCGCATCGAACGGGAGATCGCCGCCGCTGGAGACAGCGACCAGCCGATCTGCGTCGACAAGCACGAGTTCACCACCGCAGAGGCGCGCCGCCGTGTCGAACGTATGCGGAAAAAGACCGCGAACAAGCATCTGACCTTCTTTACATCGCTCTGGCGTTCGCCGCTGGTTCCCCGGAGCCTTCGCGTCATGAACCCGTTCGAGGGCACACTTTATAAGAAACGGCTGATCGATACGGAGACGGCGCGCCGTGGCACGCGTGTGCCGTTCACTCAGGAAGAGCTAAGGGCGCTCTTTGCGTCACCTGTGTGGAATGGGTGCCGCCGCCCCTTCCATCAAGAGATCGCGCATCAGAAACGCCTCACGCATTGGAAATATTGGTGCCCGCTGATCGCGCTCTTCTCAGGCCTCCGGCGCGAAGAGGTCGCGAGGCTTCGCAAGGATGATTTCGACATCTCGAACGGGGTCTGGCTGTTGCGCATCCAGGCGACCTATGACCGCCGCTTGAAATCGAAGGCGGCGATCCGCGAGGTGCCTGTTCACTCCACCTTGATCGCGCTCGGCCTGCGGGAATTTGTCGACGGCCTATCGAACAAGGCACCGCTCTTCCCGGATCTGCGGCCGTCCGGTGCCTACAAAGAATATGGCGAGCAGCTTGGCAAGTGGTTCCGGACCTACCGGCAGGCGCGAGAGCTCTACTCGCCGCATACGGATTTCCACTCGTTCCGGCACAGCTTTGTCAGCGGACTTCGGGATGCTGGCGTCGCCGTCGACCTGATCGCGCTCCTGGTCGGCCATGAATATGGCGGTGTCACAGCTTCCGTCTATGGCCGTCAGGTTTCGATTCTTCAAAAGAAGGACGCGATAGAAAAGCTAGACTTTCCGAGTTCATTTGGACCCGGCCGCCCAATCTGATCACGACGGAGCGATTGGCAATATGATAGGACGGCTTGTACTCAGGAACCGATCTCATTCTGCAATAGATCGGATTCGCGCTTTTCATCTTCTATCGCGAGCCGCAAATCATCGCTCGGGCCTTTCCAAGCCACGCTTGGACGAACACCGATAATTGGCCGCTGCCCGGGCGATAAAATGGGCCGATAGAGGACACCGTCCTGATCCGGACCTATACCGTGATTGTATAGCTCTTTGAGCCCCCGACTTACGTCGCTCTTGTGCATGCCAAGTTCGCGCGCAATATCTTCTCTCCGTGCGTTTACCCCTCCCTTTCTTCTTACCTGACTGATCAGCCAAATCGCGATGCGCAGCGCCCGCTTGGGAAGCTTCGGGTTCAAAGCAAGATCGCGAAGGGCGCTCTGCGAAACCTGTGCTCCATCATCTTTATACGGATGGTGTGAGTATCGCGGGACGACAAGGCCATAGCCCTCCGTCTCCCTGTTAGTCTCTCGATCGATAATCGAAAATCGCTTCATACATCCACCTTCGACTTTCTCATCTTGCTTGCCAGTGCCTGCCTTGCTCCTTGGCGAACGAGAATTTTAGCTGGCATCCGTTTCAAAACCGTTCCACATCATCAACTCGCGCTTAACGCTATTTCCCAGACAGACAATTTGATTCAATTTGAAACTTTGATTGCTCTATCAGCAACTTTTGTTGCGAAAACCACACCCTAGATTGGCTGATTTCCGCGAAAAATTGAGCCTGCCTTACTAATTAGATTTAGAGCATTAAACGGGTGAGCCGGTTAACGCCTGCCGAAACAGGAGAGTGAAAGGAAGGAGGAAGGAGGAAGGAGGAAGGAGGAAGGGAGGAGCGGAGGAAATGCGCGCGCCGGAGGCGAGCGCGCATTCCGCCGCCGAGAAAACGAGGATAAAGCTATGAATAACGAGACCCTGAACCGCCTCACGAACGTCTGCTGCTACGGAACCCTCTCAAGCTTCAAAGTCCGCAAGGGCACAATCGCCCACGTCCATCTCTCGCTTGCAGCGGCCGCAGCAGCAGGAATCAAAGCCGGAACCCGAGTAAGCGTCCGTCCCGTCGAAATCTCTGGGCCAAATAACGTGACCAAGTTCGGGATAGAAATAGTTACGAGCAAATTCGGCATCAAAGTGGGGAAGCATGGGAACGGGCTCCTGATCCAAAAGTCTGGCTTGTTTCACAACTCGTTTCGATCAGTGCCCGCGATCATGTCGGGTGCGAAGGAAGGGCGTTTAGTCGTTATTCCGATCTTTCCGGCGAACGAAAACCGGAAGACTAGGCCCGTCTGCAAAGCGGAGCCAGCGCGGATCGCCGCGGGTGCCATCTGGACTCCGGATTTCCTGGGTTCACTCTCAATTGACCCAGGCTGGAAACGCCGCAGGGATATGCTGGCTGGAATCAACGCGGATGTGCGAACAACCCCTGCCGGCGATCAGTGTTACACGGCGGGCTTTATCCCTCGACTCGTGTTGAAAGCAGCCAATCGAACTGCATTCGACATCGACGTTTGTTCGATGCAGCAAGATGGTCGCTACGATATCGGAGTGCGACGGGTTTCCAAGCGAACCTGGGGCAGCACACCGGAGCAGTTTCGCAAGGATCGTCACGTTGTTGCTCATGTTCCGGCCAAGCGGCACTTCACAAATGACCAGCCCTTTGGTTCATTGGTGCGGCGATGGGATGGAAAGTTCATCTGGCTTAACCCGCCCTACAGCTTGCGTGCCTGGGCTACGTTTCTGGAGTATGCCCATCTGCAGGTCGAACAAGGAAACGCTGAGACCATTGTAGCCTTGGTGCCGCGAGACGACATGGGGCCGCACAATCGGCATTTTTACAGCGAGCATGCCTATCGCATCGAAATCACGCGTGACATTCCATTCTTCAAGCGTGAGAAGCGAAACAAAGAGGGCAAGATTATCGCTCGAAACGTCATCGACGTAATCCAGGGGACTCAGTTCGTGGTTTTCGGAAAGGGCAAGGAAACCAAACAGTTTCTAGAAAACTTCCTGCATGAACTCAGGGCCATCGATTACATTAGTGAGCAGCATCTTGCACGATACATGATGCTGTTCGACTTACGTCGAGCGTGGCAAGACGAGAGAAGCCTTACGAAGCGAAAGCTCGCGGCCTAGACGGCTCAGGCTTTTCATCCCCGGATCGCTGTGCGATCCGGGGCTTTTTTTATGCAGCGCGTGTTCCGAATTTGTTGCACCCCTACCTCCGAAGCACCTAGCGCGCCATTTTCAATCCGTTAGATGGAGAAGCGCTTTGGCCTCATTCGCAGTTTTGATCGCTGCTATACGGCGGATTAGATCTCGGGGCTTGCACTTGCGGCCAGAGGCTTCGACCTCCGCTTTGATCTGCTCGACACGGCAGACGACGCGCTCTAGTTCACTTAGCCCATAGCCATCGAGAATCTGTCGCGCATCCTCAAGATGCAAGGAAACCATCCTGATCGCCCACCCCATGTCACGCGCGGTGATTTCGTCACATTCATCACCCAGAAGAAGGTGATAGACGGCCGCATAACGTATTCCCGAAAACATCACTCGCCTGAAGAATGAAAGCGGCAATGCTTGATCTGCGGGCATCAAGTCTTTGAAGGCAATTTTGAATGCCTCTACGGCTTCGGTCCCCACTCGATAAATTGGATGTAACGGCAATTCTTCAATTCTAGACCATGCCGTCCGCATAGCGTCCTCATAGGGACGCAAATCGTATAGAGGAAAGTCTGCCGCACAGCGACTTGGATCCGGCGGCGCCACAATGAAGTTGTATCTTTGCGCAAAGCCGTCAACGAGAGACTCCGGGCTCACACAGTCCTTGAATGTTTCTAATACCGTTGTGCCCAAAATCACCAACGCTGGATCCTGAATCGAGATCGGATCGCTTTTTGTCCGCCGCGAAATTGTTTGTCCATCGTACAGCCTCAGTAGATAGTCTCGGAGTTCTGCCATATGCGTCTGCTGATCGAGCGATTTCAAGAATTGCCCAAATTCATCTCGTACCCAGACAGATCTGTTGTGAGCGGCGAGGTCTTGCACGAATTGCGCCGCGGATCCTGGATCAGGAAAAAGCTCTATAGGCCCAGCTATGTCTAATACGCGTTGCAACACATAAGATTTTCCTGCCCCGCTCGCGGCGAGCGCCAATGTCCACAGTATTGGCTTTATTCTCTGTCCATTTATGTCGATCCCGCATCCAGCCCGCAACAAGCGACCGGAAACTAGCGTCATAGTGACGGCCAGCGGAAGCTCTAAAGGTATATCGGTCTGTGCTCTGAATGCGGATGTCACTACGTCCAAGAAAGTATCCGGTGGCACAACATTTTGGCCTCGCCAGGACGCACTCCTCGTTCTATGCACGCGGAGCATGGATCGTAATGTATCTCTTGCTTCGGTACTGCTTCCTGCTGCAGCGACAAGTTTTTTGAACTCTGGAAATGGCAGAAGCGGTTGTTTGTTACGAGATGACTTTCGTGGCATGGAGTGGAACTCGCCGTTTCTGTGGTCGGGTATGCCTCGACCTGAGCCCGAACCAACGGTATTCAAGTTCGAAATCTAGAATCCCCCCTCATTGACACTGACAAATCCCAGAAACCGCAAACCGCAGCGGCACTTAGCGCAGTAAAGCGACATTGACAGCGCCGTGACAAAAGTCGCTATCGCTCCTCGCCGCCGCGCGATCGTGCGTTCTCGATGACGGCTTCGGAGGCCTCGTCGACCATGTCATCGAACAAGCGTCGGCCTTTGCGAACCGCTTTCTCAAGCCGCGCCGTTCTTACCGGCGCGTTTGACGGCCTGCTCAGCTTCTTCGTTTGTTTTTCGTGCGATGCGGTTTTAAGAACCGGCGCCGTCGTCCGGGGATGGCCGGTCTTGTCCCCGCCGCCTGTCTTCCGGCGCTCCGCTATCAATGTGCCCGCCTCCTTGCGCCGCCGCCGCTTCCTCCGGTTGCGGTCTCCGGCGGCGGTCTTGCGCCCGCGCCGCTCGGCGGATGAGCGCGCGGGCCCAAGATGCTCTTCACCTTCAATCAAGTCTTTGGGCAGGCCTTCAGCCTCCAGGCGCCGCTTCCAGGAGCGCATATCGACCGGCTGGGCCTTGCCCGCTTGTTCGAGGGCACGCCCGGCGAGATCGCCCCATGCCGCCCGCCATGCCTCGATAGCGGCCGGGCCGGTCTTGCGGTCATCCAGCTCGCGCGCTTTCTCGCCCAAAGCATCGCCTGTGCTGCGGCGGCCGGTCACAATCACGTGCGCATGGACATTCCGTTCGTCACCAGACTCGTCCGGCGCATGGATGACCCAAGCGCAGGCGACCCCGTGCCGTTCGTTGAGGTGACGGCACCAGTTTTCAACCAGCGCCGCTGATTGTTTGATTGTCAGCTCATGGGGCACGGCGAGGATGGCGCTGCGGCCTTCGCAAGCATCCCCGCGCCGCTCGGCAAGGGACATGGCCTGTCCGAGGCTCTCGGCGTCGCCGTTCCAGCCGGTAATGCCGGATGCGAGAAGGTCATCCGTGCCTTTCTTCCGATAGTCATGCGTCGTCGCGATGCGAGGATCGTGGACACGGCTGCGCAGCACATAGGCCATGCGGGCGCAGGCCGTTGCGCCGGTCCCCCGCGAGATTTTTGAGACCCTCAGAAATCCTATCGCCATTTCTCTCGCGCCTTCAGGCGGGGTGTCGGGGCTTGCCCTGACCGCTGCGCGTTCCCCTCGGGGGAATGCGTAATTGCGCCCTTCGGGTATTCCGCTGCCTCGCTTGTGTTCTTCAAACCTGTTCATAGGTCCACGGAAGGCAAACACCAGGAGAAGGAAAGAAAACATGATTGGAAAATCGGTCAGCGGCTGGCACTGGCAATGGAAGGACAAGTTCCTGCGGCTCTGGTCGCCCAAGGGGCGTGTCGCCGCCGTTATCAGCTTCAATGAGAAACTCGGCTGGCTCTGGTCGCTCGCAGACTCGCCCGGTCATAAGGCGAAGGACCAGGAGAGCGCTGTGCGGGAGGTCCTCAACGCGCTCGAAATGCCGGACCGGGTTCGCGCCGAACTGCTCTCGATCATCCTTCATGAACTCGCGCGCATTGCGAAAATCGAGGCAGAGAACGATGCCGACTTCAGCGGTCCCGAAGGCTCCGAAACCAACGAAGCCGAAATCGCCTGAGGAGCGGCGCGCCGCGCTTGAAGCGCGGCGCGCAAAGCTCGATCTGCGCATCCGCGCCCTCGCAAGCGAAGAGCGCGAACGGCGGCGCCGTGAGGATACGCGCGGGAAGATCGTCCTGGGCGGGGCGCTGCTCGTCTTCTTCCGCAAGGAGCCTGTCGCGGCAAAGGCTCTCATGCCTCGGCTCCTGCCGCTGATCGCGGAACGGGACCGCGATTTGGTTGTGAGGCTTGCTGACCAGGCCTAGCGGTTGCTGGCTGGAGGTTCGTTCGACCCGCCCCGGCAGCGTATCATGTGGCTCCAGGGCTGATTCCTTGACAGGGTGACCGTATAGCGCCACTTGACACTATACGGCTCACGGGTGTAATTTCATGAAAATACGGAACGTGATCCACAAGGGACTGCGCCGGTTTATCGAGACCGATGACGCCGCCGGATTACAGCCCGCTATTGTGCCGAAGCTTCGGCGGATCGTCTCCTTCCTCCAGGATATGGAGCGTGAGGAGGAGTTGCGGACGGTTCCGAGCTGGAAGGCGCATCAGCTGACCGGCGACCGCAAGGGGACATGGAGTCTCTTTGTCACGAAGAACTGGCGCCTCACATTCCGGATAGACCAGACAGAGATCGAGATCGTCGATCTTGATTACGAAGACTACCACTAGGAGAGCGCGATGGGCACGACGCAAGGCATTCGCATGAAGAACCCCGCCCATCCCGGCGGCTTCGTCAAACATGAGATCATTGAGCCTCTGGGCCTGTCCGTAACAGGCGCGGCAGAAGTGCTCGGTGTCACCCGGGCGGCGCTATCGGCGTTGCTGAACGAGCGGGCAAGTCTTTCGCCCGAAATGGCGCTCCGCCTGGAGAAGGCATTCGGCGTGCCGATGGACACGCTCATGCGCATGCAGAACAGTTTCGATATTGCCCAAACGCGCAAGCGCGCGGGTGATATCAAAGTGAAGCCCTATCAGGCTCGATCCACCGGGCCGGATGACGGGCATACGCACCGCTCGAATGCGACGTGACCTTCGACGGAATCTGTCCGTTCAGACTGCCAAGGCAGGAGTGAGATAAGCGAAGATCGTCCAACGGATCACTCAGACGAACCCAGATAAAGGCTTTGGTTTCGCGCAAGAACCCCGATTGATGATAACTTGGAGCTAGGTCCGAAATCTTCGAACAACTGCGATCATGAGAATTGTTAGCTGGAACTGCAACGGCGCCTTCGGGAAAAAATTCCATCTTGTCGAAAGTCTTGGTGCTGACATTGCCGTCATCCAAGAATGCGGTGACCCGTCATATTCACCTGCCCCATATTCCACCTGGGCGCGCAATTCCCTGTGGACAGGCAATAACAAACATAAAGGGCTAGGCATTTTCGCGCGCCCTGAAATCAGGATGGAGAGGCTTGACTGGGACAGCAACTCTCTTGAGTTGTTTCTACCCTGCCGCATCAATGATGATTTCAATTTGCTTGGCGTCTGGACGAAGCAAGCTAACTCGCCAAATTTTGCCTACATAGGGCAGTTCTGGAAATACCTGCAAGCCTACAAAGAAAAACTCTCGGCCGGAAAAGCAATTGTTTGTGGCGACTTCAATAGCAACAAGCGCTGGGACGAATGGGATAGGTGGTGGAATCACACTGACGTTGTTAGGGAGCTAGAGGAAATTAATATAACGAGCGTCTATCATCACATAATGAAAGAGGAGCAGGGCCAAGAGTCGTGCCTTACATTCTACATGCGCCGCAAGCCGGACAGCCCTTACCACATCGACTATTTTTTTGTTTCGCGCTCGCTGCTTGGAAAAGTCACCCAGTTAGAAATCGGCAAGCACGAGGATTGGCTAAAGCATAGTGATCATGTTCCGCTCATAGTCGACATTGAGCAATGCCGCTCACTGGATCGGGACTTGTCACTGACCTGAGAACCGGCGCCTCCGGTCTATCCTCATATGTTTTCCAAGTTTCTTTCTCCGCTTCGGCCCACGTTTCTGACGTTGCCGAACCAACTATGTCAGAAAATATCGAGTTTCTGACATAGTGGTCGGGCTTCAAGTTGAACCTGCCCAACCTTGGCCAGCCAGACAGAGCCGATTCAGTTTCCATCTGATAGCCAGATTGTGGAAATTGTATTCTGTAAAGAGCGCCGCGCCTTCACGCCCAGCCCCTACGGTAAATGTTGATATTGGCAATTCGAACGCCAAATCAGTCGTTTGGGGCGGCTTTTCCAGCTAAGCCCTTGATAGATAAAGCTTTGCCCCGCAAATCGGAAAAAATCCAGTATGCGGGGCAAACTTATTCGATTCAATAGGTTACGTGATTTATCCATGCATGCTTTTGTTCAGCACCCTGAACATAGGCGACAGACGGAAGATGCGGCCTATCACTTTCCCCCAGTAATCCGACGAATAAGATTGCGAATTGCTCTCGGTTGGCTCGTCTGACACTCCCAGATTACAAAAACTCGCCAGCCCAAAATCGACAGCGCGGACTTGGCGCGCTTATCTCTCATCACATTGGCTTGAAATTTCGGGGAAACGGGTCATTATCGCATGATGTCCCGTTTCCTCGCCCAGCTCGTCGCCGCCAGCCTTTTTTGGGGATGTCTGTCCGTCAGCGCATCCGCAGATACGATTCACGGCGAGGCGGGCGAAGCCGTCCTCCAGATGGCGGAGATGGAGCGCGGCATGGATTCCGCTTCTGGCGATCCCGTTCCCGGTGCGATTTGTGATATCTGTCATGTTCTCCAGCATGTCGTGCTCATGTCGCGCGGCGAAGTCCGTGCCGCTCTTGCGATGATCCATGTTCCCGTTCCCGGCAATGAACGGGCGGCAAGCCGGCTGCTTTCTCCCGAAGGCCCCCCTCCTGAAATAGCGATCGTCTGAGCCTGAGCGCGTTCCCGTCCGGGAACGCCCGATGTCTTTTATCTACAGGTGATCCATGAAAGGTTCATTCCGCCTCTGGCGGAGAGCCCTGTCCGGCATTTTTCTGTCGGCAGGACTCGCGATGCCGGTGTTCGCGTCGGACACGGCATCGGTAACGCTCGACGAAGCCATCGCCATCGCGCTGTCGCAGAACACGCAGGCGCGCATCGCCTTCGAGGCAATCGGCGAACGTGCCGCAGAAGCGCGGCAAGCGGGGCTTCTGCCCAATCCGGAACTCGGCCTCGAAGTCGAGAATGTACTCGGTTCCGGCCCCTATCGCGGCACGGAGGAGGCGGATGTCACGCTCGGCCTCTCCCAGCGCATAGAAACGGGCGGCAAGCGCGAAAACAGAAAGCGGTTCTCCCGTCTTTCGGAGGCCGTTGCAGCCGCCGAACGGGATGCCGTGGAGCGGCGATTGCGCGAGGCGGTGACACATGCCTTCAACGGGCTGCTTGCCGCGCAGCGCGAGGCGGAAACATCCGCCGAGGCGGCGGCGCAAATTCGTGGCCTCGTGCCCGCGCTGCGTCAGCGCTTCGAGCGGGGCGCTTCCTCGGAGGCCGATCTCAACCGCGGACTGCTCGCACTCGACCTCGCCGAGATCAGGGCAGGCACGAAGCAGGCCGAACTCGGAACGGCGCAGCAGGCATTGCTTGCGCTCTGGTCGGAACGGAGCTATCGCCCGCTGCGCGCGGACGGACCTTTCGCCGTTCCGGCAATGCCGCTTCCGGGTCTCGACGAGCTTGAAGCCCGGCTCGACACCCATCCGGCGGTGCTGGGCGGGCAGCAGGCAATCGGCGCGCGCCGCGCAGCCTTCGACCTCGAAAAGTCGAACGCCCTTCCCGATGTGACGCTCGGTGCGGGCGCGCGCCATTTCGCGGGAACGGATGAAAGCGCGCTGCTCTTCTCGGTTTCCATTCCCATCTCCGTCTTCGACCGCAATCAGGGCAATATCGACGCCGCCTCGCGCCGTGTCGTGCAGGCCGATCTCGATGCGCAGCAGACGAGAGTGGAACTCGCCCGCGAATTGCAGCAGGCGCATCAGACCTATGGCAGCCGCTGCCGCGAGGCGGAACGGCTTGGCAGATCGGTCGTCCCCACATCGGCAAAAACATCCGCCGCAATCCGCGAAGGCTATCTCGCGGGCCGTTTTGGCGTACTCGATCTTCTCGATGCGCTGCAGACCAGCGCCGACAGCCGGATGCAGGAAACGGAGGCCCTTCTCGCCTGCCGTAATGCGCTGGCCTCCATCGAAATTCTGACCGGCCTTTCCGGCAAGGAAGAAGCGGCCGAAGGAGATGCACAATGAAAACGATCAAGACGGAAATCCTGGCGCGCCGGTTGCTCGCTTCGGGCCTGGCTGTCGCCCTCGCCATATCGCCCGCCCTGGCACAGGGCGACCGCGATCATGACCATGGCGGCGACAAGGCCGTGGAGGAACATCACGACCATCGTGATGGGAGTGAAAGCGAAGAGGAGCACGACGCTCATGGCGAGGATGCCCATGACGGTCACGGCCACGACGAAGAGGATGGACATGACGAGAGCGGGCACGGGCACAGCCATGACGACGAGCATGACGAGCATGAAGATGGTCATGTAACGCTGACGCCTGCGCAGATCGGCAACGCACGGCTTGAAATCGCCAAAGCCGGACCGGGCACACTGCACCCTTCGATCACTCTCTTCGGCACCGTCCGCCCCGATCTCGACAGGCTCGTTCATGTCGTGCCGCGCTTTCCGGGCATCGTGACAAGCGTGAACAAGCGCCTTGGCGACCGCGTGGAGAAGGGCGAGGTGATGGCGACCGTCGAGAGCAACGAGAGCCTGCGCGCCTATCCGCTCATCGCCTCCATTCCGGGCCGCGTCATTCTCGGCAATGTCGTGCCCGGCCAGTTCGCGGGAACGGACGATCCGCTGATGGTCGTCGCCGATCTTTCGACCGTCTGGCTCGACCTGCAGGTTCATCGCCACGATGCCGGCCTCATCCGCGAGGGACAGCGCGTCGTCTTTCCAGCGGAGAATGGCGGCGGCGAGGTGGAGGCGGTGGTTTCCTACGTGTCCCCTATCGCCGCGCAGGACACGCAGAGTGTGCTCGCCCGCGCGACGGCCGCAAATCCCGAGGGCCATCTTCAGCCGGGCCTTTTCGTCACGGCTTCGGTGATGCAGGAGCCCGTCTCGGCGCCGGTGACGGTGAAGCGCGAGGCGATCCTCCATGACGGCGCGGAAGCCTTCATCTATGTGCCGGGCGAGGAAGGCTACTTTGAGCGGGTGCCGGTGAAGGTGGGCCGGAGCGATGCCTCGCATGTCGAGATACTCGAAGGGCTCGCCGCCGGTATCTCTTATGTCGCAGGCAATGCCTTCATCCTCAAGGCCGAGGCGGGCAAGAACACCGCCGCTCATTCGCATTGAGGAGATGAAACATGATACAAGCAATCGTCTCCTTCTGCGTCAAACATCGCTGGCTCGTGCTGCTGACGGTCGCCTTCGTCGCGGCGTTTGGTGCCTACAATTTCACACGCTTGCCGATCGACGCCGTTCCCGACATCACCAATGTCCAGGTGCAGATCAACACCTCCGCGCCCGGCTATTCCCCCGTCGAGGTGGAGCAGCGCATCACCTTTCCGCTGGAAACGGCGATGGGCGGCCTGCCTGGCCTCGACTACACGCGCTCGCTCTCGCGCTACGGCCTGTCGCAGATCACGGTCGTTTTCGTGGACGGCACGGATATCTACCGCGCGCGGCAATTGATCGGCGAGCGCATCCAGGCCGTATCGGGCGAGTTGCCGCCCGATGTCGAAACGGCGATGGGGCCGATCTCGACCGGCCTCGGCGAAATCTACATGTACCGCATGGCGGCGGCGCCCGATGCGCGCAACGCGGAGGGAAAGCCTTATACACTGTCCGACTTGCGCGCGATCCACGACTGGATGTTGCGCCCGCAATTGCGCACCGTGCCGGGCGTGGTCGAGGTGAACGCCATTGGCGGCTTCGAGCGGCAGATTCATGTCGTGCCCGATCCCTACCGGCTCACCTCCTTCAACCTCACCTTTGCCGATGTCGTGAAGGCGCTGGAGGACAATAATGTCAATCAGGGCGCCGGTTATATCGAACGAAACGGCGAGCAATATCTGATCCGCCTGCCGGGCCAGATCGGCGATGCGGCGGCGTTCGGCGAGGTGCTGCTCGGCACGCATAATGGCGGGCCGATCTATATCCACGATGTCGCAGAGGTGACCTTCGGCAAGGAGCTCCGCACCGGCGCCGCGACGCATGACGGCGAGGAGACGGTTCTCGGCACGGCGGTCATGCTGATGGGTGAGAACAGCCGCGAGGTGGCGGGCGCCGTCCGCGGCAAGCTCGCGGAAGTCGGGCGCAGCCTGCCCGAAGGCGTGACGATCGAAACGCTCTACGACCGGACCGACCTCGTCCAGAAGACGATCTCCACCGTCCGCAACAATCTGGTGGAAGGCGCGATGCTCGTCATCGTCGTCCTCTTCGTGCTGCTGCGGAACTTCCGGGCGGCGCTCATCACCGCCGCCATCATCCCGCTCTCCATGCTGATCGCGGTGACGGGCATGGTGGAATACCGCGTCAGTGCAAATCTGATGAGTCTTGGCGCCATCGACTTCGGCCTGATCGTGGACGGTGCCGTCATCATCACGGAAAACTGCCTGAGGCGTCTTTCCGAGGAACGAAAACATCTGGGGCGTGTGCTCGGACTCGACGAACGCTTCGCCGTGGTGGTGGACGCAACGCGCGAGGTGATAACGCCGGCCATGTTCGGCTCCTTCATCATCACCGTCGTTTACCTGCCGATCCTCACGCTTACCGGCGTTGAGGGCAAGATGTTCACGCCGATGGCGGTCACGGTCGTCCTCGCACTTCTCGGGGCGATGGCGCTGGCGATCACCTTCGTTCCCGCGGCCATCGCCATCTTCGTGCGCGGCGATGTGGAGGAGAAGGAAAGCCCCGTGATGCGCTGGGCGGAGAAGGGCTACCGGCCCGCGCTTCGCTTCGCGCTCGGTCGCCAGAAAACGGTTGCCATCGCGGCGGCGGCGCTCGTGTTCGTCGCCGCGCTCGGCGCGACGCGCTTCGGCACGGAGTTCATCCCGCGGCTCGACGAGGGCGATGTGGCGGTGCAAGTGCTCCGCATGCCGGGCACAAGCCTCACACAGTCCGTGGAGATGCAGAAGCAGGTCGAAAGGGCGCTGATCGAGCTTCCCGAAGTGAGGGAGGTCTTCGCGAGGACGGGCACGGCGGAAATCGCGACGGACCCCATGCCGCCCAGCATCTCGGACGCCTATGTGATGATCGAGCCGCGTTCCTCCTGGCCGAACCCGCGCAAGCGGAAGGCCGAGCTCCTGCGAGAGATCGACGAAAAGCTCGCCGCCATACCAGGGGCGAACTACGAGGTCTCGCAGCCCATCGAGCTGCGCTTCAACGAGCTCATTTCGGGCGTCCGTTCGGATGTCGGCATCAAAATATTTGGCGACGACATGGAGAGGCTCCTCGCCTCGGCGAACGAGGTGGCGGCCGTCGTTCAGCGGATTGAGGGGGCGGCCGACGTGCAGGTGGAGCAGGTGCAAGGGCTTCCCGTGCTTTCCATCTCGGTGAAACGCGATGTTGCCGCCCGGCTTGGGCTCTCCGTGGCGGAGGTGCAGGCGGTCGTGCAGGCGGCAGTGGGAGGTGCGCGGGCGGGTACCTTCTATGAAGGAGACTGGCGCACGCCCGTCTTGGTGCGGCTGCCGGAGGCGCTCCGCCAGGATATGGACCGCTTGCGCGAGCTGCCCATTCCGCTGCCGCCCGCGCATGAAGCGGAGGACCGCTTCGCGCCTGCCTCCTACTCGCCCTTCGGCGATGGCATGCCGCGCGTCGTGCCGCTTCGCGAGGTGGCGGAGATCGGCCTTGCGCCCGGTCCGAACCAGATCAGCCGGGAGAATGGCAAGCGGCGGATCACGGTAACGGCCAATATCCGCGAGCGCGATCTCGGCTCGTTCGTGGACGAGGCGCGCGATACCGTGGAGGCGCAGGTGCGATTGCCGCCCGGCTACTGGTTCGAATGGGGCGGACAGTTCGAGCAGCTCGTCTCGGCGGCGAAGCGGCTTTCCATCGTCGTGCCTGCGGCGCTGGTGCTGATCTTCGCCTTGCTCTTCGCGAGCCTTGGTACGGCGAGGGATGCGTTACTCGTCTTCTCGGGCGTGCCGCTCGCGCTGACCGGCGGGATCGCGGCGCTGGCGCTTCGGGGCATGCCGCTCTCGATCTCGGCGGGCGTCGGCTTCATCGCGCTCTCGGGCGTCGCGGTGCTGAACGGCCTCGTCATCATCAGCTTCATCAAGAACCTGCGCGCGCAAGGGCTTCCGCTCGATGAAGCGATCCGGCAGGGAGCCATGACGCGGCTCCGTCCGGTGCTGATGACGGCGCTCGTTGCCTCGCTCGGCTTCGTACCCATGGCTCTCGCGACAAGCGCGGGCGCGGAGGTGCAGCGCCCGCTCGCGACCGTGGTGATCGGCGGCATCCTGTCCTCCACCATCCTCACGCTGCTCGTGCTGCCCGCGATCTATCGCCTCGCCCATGCGAGGGACGAGGAACGCGCCGCATGACGGGTTGGCTGGCCGATCGAGACAGGATCGGCCAGCTTGACCCTGTAGCTGGTGCAGGGTGCATATGAAGCTACGCCCCATTGAGGGGATATGGAGAGTTGCTTGTTATGGTTGATTTTGCCGCGGCCTTCGGCGTACTCGCTTACATGGTGCTGTTCTTGACGCTGACGGTGCGGACAGCCCGAGCGGCGGGACGCCCGGTCTGGCTTTTTGGACGAGGGACGGAACATCAGGGTCTCCCGGCATTTCTGTTTCGCATCTCGTTTGCCGGCGCCGCAATCTACAGCTTTATGATCCTGCTTTCAGGCAGCCGGGTTGCCGATCCGCTTTGGAACATGGCCGGAGGGATACCCGCTGATCTTCTCGGCGTTGCTCTTGTCTTTGCGGGAGGCGCCTTTGCGCTCTATTCACAAGTTCACATGGGCCGCTCCTGGCGGATAGGGGCGGCTGAGGGGGAACTGGGGTATATCGTTCGAACCGGACCTTTTGCCTTCTCCCGGAATCCTGTCTTCGTCGGGCAGGTTCTCCTTTTCGTTGGAATGTTTCTTGTCCTGCCGAGCTTCATCGCACTTGCGCTTGTGTCGATGCTGATTGTCGCGGTGTATCTGCAGGTCTGCATCGAGGAACGCGTTCTCGATCGGGAGTTTGGGGATGAATATCGAAACTATTGCCGCAAGGTACGACGGTGGATCTGACAATCTATCTGCCAGCCAAAAGATCGCGATGTGCCGCCTCGTTGCGTGACGGGATCAGCGCCCGATCTTCTCGCGAGAGAAAAGTGCTTCGATAATCGGACAATCGCTGCCACAGCCGCAGAGGCTGGATTGACGAACGAGACTCTATCGTGTGCACGGTGTGCATGCACTCTCGTGAAAAGGAAACGAAATCAGTTACTTAGCTTTATTGAGCCAAATGAACTTGAAAACCACTAGATATGAATCACGTTGAGCCGGTGAAACGAGTCACGAGCCACCGAAAAAATTCAATGAAATCAATGCACATCGGAGCCACTTCGGGCCTGTGCGTATACTGGCGCTGATCCGATCGCGCCAAATCACGATAGGCGAAACGTAAAGAGGTCGCGTTCATAAACCACGCCCTTCGCCAAGTCGAGCTTCATTGCCGGCGTCGCCTTCTCCTTACCTCTCGGCAGCATGTAATTATGATAGAAGCGCAGGATGGTTGCGAGCTTGGGCACCATCTCCGGATTGTAGAAGCTGTAGGCGTGCCAGATGCGTTGAGTGTTCGACGCCGTGGGAAGCCCGCGCTCGAAGCCAGCGATGCGGCGTCGCGCCAGGTTGAAATAAGAATCGACCGGATGAATGGTCGCGCGCGTCATGAATCTGCCAAGCCCGTCCCAGTCCATCAGCCCGATGTCCGTCTTCAGCCGGATTGTCTTGTTCGGCTCCGGCTTGGAATGAAACGGCCAAGCCATGCCTGCGGTCGCGAGCATCTTGCCGTCATCGTCGCCCCCTATCGTTCGCTCTGCCATGATATCCGAGGCGACCTGGTGACCGCCTTTGTAGGCGAAAATGTGCGCCTGGACGAAGCATCGGATGCCTATCAGTTCGACCTCGCTCTCGATGCGCTGTTCGCCGAAGACTCGATACTGATCGTAACACCCGAAAAGCTCCTCTATATGTTGCGCCGGGCTCCAGACCTTGCCGAGCGGATCGGTCTGGTGATCTACGACGAAGGGCATCAATTTGACGGGATGGCACGGGGCCCAACCTACGAGCTCCTTCTTACCTCGCTCCGCATTTCGCTCCCCGCCGAGACCCAGATCATTCTCATCTCCGCCGTGATCGGCAACGCGTCTGATGTCGCCGCATGGCTGATCGGCGATGCCGATGCGGTTGTCGGTGCCGACGGCCTGCTGCCGACGACCAAAAGTATCGCCTTTGCGAGTTGGCAGGACCAACGCGGGCGACTCGAATATGTGAAGCCGGAGGATCCGGCCGAGCGTGAATATTTCGTGCCCCGCATCATCAGCGACATCGCTCTGCCGCTCCGCGGCAGGGAAACTGCCCGGCGTAGATTTCCCGAGAAGACCGGCGGTGATGTTGGTCTGTTCCTCGGCCTGCACGTCGTGCGCAACGGCAGCGTCGCGATCTTCTGCGGCCGAAAAAACAGCGTGACAAAAATCTGTTCGCGCGCTGTCGAAATCGTCGATCGGGGAGTCGCGCTCGAATGGCCCATCGAAACCTCGGATGCCGCCGAGGTAGAGAAGATCCGTGCCCTTTGCGAACTTGAGCTGGGAGCTGGCGCCGCGGCGACCCGCGCGGCGGCATTGGGGATATTCGCCCATCATGCAGACACGCCGCACGGCATCCGGCTCGCAATTGAACACGCCATGAAAGAGGGGCTGGCGAAGTTCGTGATTTGCACCTCGACCTTGGCCCAAGGCGTGAACTTTCCGCTCAAATATCTGATCGTCACATCGACGCGCCAGGGTGGCGAACAAATTCTTGTTCGAGACTTCCACAATCTGATGGGGCGTGCTGGCCGCGCTGGGATGCACACCGAGGGCAGCGTCATCTTCTCGACCCCGTCCATCTATGACCAGCGGCAGCAATTTGGCGGCCGGTGGACGTGGAACCGCGCGATCGAACTCCTCGACGCTCGAAACTCCGAACCGTCTCGCAGTTCGATCCTAGCGCTGTTCGATGCGTATCAGCAGCGCCAGCCGCCGATCGTCCAAGAGATCCCGCCGGAGTGGCTCGATCTCGCCTTCGCCGATGCCGCCCGGATCGATGAGGTCGTGGCCGCGGCGCTCGCGGCGCAACCCAATATCAGCAAACGCGAATTCCGCCGGTTCATCGAAGGCCGCGCCCGCGCTGTCCAGAATATCGCCGCCTTCCTCGTTGCCAATATGACCTTTGCCGAGGGAGAGGACGTTGCAGAGCGGATCAGTGAACTTGCGGCTAATACATTGGCTTATCACCTCGCTGACGAGGAGACGCGGGTTCGTCTCGTCGAAGTGTTTCGGTCGATTGGGGATTCGATCACGGCCAACACCGATGGCGACCAGCGCGCGCTTATTCGACGGTCGCCCCTACCGCCGGCGGCGGTTGCAGAACTCAAAACCTGGCTGACTGAAAATCTTGAAACCCTGCAGACCGCAGTGCAGGAGAACCGGCTATTCACCGAAATCTCTCCGTTGGCACTCCGTTTCAGCACTTCTCGCGAGATCCAGGCGATTAGCGATCAGAAATTAATTCCGCGCGCTCTTGAGGAGTGGGTGGCGGGCGGATCATATGCCGTGATCTTCGACATATTCGCTGAGGCAAAAGTTCGGGTCGGGCGTGACCATGTCACCGTCGAAGATGCTGTTGCGCTGTGCGAGAGCGGCTTCGGCTACGATGTTGCGATGATCGTCGCATCGATAGCGGATCTCGCCGAGGAACTTGACGACGCAGTGTATGCTGGTGCCAGCCTGCTGCAAAAGCAGATCAAATATGGTCTGACTGATCGCGCAGCGATTGCATTTCACGAGGCTGGGTTCGCGGATCGGCATGTGGCGACTCTTCTCGGTCAGGCCTGGGGAAACGTCATCGACCGGGTCGGCGTTCGCGCCGCATGCCAGCAAGAGGAGTTCGTGCGCAAGGTGCTCGCCCAAGTTCCGAGCTATTTTATCAAGGTCGCTGGGGAGCTTGGAGGATGGGGCTAACTCGCCTCGCTGAAGTGTCAGCTGCGAGCGCGAGGGCGGAGCGGTAGCGCTCGCGCGGCCGACAAAGTCTGCCTTGGAGCAGACAGTCTACCGAGATGCAATCGACCATTATTGGGCTTTGAGTGTGACACACAGGTGTGCTACACAGCCACGACAGCCAAGTTAAGCCTTTGTTACCGTTTATTTTTTTGACGGTCGAGGGGGTCCTAGTCCCCCAGCCAGCCTTCGCCCTAGCGGGCTTCGGCTGGGCAAGCCGTGAAACGGGTGAGGGCTCGGCATGACCGCTCCTTTGGCTGCGTCCCCCCGACCTAGCGTGTCAGCACCGCCTTGACCAAGGGGCCGTAGGGCGAGCCGCCGAGCATTGCCAGTTGTTGCTGCGCCGATACCTCGTTGATGGGTTCTTGCGGGCGCGCGACCGGGTGTACCGGGCGCCGCAAGGGGCGTTCGCCGGCCGGCATCGCGATGATTTCGGCAATCGCCCGCGGAACATCCATCGGGTCCGTGTCGCCGCCCCCGCCGCTCGCGACGCCCATGGACGCCGTCATCTGGGGATAGGCGGCGAGCAATTCCTCCGGCGTCCGAGCCTTGAGCGCGGCCGACAGAGCAACCGAGTTTTCCCAGATCTTCGTCGGGTAGCCGCCGGGCTGGACGATCGTCACTTCGATGCCCTGCGTGACCGTCTCATAGGCGAGCTGCTCGCTGAGCGCCTCGAGCGCGAACTTGGTCGGCGAATATTGCGCGAGGCCGGGAACGATGAGGCGGCCAAGCTGGGAGGTGACATTGAAGACCTGCCCGGCGCCCGCGGCGCGCATGGCCGGAAGGACCGCACGGATCATCCGCTGCGCGCCGAACACATTGGTGTCGAAGATCAACCGTGTGGCTTCCATATCCTGGACTTCGATCGGCCCGGAAAGGGCGATGCCGGCATTGTTGACCAGCACGTCGATCGCGCCACCCGCCGCCGCGAGCGCCTCGGCAACACCTGCCTCGACCTGCGCGTCCGAGGTCACGTCGATTTCGATCACGGTGATGTCGAGATCGTCGCTCGCCGCGAGCGCCTTCAATTCGTCGGCCTCGGGGCGCGGCAGGTTGCGCATCGTTGCAAACACTTTTGCGCCCAGCCGCGCGTAGTGCTCGGCGCCGAGACGGCCAAAACCCGACGAACAGCCGGTGATGAGAATCGACTTGCCGGTAAGGTCCGGTGCGGCTGAATTTTCGTCGGCCCGCGCATGAACGCCGCCGGCCGCGAACACTGTCGCCGCGATTCCGGCGCCCATCATCAGGTGACGGCGGCTGATTTCCAGTTTGTTCGGCATGAGAGGCTCCAATATTTCCGGTGTTGTAAAAACACGAGACCGGCCGGTCACGCATCGCATATCGGGACTGTAGCAGATCGGTCGTCGAACACGACCAGGATCGGCACCTCGACGGCCGACTTGCGATGCGAAACGAATGCAGACGATACTTGTGTTCTTCTATCGTCCTGCTCCACAAACCGGACAGCCATCAGCGGAGATGCTCCATGCCCGAGACACGGAAAATCGGTCCCTTCGACGTTTCGGCCATCGGGCTCGGCTGCATGAGCCTTTCTCATGCCTATGGCCCGCCGCCGCCCGAGGCGCAGGCCGAGCGCGTGCTGACGGGCGCGGTGGAGGCCGGCTACACATTTTTCGATACGGCCGCGGTTTACGGGCTCGGCCACAACGAGCGACTGGTCGGGCGCGTGCTCAAGCCCTTTCGCGACCGGATCGTGCTCGCATCCAAATGCGGCATGACGCGCGGCGAAGAGCGCGATCTCAACGGCTCGCCCGAACGTCTGAAGCAGACCTGCGACGAAAGCCTGGCGCGGCTCGGCGTCGACGTCATCGATCTCTATTATCTGCATCGATGGGACAAGCGCGTACCGATCGAGGAGAGCGTCGGGGCGCTGGCCGATCTCGTGGCGGCCGGCAAGATCCGCAGCATCGGGTTGTCGGAAGTTGGCGCCGCGACGCTGCGCAAGGCACATGTGGTGCATCCGATCGCCGCGCTGCAGACCGAATATTCGCCGTGGACGCGCAATCCGGAAATCGCGGTGCTGGACGCCTGCCGCGAACTTGGCGTGACGTTCGTCGCCTTCAGCCCGGTGGCGCGCGGCTTTCTGGCTGGCGGTGCGAGCGAGCCCGAGAAATTCGGCAAGGGCGATTTCCGCAAGGCAATGCCGCGCTTCAACGGCGAGGCGCTGGCCGCCAACCTGAAACTGCTCGACGCCTTCAGCGCCATCGCGCGGGATGCGGGCTGCACGCCGGCGCAGCTCTGCCTCGCCTGGCTGCTGCAGAAGGATCCCAACGTCGTGCCGATCCCCGGCACGTCGAACCCCGATCACATGATCGAGAATGCCGGCGCGCTGCATGTTCGCCTCTCGACGGAGACGATGGCGCAGATCGAGGCGACGGTGAACGAGCGCACCGTCGCCGGGGCGCGCTATCCCGACGCCATGCAGGCGACCGTCGACACCGAAGACTGGGCCGCCTGACCCTCTACTGCAACTCCAGCCCCGGCAGGCCGCCCTTGGCGCGCCAGTCTTCAAGTATCTGGATGAAGGCGATGGAGCCGCCGCCGTAGAAGCCGTTGCGGATGGCGAGGTCGGAGGGCTTGCCTTCGTTGTTGTAGTAGCCGGGCGTGCATTCCTCGAGGAAGCGGCGATTGAAGACCGACGCCTTGATGACCGCGTCCACCCATTCCATTTCGGCTTCTTCCGTCACTTCGACAACGCGCGCCTGACGGTCGATGCATTCCTTGACGATGTAGGCGAGATGCTTCGACTGCTCGTTGAGCATGTGCGGGAAATTGGCGGTGAAGCCCGACTGCGAATTCGAGACGATGAAACAATTGGGGAAGCCGCGCGTGTGCATGCCGTGCAGCGTCGAGATTCCGTCCTGCCATTTCTGCGTGAGGGAGAGGCCGTCACGGCCGTAGATTTCGAATCCGGCGCGGCGCGTGTAGCTGGTACCGACCTCGAAGCCTGTTGCGTAGATCAGGCAGTCGATTTCGAACTCCCGGCCGTTGGCGACAATCGAGTGCTCGCCGATGCGTTCGACGCCCCGGCCCTGCGTGTCGATGAGGTGAACATTCGGACGGTTGAAGGTGTCGAGATATTCGTCGTGGAAGCAGGGCCGCTTGCAGAACTGGTTGTACCAGGGCTTCAACGCCTCGGCCTTGGCGGGGTCGGCGACGACGGTTTCGACGCGCTTGCGGATCGACTCCATTTTCTGGAAATCGGCGAGCTGAACCATCTCGGCCATGTCGGCGGGCGAGCGGTCGCCGGTGTTCTTGCGCGCCATCATCAGCAAGTTGCCGATGATGTCGGTCCAGCCGTCATTGACGAGGTCTTCCTCCTGATAGCCGCCGGAGACCAGCGTGTTGAAATTGTCCATGCGGTGCTGCTGCCAGCCCGCCGGCAGGCTCTTCGCCCAATCGGGGTCGGTCGGCCGGTTGTTGCGCACGTCGATGGATGAGGGCGTGCGCTGGAAGACGTAGAGCTCCTTCGCCCATGCGCCGAGATGCGGCACGCATTGCACCGCCGTGGCGCCGGTGCCGATGATGCCGACGCGTTTGTCCTTCAGGCCGTCGAGGCCGCCGTTGCAGTCGCCGCCGGTATATTCATAGTCCCAGCGGCTCGTGTGGAATGAATGTCCCTCGAAGCTTTCGATGCCGGGGATGCCCGGCAGCTTCGGCCGGTGGAGCGGGCCGCTCGCCGTCACCACGAAACGCGCGCGGATGGCGTCGCCCCGATTGGTGTGGACAATCCAGCGCGCGGCCTCTTCATCCCATCGCATTTCCTGCACTTCGGTCTGGAAGAGCGCGTCGTCATAAAGCTTGAAGTGACGGCCGATGGCGCGGCTGTGTTCGAGGATTTCAGCCGCCTTCGAATATTTTTCGACCGGTATGTAGCCGATCTCTTCGAGCAAAGGCAGATAGATGTAGGATTCGATATCGCAGGCCGCGCCCGGATAGCGGTTCCAGTACCAGGTGCCGCCGAAATCTCCGCCCTTCTCGATCATGCGGATGCTTTCGACGCCCGCCTCGCGCAACCGCGCGCCCGCAAGTAGCCCGCCGAAACCGCCGCCGACGACCACGACATCGACCTCATCCGTCAGCGGTTCGCGCGCGAAGCCCGGCTCGACATAGGGGTCTTCGAGGTAGTGCGCGAACTTGCCCTTGATCTCGACATATTGCTCGTTGGCGTCGGCGCGCAGACGCTTGTCGCGCTCGGCGCGATATTTTTCCTTGAGGGCCACCGGATCGAATCCCAGTTCGGCATTGTCTGCTGTGTCAGCCATTCGGCCTGCTCCATCCCATGCGTGTCGCGATTTCTTTGGTTAAATGATAAAATTAATTTACTACGTGTCAAAGGGTTTGGAATTCACACCGGTTTCGCGACGTCAGATAGCAATCGGGCCCCGCCTTTCGGCGGAGCCCGACCCGTTTCGCGACGACGCAGCCGCCTAGCCGTAGCGGTAAGGCGCGCCGGCCTTGCGCATTGTGTCGGCATAGTTCTTCAGGATCTGCACGATCTTGGCGTTGCGCGGGCTCGTCTGGGCAATCTCATCCCAGAATTTCAGCGCCTCGTCCTCGACCGTCTTCCATTCCTCTTCGGGAATGGTTGTCAGTTCGAGCTTGCCGCCGGTCGTGCGGTAATGCGCCTCGCCCCACCAGTACCAGTGCTGGCGATAGTAGTGGGAGCTGTCCATGGTGAGCTTGAAGAGCGTCTTCAGATGCTCGGGCAGCGCTTCCCACTTGTCCGTGTTGGCGATGTAGGATCCCGCCCAGGCACCGGAGATGTTGTTGGTGAGGTAGTACTTCGTGATGTCGGCCCAGCCCACCGTGTAGGTCTCGGTCGCGCCGCACCAGGCGACGCCGTCGAGCTCGCCGGTCTGGATCGCCACTTCGATGTCTTCCCACGGCAGCGTCACCGGCACGACGCCGAAGCGCTGCAGGAAAGTACCGCCTGTCGGGAAGGTGAAGACGCGAAGGCCTTTCAGATCTTCGAGCGAACGGATCGGTTTGTTGGTGACGAAGTTGCACGGATCCCATGCGCCAGCGCTGAGCCAGGTGACGCCCGGCACTTCGGCATAGGCCTCTTCCCAGAGTTCGCGCAGGCCGTACCACTCCCACAGCACCGGCACGTCGAGACCGTAGCGCGAGGCAAAGGGGAAGTAGGCGCCAAAGACCGACACGTCCACGGGCGAGGCCATGCTGTCGTCATCGCTTTGCGCGGCGTCGATGGTGCCACGCTGCACGGCGCGAAAAAGTTCGCCCTGCGGCACCAACTGGTCGGCATAGAAGAGCTCGATTTCCATTTCGCCGTTGGCGGCCTTGTTGAACTCGTCGATCGACGGTTTGATGACGTGTTCGGCAAGCGAGGCGCCTGCATAGGTCTGCATGCGCCATTTGATCGGGCTCTGCGCCTTCACGTAAGGCGCGGCCAGGGTTGTCGCGCCGACGGCGGCGACCGATGCCACGCCGGCCTTTTTCAGAAAGTCGCGTTTGTTCAGCTTTGTGCGGTCGTTCATCTCGATTGGTCCCTATCCACTGGAATGTTCCGGGTTGCGCCCCATGGACACCGGGCGCCAATCCGCTCGAATGAAGAAGTCCGTCCGCGGTCTTAACATCGATCCCCTTTTTTCGGGCCCCGGATGACCGCTCAAATCCGGCGCCGATCGTCCCACTCATCTTCCTGCGTACAAATCAGGCAGCCAAAGGGCCAGCTGAGGAAATGCCATCACGATACCGATTGTGATCAGCATAATGAATACAAACGGTACGATTGACCGGTAGATGTCGACAAGCGTTATCTCCGGGGGCGCCATAGCCCTCATCAAAAACAGATTATAGCCAAAAGGCGGGGTGATGTAGGCCACCTGGCAGGTCATCACGTAAAGCACGCCGAACCAGATCGGGTTGAACCCGAGACTGATGACCAGCGGCACATAGAGTGGCGCGACGATGACCAGCATCGCGGTGTCGTCGAGGAACATGCCGAGAATGATGAAGGAAACCATCATCATAATGAGGATTTCCCACGGGGTGAGATCCCATGTCTCGAGAAACAGCGCCGAGATGGCGCGCTTGGCGCCGAGCCCATCATAAACCGCGCCGAAACACAGGGCGGCGAGAATGATCCACATGAACATGCAGGTGATGCTGAGCGTCTTGCGCATCGTTTCGTCGAGCACATGCCCGGTGAGACGGCGTTTGACGAGCGCGGTGAGGGTCGCCGCCGCCGCGCCGACCGCCGCGCTTTCGACGAGGCTCGTCACGCCCATCAGGAAGAGACCCATCATCGCGAAAAATATCGCCAGCGGCGCAATGCCGGCGCGCAACAGTAGAAGCTTTTCCTTCAGACCGACATCGAGGTCCTCGGGGGGCAAGGTGGGTGCGAGCGCCGGATTGCGCCGGCAGCGGATGTAAATGTAGAGAGCAAAAAAAGTCGCCATGATCAGTCCGGGCACGACGCCGGCGAGCCAGAGTTGCAGCACCGGCTGGCGCGCGATCATCGCATAGAGCACGAGGACGACGCTGGGCGGGATCAGGATGCCGAGCGAACTGCCGGCCTGGATGACGCCGGTCACCATGACCTTGTCGTAGCCGCGGCGCAGCAGCTCCGGCAAGGCGATGCTGGCGCCGATTGCCATGCCCGCGACGCTGAGGCCGTTCATCGCCGAGATCACGACCATCAAACCGATGGTGCCGATGGCGAGGCCGCCGCTGAGCGGACCCATCCAGACATGAAATGCCTTGTAGAGGTCGTTGGCGATGCCGGATTCCGACAGCATGTAGCCCATGAAGATAAAAAGCGGCAGCGTGAGCAGCGGATACCAGTTGAGGACGATGAAGCTGGCGTTGAACGGCATTTCGGAGGCGCCATCGCCCCAGAGCAGAAGCGCGGCGGCGGCGGCAACGAAGCCGATCGCACCGAAGACACGCTGACCGGTCAGCAGCAACAGCATCAGCGACGAGAACATCAGCAGCGTGATCAACTCATAGCTCATTCGAGTTCCTCACCGCGAACGCGCGCAAGGTCCCGGAAGAAGATCGCGACGGCCTGCAGCAGCATCAGAAAGATGCCGAATGTCATGATGATCTTGATGGGCGCCAACGGCGGGCCCCATGCAGTGTAGTTTTTCTGGTCGTAGGTGAGTGCATATTCAGTGCTCGATATGCCGCCCATCAGCAAAACCACGAGATAGAAGATCAGGAAGAAGGCCGTGATGGTGTCGGTGAAGGCCTTCTTGCGCGGCGACAACCGGCCATAGAGGAGGTCCATCCGGACATGACCGTTGATCTGCATGGCATAGGCGCCACCCAGCAGATAGTAGGCAGCCAGCAGGAACTGGCCCATCTCCATCACCCAGACGATGGGTACGTTGTAGAAAGTCCGGGAAAAGGAGGAATAGAGAAGGATGCCTATCATTACGAAGATCAGGTACATCGCCAGGCGCCCGACCACCCGGTTTACCGCCTCGACATACCTGACATAGGCTTTTACCGCTCCAGGCAATGCGATACCCCAAACCGACGCGACGCCCCATCCGGCACGGCCTTGCGGCATAGCCGTGTCACAGGCTGCACGGGTTGGCGCAAAGAGGCAAGATTTTCAGGTGAGGCGCGGCGACGAAGCGGCGGTCGTCATATCAGACCCGACCCCGTCGTCGCCCCTCGGAAGACATATATCTTTTGTTATAGGCCAATTCTTGACGGACAGCCGGTCCGCAAGGGATCATTCTACGGTTCCAGGGTGGAATCCCAAGGTGACGGCTCAGGGGTGGGACGGCACCCTATTTCAGGGCTTGCATGAAAATTCTCATCGCCGACGACCACGTGCTGTTCCGCGACGGCCTCCGGCTGATCGTCGAGGATACGTTTCCGGGCAGCGGGATATTCGAGGCCACAAACTTCGGCGAAGCGTTGGCACTGATCGACGGTCAATCGGACATCGATCTCGCGCTTGTGGATTTCGGCATGCCGGGCATCGACGGTTTCAACGGTATTTCGACGCTGCGCGCGCGGCTGCCGAGTACGCCGCTGGTGGTTATTTCGGGCCGCGAGGACCGGGAGACGATCCTCGATACGCTGAGAGCAGGTGCTTCGGGGTATGTGCCGAAAGGTACGTCGCGGGCGCGCATCGCCCAGATACTCGAATCGGTGTTCAACGGCGGCATTCATTTTCCGCAGGAAGTCATCGAGGCGATAAACACAATGGGGCGCGCCGAACACACGCGCGAGAGCGTGGTTGCAGCCCTGACGCCGCGCCAACTCGATGTGCTGGTTCTCGTGGGCAAGGGATATTCCAACAAGGAAATCGCGCTGGCGCTCAAACTGATGGAAGGCACGGTGAAGGTTCATCTCGGCGCGATTTTCCGGGCGCTGGGCGTTCAGAACCGGACGCGCGCGGCGATGATCTGCGTCAAACTTGGTTTTGTCGACAATGCGGGCGCCAACTGAGGGGCATCAGCGCGCCGGCAAGGCTTTGGCAAAGGTCAGACCGCCGATCGCGCCGGCAACCATCTGGGCGAGGAAACCGAGCGCCGAGCGCGCTCCGGCAATGGCCGTGATCTCGAAGACCGAATTCATCACCAGCAGCGTCACGCCAAGCGAGACTGCGCCCGCGACCGTGTAGATCAGGGTGCGCTGGATGCCGGCCAACCGGTAGACCAGCGCGGCGGCAGCCATTGCGACGACAAATCCCGAACCGACGATCGCACCGAATAGCGGCGCCATGCCGGCAATGTCGTGCAGCGTCATCGACAGTCGCTCGCCGAAAGATATATCGACGCCGAGGCCGGACAAGCGCGCCAGAACAAACTGCGTATGCGCGACTGCGCCCAGCACGGTGGCAACGACAACCGCCAGAACAAAGGCCAGCACCACCCTCAAGACCCACATATTCATCCCCATGATTTCTTTCTGCCGCGATCTCACGCTAGGATTGCACAGAATGAAAGCACAGGGGACGGGAATCGAGCAAATGAGCAAACGGACATTGATCGGCCTTGCGCTGACGATCTCTCTTTCCATGACGTCTGTCGGGACAGCCCTCGCTCAGGATATGGCACCGGCGAGCGCTGACTACCGCATCGTGCAGATTGCCGAGGGTCTAGACCACCCATGGAGCATGACATTCCTGCCCGATGGATCGATGCTGGTTGTCGAATTGAGTGGGCAAATCAGGTCGATCAAGGACGGCGCGCTGTCGCCCGATCCCGTGGCCGGCGTCCCGCCCGTGTTCTTTCGTAGCCAGGGCGGCCTCTTCGACGCCATCCTTCATCCAGAATTCGCAGCCAACAGCCTCATTTATCTTTCCTATGCGCATGGCACAGCGGACGCCAATGCGCTGCGCGTCGCGCGGGCGCGGTTCGACGGCGCATCGCTGCACGATCTTGACGTGATTTTCGAAGCAGAGCCGCTGAAGGACACGCCCGTCCATTATGGCGGCCGGCTGCTCTTTCTGCCCGACGGCACGTTGCTGGTGACGACCGGTGACGGTTTCGATTATCGCGAGCATGCGCAGATGCTAGATAACCATCTCGGCAAGATTTTGCGCATCAACGACGACGGCAGCGGCCCGGCGGACAATCCGTTTGTCGGGCGCGAGGGCGCACTGCCGCAGATATGGAGCTACGGGCACCGCAACGTGCAAGGCATTGTTTTTGATGACGAAACCGGCCGCATTTATGCGCACGAGCACGGCGCGCAAGGCGGCGACGAAGTCAACGTCATCGAACCGGGAAAGAATTATGGCTGGCCGGTGATCACGCACGGGATCGACTATTCCGGCGCGCGCGTTTCGCCGTTCGTCGAATATGAAGGGATGGAACAGCCGCTGCTGCACTGGACACCGTCGATCGCACCGGCGGGCTTCACGATGTATCGCGGCGATAAGTTTCCGCAATGGCAGGGCGATCTTTTTGCCGGCGCGCTGGCGGGGCAGCATGTCCGCCGTGTTCATCTCGACAATGGCGAAGTCGCCGGGCAGGAAGAGTTATTCGGCGAACTCGACCAGCGCATTCGCGAGGTGCGGGCGGGCCCCGACGGTTATCTCTATCTGTTGACGGACAAGGAAAACGGCAGCCTGTTGCGTGTGGAACCGGCCGAATAGCAGGCACTACATTCCGAGACGGCGGAGCGCGTGGGTGGTCAGGTAGCGATCATAAGCCGACTGGTCGTTGACCATCATCGTGTGACCACCCCTGATCTGACGGACTTGTTCGAGGCGCGTGATACGGTTGGTCTGGATGTTATGCGCGTGAACATGCGTCCATGACCAGTATGGGTGCTTTCCATCCATCACAACGGCGTCGCCCTGCCTGTATTGCGAGAATGCGCCGTCAAACGACCTGAAGACTTCGCCCTTCCGATCGTAAGACACCATGACGAATGGCAGCAGTGTGCGCGCATCGAACCAGACCTGCTTCTTGCCGACCGGCGCTCGCGGAAACATGACCGGCTCGGCCTCGACAACCAGCGCCTCCGGCACGAGCTGGACTTTCGTATCCCAGAAGCTGTCGCCGTGCGGTCCGCCATGGGTCGTGTGCTCCCAGTTCGGATGATCGGCTGCCCAGCCGCCGGAGAGCGCGACCAGCGCCGGCCCCTGATGCACGAGGCGGTAGTTGCCCCATGTCAGCAGCGGATCGCCCGCCGCCCATGCATCCGAGAGATAAAGCGTGGAGCCTGCAATCAGCGGTTCGAAACGCTGATTGGTGGGGAAACGCCGGATGCGCTTGAAAGCCGGCAGATAGCCGTAGAGCTCCGGAAACTCATTCTGGTCATAGGGCCAGATGTTCAGGAACGAAGTGCCCTTCTCTTCGTTTGGAAACGTGAAGGCCACCGACTGAAAGCGCAGCTTGTCCTTGAACTCGGGCCAATAAGGCATCGGCTCGACGGCAACCCGGCCAACCGGCGCAAGCTCGGCCCAGACGCTCTCATAGCGGTAATCGACCACGCCGTTCGGCGCGAGATCAAATTCCTTGGTCGCGTAAACCGATATGTCGTGACGGCCCCAACTCAATGTCAGGCCGGCGAAAATCTCGATGGCGCTTTTCGGGTTCGGAAAGGGATTGCCGCCGATCCAGGGTTCGCCCTCCTCCGTCACCACGTTGCCACGTGAGTCAAAGCGCGCCCTGCCGCTGTTGCGCAGAGTTGCCTCCAGATACTCCCAGGGGCTCAGCTCCATTAACTCCGTCGTCGGTGCAACGACATCGAGGATACGCCCCATCTCCTTGATCTGCCGGTAACGGATCGGGTCGAGCAGTTCCTTGACCAGATCGACGTTGCCGGCGTCAATCCGGCCGCCGGTCGAGATGGCGCCCTTCGTGTAGGCGTCAATGGACAAGAGTTCATCGGGATAGGCGCGCGAGGCGTCACCGGTCGCGGCCAGAACCGGCCAGAGCGGCGCCGTCACGCCGAGGCTGACGACGCCCGCCGCCAGCCGCTCCAAAAACAGGCGGCGAGAATAGTCATGCGTGTAGCGCCGCAAATGCATCCACTTCTCCACCGCGCGCATTCACACGGATACGGCATCCGCCCGGATCGCCGGAACGCCTTGGGGGGACACAGCGCCTCATCCTGAAAAGGCGTGCTATCCTGCGCCGACGGCCCGGGCGGAGCCTTCGATTGACCGGCCTTAGAACTGGTAGGTAATGCGGAACGCCAGTTCGTCTGCCCAGTCGATCGTGCTGATGATGTCGTCGTTGCCGCCGTCGCTCAGTGCGATGTTGGCAAAGACTTCCGCCGTCCACGCCTCGTTCGGTTTCCACCTGAGACCAGGCTGGATCAGCGCACCGCCCCTGACGTCATAGAGGACCGAGAAATCGGCCCGCCAGATCAGGTTCGGAAAAGGTTGCTGAACCGCAAAGGCGACAGCATTGAAGGAGCTCTCACCGGTCGGCAGTCCTGTTGTCCGGTCGCCAGTCGCACCCATGCCGCTCAGGTGACGGCCGAACAGATCGCTCTCCGACTTGTGCAGATATTGCAGCACCATGAAGGTTGCCGGAAATTCCTGCGTGAAGCGGTGGTATTTCTCGAAGACCAGCGAGGCGACATATTCGTCTTCCTCGATCAGCGATCGGCTCAGATCGGGGCTGGTGAACTTCTTGTTCGGCGTGTAGGTCAACTCGCTGCGGATCACCAGCTGATCGAAGAACGACTCCGGACCGGCCTTCACGATATAGTTGGCGCCGAGACCGAAGATGCTTTCACGCGGGTAGATGCGCGTGATGTGCCCGCGAAGCGGGCTCAGCTGGAAAAACAGATCGAGCTCGGACGCAGCCAGCGTCTGGTTGGGCATGGGAACCGCACCCAGAAGTGCCGTCGCCGGGAACTCGTTGATCGCCGCGTTGAAGCCCGTCAGACCGTTGAGACGAGCCATGCCGGCATAGGTGAACCATTCGGCGGCCGAGTAAACGCCGGTGTCGCTCACCTCGAACGGTGTATTCATCAGGACGAATCCGCTGCCGGGGATGCCCGGTATGTCGCGATTGACGCCGGACTCCGTCCAATGGAAAACGCCGTCCGGATTTCGGCGGTTGACCGCTATCGCCTGAACGGCGACGTCGCCGAACTGCGCCTGTACGCGCGTACCGACATTCATCGCGCCCCGCGCGTCCTTGAAACCCTCTTTCTGATGGATCGTGAACTGCGAGGGGATCACGTTGTAGGGTGTATCCGGGTTTGCGAGGATCGACGGATTGAACAATTGCGTGAATGCCTCGATTTCGAGATTATTCGAAACGCGGTACGAGCCACGCACGCCCGGCGACGAGACACGTTCGTCGGCAAACTCCTCGGCAACCAGGTCGAGCAGCAGATGACGGCGCAGATCGAGGCCGTTCGGTACATCGAGAACACGGAAGAACAGCGACTCACCCCAGGCGATCTGCTGATTGCCGAAGCGGAGCCAGAGCGGACCATCCGAATAGTCGGCATAGAACGCCGGCATATCCATCATGTAGTTCTTGCCGTTGACCTCGAACAGCGTTGCGCGGTCGCCGCCCCAGAACGGTGTGGCAAAGAACTCGGGATCGCCGTAGTTGTCGAAAATGTCCGGCTGAAAATATCCGCGCAGGCGCGCGAAGCCGTTCCAGTTCTGATTGAAGTTCGCCTGAAAGTCGACTTCCAGACGCGTCGCCATCAGATTGAAGTCGTTGTCCGCGCCTGCGATGGGACGGTTCGTTACCGTCACTGCGCCGCCAAGCAAGGTCGAGTCTTGGACTGTCGGACGAAAATTGTAGATGTTACCTCGTTGATTAAACGGATTTTCCTTGTCCGTCAGCTTGATCGCCGGCTCCTGCCGGATGAAGCCCTGAATGTTGAAATCGACCGCGCTTGCTTCCTGTGCGAACGAGATCGCCCCGAGTGCGAGTGCCGTGCAAGCCAGAAGCCGCCCGGCGACCGAGATAGGTTTACGTGACATCTTCTCCCCTCCCTTGGATAATCCGAACCCCGTCGGAGCCAAAATCCTCAAGCCGTCAGACGGCCTATTCCCTTATCTCCAGAATCCGGCCGCTATGGCCGACCGCGAGAGGCGCATCGCGCCCCGCCGGCGACGCAACCGCCTGATACCAGGCGATGTCGACATCGCCTGTCGTGACCGCCGTCCATGAACGCCCGCCGTCGCGGCTCGCAAAGGCGCCGCGAATGCCGACCGTCAAGGCACGCTCGCCGTTGAACCACACGCCGAGCAGATTGGTTTCTCCCAAGGGCGCTACGCTGCGCCAGCTCGCGCCTCCGTCGTCGGTGCGAACGACAAGACCGTTTTGACCGATGGCAAGCCCCTTGCCCCGGCCGTTGAATGAGAAGTCGAAAATCGAGGCTTCGCCCTTGTGCACGACTGTCCACGTCGTCCCGCGGTCACGCGAACGAATGACAAGTCCGAACTCGCCGCCGATGGTCACGGTGTCGCCGTCGATATGCACCGCGTAGAAATGCGGCTCCAGGTAGTCGCCAAGTATGTCCATCCAGTCGAGAACGACCGGCGACCAGCTTTCGCCGTCATTTTGCGAAACGATGATCGTTCCGAAGGCGCCGACGACGACAACCATTCCCCTGCTGCCGACGGCGACGGCGAAGAGACGTTCGTCGGTACCGCTCTCAACCGGGGTCCATGCGCGCGACGTGGCGCGAAATATCTGCCCGGACTGTCCGACGGCAAACCTGCGGTCGCCGTTCGTGGAGACACCAAGCAGCGCAAGCTCGGTGTCCGGCCGGGGACCATGTGCCCACGTCTTTCCGCCGTCATCGCTCTCCAGCACAACACCGCGGTTGCCGACGGCAATCCCGCGAGCGCCATCGAATGCGATGTCGAACAACGCATCGTGCGAGGTGCCCTGGTAACGGACCGCCGGATCGGCCTCCGCCGCAACGATGCCCGGCACCAGAACGAAAGCGAGAACCGCGAAGAGTTTTCTTTTCAACATGCCTTCTCCGAAAGCGGTGTGCGGCGCCGGACCCTCCGGCGCCGCACGGGTGCTATGTCCCGAAACGCCGGATCGCCTGCGCCGTCAGGTAGCGGTCATAGATGCTCGGCCCGATGTTGTATTCGGGACCGAATCCGCCGGTGATCTGCTTCGCCTGGACGAACCGGCTCATGCGGTTCGACTGCACATCGTGGCTGTGCACATGTGTCCACGACCAGAGCGGGTGACCGCCATCCATGAAGGCGGCGTCGCCATCCTTGTACTGGCTGAAGGCCGGCTCGAACGATTTCCATATCTCGCCGCGCCGGTCATAGGTGAGGTACGACACGAACATCATGTTGCGCATGTCGATATAGACGCGCTTCTTTCCGACAGGTGCACGCGGATAGCCGGTCGGCTCCGCCTCGACCACCAGCACTTCCGGGATCAGTTCCTTGTAGTCCTCGAAGAAGGTCTGGCCGTTCGGACCGCCATGCACTTCGCGTTCCCAGTTGGCGTTGGTCTTGCCGGTCCAGTTGCCCGACACGGCGCCAAGATGCGGCTTGGTGCCGACGACCTTGTAGTTGCCCCAGGTGAGCATCGGATCGCCCGCCGCCCACGCGTCGGACAGGAAGATCGTGATGCCGGGGACCAGCGGTTCGAAGCGCTGGTTGGTCGGGAAGTTGCGGACGCGCTTGAAGGCCGGCAGATAGCCGAGCAGGTCCGGGAACTTGCGCTGATCGTAGTACCAGGTATTGAGGAACGCTGTGCCGCGTGCGTCGGTCGGCGATGTAAACCAGACCGCCTGATAACGCAGCTTGTCTTCGGCGCCCGCCTGATAGGGTGAGGGCTTGGCGACAAGGCCGACCGTGTTCTGCTCGGCCCAGACGAAATCGTACTGGTACGACAAAGTGCCGTTTGGCGAGATGTCCCAGTCGCGCACCGCATAGACCGACTCGTCGTGCCGACCCCATGACAGGGTCAGATTGTAGAAGGCCTCCTCGCCCGTCTGGGCATTCGGAAACGGATTGCCGCCGATCCAGGGGCTGCCGTCGTCGGTGACGACGTTGCCATTGGCATCGAAACGCGCGCGGCCGGCATTGCGGAGCGTCGCTTCGAGATATTCGTGCGGGAAGAGCTTGGTCACATCGCGCGTCGTTTCGACGATGTTGATGCGCCGTCCCATCTCCTTGACCTGACGATAGGCGATCGGATCGAGCAGATCCTTCACTACGTCGACATTGTCGGCGGTGATGACGTCGCCGGGCTTCACCTGTCCCTTGGTGTAAAGCTCAATCGACAGCAGCTCATCGGGATAGGCTTTGTCGATCGTCCCCGACTTCGCGATTTCCGGCCAAAGCGGCGACAGGACGCCGGCGGCCGCAATCCCCTTCAGGGACTTTTCCATGAATACCCGACGCGAGAAATCCCGGTCGTATTTGCGAATTCGCATTTCCATCCTCCTCCCAGTAGGAATGGAACCCGCCGGCCCCGGTCAGGGACGGGCGAGAGCCATCTCGTTCAAATCAATCTCCCGGTGTCTGGCCGCCTCCGCTGCATTTGCGCGAGGCGCCGCAGCCTTCGCATCGGTTTCGGCCGACAGGGCCGAAAGGTCGATACCTTCGCTGACGAGCAATTTCTTGGAATCGATGAACCGTGGCCGGATGAGCCACACAAGCAGCGGCACGACGATCAGCGCGATAATCATGTTGATCAGCATCACCATGACCAGCAGCAGCCCCATGTCCGCAAGGAACTTGAGCTCGGACAGGAAATACCAGGGCATGATTCCGATCAGCACGATGGTTGCTGTAAAGAAGATCGCCTTGCCTGTGGTCGTGACCGCCGTCAGGATCGCGGCCGCCATGTCCTTGCGGAGCTGATATTCCTCGTAGATGCGGCTCAGCAGATAGATGCCATAGTCGATGCCGACGCCGACACCAATCGCGGCGATGGGCAGCGTGTTGACGTCGAGGCCGATCCCCATTTCGACCATAACCGCGCCGAGCAACAGGTTTGAAAGATTGACCGGGATCAGCAACAGAACACCGGCCACCACCGACCGATACGCATAGCTGCAAGTGATCAGAATGACGACGTTCAGCAAGGCCAGAATGACCCACTGATAGGTGTCAACGGTGTCGTTGATCGACTGTTGCAGCGCAATGGTTCCGCTACCGAGGCGGATACGGAAGTCGTCGAACTCGGTACCGATGATCTCAAGCGCGGCGCGCGCCTGGAAGAGCGCTTCGTCGACGGTCTCCTGCTTGTTGTCCTTGTACCAGAGAGAAACCGTGCCATTGCGCTGTTCGAAGTCGGCAACATGCAGGAAGGCTTTCGGTCCCGTGCCGACCATCAACGCGCCCGCCGCCGCGCTGACGGCTGCGTCGTTGTGGTCGAGCGGCGCCCATTTTGGATTGCCGCCGCTGAAGAGACGATTGGCTTCCGGCAGATAGTCGGCAAATGAAAGGGACGCTTCCGGCGGATTTGGCTGGCTTTCGAGCAAATGCTGAAGGCGATGCATCGTCAGCACCGTTTCGGCCTTCCGCATCACCCGGTCGAGCGTGTCCGGAGATTTCGACTCGAAGACGACTTCAAGAGTGTTAAGTCCCGGAAAATGAGCGTTGATGTTTGCAACCGCTACGTTGAACTCGGAGTCTTCCCAGAGCAGGTTGCTGCCCTCGACCGGATTCCCGATTTTGATGTCGAGCACCTTGCCGAAACTGACCACGGCTAGCGTCGCGACACCGATTGCCGTCAGGACCGACATCTTGCCGATGGACAGGCGTCCGATCAGGCCGAGCAATATCCGGATACCGCGATAGCCGCTCTCAGGATTGCCCGAGCCGACCATCCGATCGACATTGCGCGGCTTCGGCAGCAACATGATCAGCAGCGGTGTCAGGAAGACGTTGGTCGGAATGAGGATCAGCGCCCAGAAACCGCAGAACAACGCAAACCGCTCCATGGCAGGAATCGGCGCGACGCCGATGATGAAGAGGCCGAGCGCGTCGGTCGTGATGCCGAGTACACCAGGCGCCATCATGACGCTCAGCGACAATTCGGCGGCGCGGCGTCTGTCCTTCACATGGTGAAGTATCTCGTAGTAGCGCTCGGTGAACTGAACACAGTGGCTGAAGGATCGCGCGACGAGCAACAGCGGCACAACCATGATCAGCGGTTCGATCGGCTGACCGAGCCAGCCGACAAAACCGAAGCCCCAGATGGCGGCGACAATACTTGTTATCAGCGGCGCGACGACGCCCACAATGTTTCGCATGTAGAAGACAAGTGCCAGCAGCAGCGCAATCGCCGTGATCGCGAATATGCCGAACATCTGTTGCTGATAGAAATAGACCCAACCCGTCAGCACCGGTTGGCCGGCCATATAGACTTCGTGGTTGTCGTCTCGCGCATTCGCGATGAGATCGTCGAGGTACTCGAAGGTCTCGCCGTAGTCGAGTAGCCGCTCGATAAACGTTGCGTTGATGAGTGTCGCGGTTTCATCTTCCGAAACCATAAAGGTGCGCACGTTGGGTGATTTAAGAACGCGCGAGCGGAACTCGGCAATCTCTTCGGCGGTGCGCGGCGGGTGGTCTTCCATCAGCGGACGGGAATCGATGCCGTCCGGCGTTGCCTCGGCGTAGCGGGCCTTCTCTGTCGCGACGGAAAGGATTTGGTCGTGGTCGACGCCGGGCGCAAGGTCGACGTCGCGCGTCAAGTCCCAAACCTTGGCAAGCGTTTCGGGGTTGTAGATGTCCCCGTCCTTGCGCTTGACCATGATGGTCACGGTCAGCGGATTGCCGAAATTCGGATGGTCCGTGTAGGTCTGAACGAAAGGATGATTCTTGGGCAGCAGGTCGGTGAATATCGTCCGCAGCTCGACATTCTTCAGACCCAACGCAAAAAACGCGGTCACCGCGACAATCGCGAACAGCGACAGCCGCCGGTAGGACAAGACGGCGCGGGCCAGACGAACACTCAAACGTTCCACTCGGTACTCCCCCCTTAACCCCCCGGCTTCCTCCCCCCGAGGCGGTTAGTTCATCTCATAAATTGTTATTTTTGTAAATTATTTCTTGTTTATCGACATTTGCGCCGGTCGCACCGTCCAGCCCCCATGGCCGAAAAGCGACACATCCGGTCCGTTTTATGGATCGTGGGCGACGGGGTCTCTCCACGCCCCGCCCTAAAGAGTGGCAGTCATCCGACCCCCGCGACCGGCGGCAGTTGCGCGCTTTCTTGCCAGCCGAAGTGGGCCGGACACCCGTTCGACAATTCCTGATCGAGAGCGGCGCCGGAACTACACGAAGGGGGTGCGGCGGCAACGCAATCGGGGACGCGGGAGGCCGCCCGAACGGGTGGGGAGAGAGATGCGCGATCGTTCCAGGATTTGCGGTCAGGCAAGGTTTCGCGACCCGGGTTAACCGCGGCGCGCCAGAAAATCCGGGAGGATATGACGTTGGCCAACATGGGAGAGCTGCTGTGGACGCCGTCCTCGGAGCGGGTTGCAGCGGCGAACGTCACGACGTTCACCGCCTGGCTCAATGCGCGCGGACATGACTTTCGCAGCTATGAAGAATTGCGGCGCTGGTCGGTCGACGACATCGCGGCGTTCTGGGAAGCGATGTGGAACTATTTCGAGGTGAAATCGCCGACGCCCTATGAATGCGTGTTGCGCGATGCGGCGATGCCGGGCGCGACGTGGTTTCCGGGTGCGCGCGTCAACTATATCGAGACGTTGCTGTCGAAGGGCGACGGCGACAAGACGGCGATCTGGGCGGCGGACGAGGAAGGCGCGGCGCAAAGAATCAGCTGGTGCGAATTGAAGGCGCGCGTCTTCAAGCTGGCGACGGCGCTGCGCGAACTTGGCGTCATGCCTGGCGACCGCGTGGCGTCCTATCTGCCGAACGTGCCGGAGGCGGCGGTCGCCTTTTTTGCCAGCGCCAGCATCGGCGCCGTATGGTCGAGCTGTTCGCCGGATTTCGGCGCGGCGAGCGTCATCGACCGGTTCAGCCAGATCACGCCGAAGGTGCTGTTCGCAACCGACAGCTACCGCTATGGCGGCAAGACCTTCGACCGGCGGGCGGAAGTGCAATCGATGATCGACGCCCTGCCCTCGCTCGAACATGTGGCGCATGTGCCGGGCGCGGCGGGTGGCGCGATTTCGCCGGACGCGATTTCCTGGGCGTCGCTGATGGCGCGGCCGGAGGTCGCCGATTTCGCTTTCGAGGAAACGGCTTTCGACCATCCGCTGTGGATCGTCTATTCGTCGGGTACGACGGGACTGCCGAAACCCTTCGTACACGGACATGGCGGGGTGCTGCTGGAGGCGCTGAAGTTCACGCATTTCCACCTCGACCTCAAACCCACGTCCTGCATGTTCTACTTCACCACCACAGGCTGGGTGATGTGGAACATATTGCTTTCCGGTCTCGTCGCCGGTTCGGCCGTCGTGCTTTACGACGGCAATCCGGTGACGCCGAAGGCGGATCGGCTGTGGGCGCTGGCCGCCGAAACCGGCATGACGCTGTTCGGCGCGAGCCCGACCTATCTCAACGGACAGATGAAGGAAGGCATACGCCCCAACAAACTTTACGATCTCGGCGCGATGGACAGCATCCTGCTCGGCGGTTCGCCGGTGATGCCGGAACATATGGAATGGTGTTACGACAATATCCGCTCCGACATCTGGGTGACGTCGCAGAGCGGCGGCACCGACGTTGCCTCGGCGTTTGTCGGCGGCATGCCGACGCTGCCGGGTTATGCCGGCGAGATCCAGACGCGCTGTCTCGGTGTCGATGTGCATGCGTTCGACGACGACGGAAACGAAATTGTCGATGCGGTGGGCGAACTTGTCGTCAGCAAGCCGATGCCTTCCATGCCGCTCTTTTTCTGGAACGACGAAGGCGGACACCGCTATCGCGATTCCTATTTCGACACCTATCCGGGGCACTGGCGGCACGGCGACTACTTCAAGGTCAACAAGCGCGGCGGCTGCTTCATTCTCGGGCGTTCGGATTCGACGCTCAATCGCTATGGCGTGCGCATCGGCACCGCGGAGATCTATCGCACCATCGAGGGGATTGAAGGCATCGAGGACTCGATCATCGTCAATCTCGACCTGCCGGGCGGCAATTTTTTCATGCCACTTTTCGTGGTGCTGTCGAAGGGACAGACGCTCGACGATGCATTGTGCCAGAAGATCAACAAGGCGTTGAAAGAGAAGTATTCGCCGCGTCATGTACCCGATCGTATTTATCAAATCGAAGCCGTTCCCTACACGCTGACCGGGAAAAAGATGGAAGTCCCGGTACGGAAGATTCTGCTGGGTGCGCCGGCGGAGAACGCGGCGAGCCGGGATGCGATGTCGAACCCGGATGCCATCGACTACTTTGTCGAGTTCGCGGCGACGCAGCGCGAGTATTCCACGGCGGCCGATTGACGGGGATAAGTGGCGTTTGCGACAGCCCAAAAGGCGCGACTGTCATCGAACTGTCAAAAAACTGTCACAAACGAATTTTCGTGCGGGATAAGTTGTACTTATCCCCGCCCTTATCCCGCAAAGTTGGGGACGGAAAAATATGTTATCCTCGGGGTCGGCGAGCTGCTCTTCGAGGTGGCGCGATCAGGGCAATGACCGCATCCAGAAGGACCTGGATTCGCCTCGGTCCGAACCTGTCGGGTTCTATCGGAAGCATCATCATCCAGCCGTCGCCCATCGCGCTTAGCTGATCGGCAAGCAGATCGGCGGATATGTCGTCGCGGATCGTCCCCTCGCTTTGCCCTTTGGCAAGATTCGACGCGAGGACGCGGCGATAGCGCGTGTAGCGTCGCTGGAAGATTACGGCGAGGGTGGGTTCATGCCTCGCGACGGCGAGCAACTGAAACTGAGCCATCCACAAGTCCGCATCCGCGCCGGTCATATCGAGCCATCTTCGGAATCGTTCCTTGATGTCGGCGAAGTCGAGCAATGTATCGAACTGATCGAACAGATGCTCGATGACCGCCGCGACCATCGCCTCCTTGTTTTCGAAATAGTAGGTGACCGCACCGGTCGTGCATCCTGCGCGCTGCGCCACCTTGCGTAGCGAAGCGCCCGCATAGCCCTCCTGCGCAATGACAGAGATCACCGCCTTCAGCAAATCCGCGCGCTTTGCTTCACGATCGCCTACAGGCCGGCCACGCCGCACGATCGAACGGGATTCGTTTCTGTTTGGTGCGCGTGCGGGCATGTCCATCAAGGGCCGGGGTTGCTTCGGGTGGCAGAATACGCGGGTTGACCCGCCTGCCATAAATATAATAACATTCGTTTTGTAAAATATCAAATCACGCTACGGTGCACTTCGCCGTCGTGAACTCTGGGAGAAAGCGCCATGCAAGAATCGCTTCGCGAACGCTTTTTTGAGGACGGTGCCGTCCTCATCAAAGGATGCCTCAACAAGGAACAATTGACCCGGTGCCGGGAAGTCTATGACTGGTGCGTTGAAAATCCCGGCCCTCATGCCACCAGCATGTTCGACGGAACCGTGCAGCGGTCGCATGTCGACAATGCAAATGCCAACGCCAAGGCACGGCTCGACGATCTTGTGGCGTCGCTGCCGCTCGGCCGAATGTTCGCCGATCTCTGGGGCTCCGAGAATGTGTGGTACTTCGCCGAAGAAGTCTTCCTCAAAGCCGGCGGCATGGGTTCGCGCACACTCTGGCACCAGGACACGTCCTACCTGCCTTGGGCCGGAAGCCATTGGGCCAACGCCTGGATATCCTTCGAGTCCGTGCCGAGGAAAAATGCTCTCGAAATTATCAAGGGTTCGCATCGCGGGACGCAATATGATGGAACGAGTTTCCGCGATCCGAACGATCCAACCGACCCGCTTCATGGCGGCGACGTGCTGCCGCGCCTCCCGGACATAGAGGCGGAACGCGAGGAGAATCCGCAAGCCTACGACATTCTGTCCTGGGCGACGGAACCCGGCGATGTGGTCATACTGCACCCCCACTCCCTTCACGGCGGCGCGCCGGTCGATGCGGACTTTCCAGATCGACATACTTTCGTCTTCCGCTTCTTCGGCGACGATGCGACCTATCGCTCGCTGCCCGATTCCCGGTTCACCCAAAGCGGACTTCTCTTCGCCGAGCAGATGGCGGCGTTGAAAGACGGCGACCTATTTCGTTCGCCGGTTTTCCGCAAAGTAATTTGAGAGAGGGCTTCAATATGAGTTCGCAAAAGCCGAAGCGTCAGTCGATCAATCCGTCCTACACGCAGGCGATGTACGACGCCTATCACTTTTCGCAGGCGACGCGGGTGGGAGACACGATCTGGGTTTCCGGTCAGGTTGGTCTTGATGCCGAAATGAAGCCGGGCAAGGATATGGAAGAGCAGGCACGCCTTGCATTCCAGTCCCTGAAAACGATTCTTGAGGCTGCAGGTGCCACGATGGCCGATATTGTCGAACTGACGACCTTCCACACCGATCTGCGGGGCGACATGAAAGTCTTTTCGGAGGTCAAGGACGCATTCCTGCCGGACCGCTATCCATCGTGGACCGCCGTCGGCGTGACGCAATTGGCGATGCCTCAGTTCTGCATCGAAATCCGAGCCGTCGCAGTTGCAGGCTGCGGTGCGACCTGACGGGCTACCGCGACCTGCGGTCAAGGAAACCATCGCGCCAGAGCTTGTTGCGCGTGGGGCGCGAGCTGCGGTACCTTGCCACGGCGAGCGATCGACAGAAATCCGACGCTTACGCCCCCGCACAGCTTGTCGATTTCTTTTCGGTCAGCGAGCGAAGCGCCTGCAACGCTGCCCTGTGACCGGCACGTACGGCACCATCCATCGAGCTTGCGTGGATTTCCGCCGTGTCCGTTCCGGACCAGATCAACCGTCCAAGCGGAGGATGAATGTGCCTACCCCACTTCGTGAGGAAACCGGGCGGATAAGGTGAAGTGCAGGAGAGGCTCCAGTTGTCGTGAACGCTCCAGTCGATTTCATGGTACTGCACGGGATGCAGGGCCTGCTTGCCAAGCGCCTCGGCATAGATAGCGGACAGCATGTCCCTTGCCTTTTTTGAGTCGGCCGGCAACGCGGCTTCCTTGACGAAAGCGGTGAGCACGCCCAAGGAAGCGTCCGGGGGCGAATTGTCCGCGGACCAGAGTAACGGTCCACCAATCTGAATGACCTGACCGTTCAGACCGGCATCCCGCCAGAAGGGGCGAGTATAGACATGCACCGTCTTGCGCATACGTCCGTTCGTCGGCCACAGCTTTTGCATCTCCGCCCGCCCGGCGGGCAGCGGCGGGTCGAACGCGATTCTGTCACAAAGCGATGGGCTCATGGCGACAATGACCTGCCGCGCCCGGATGATTTCCCGGTCGGTATGCAGCTCGACGATGTCGCCATCCCAGCCTGCGATCCTGCTTACCGGAGAGGACAAGCGGATATTTCCGGTTACCGCCTCCGCCATTTTCGCGCTCAGAATGAAAGAGCCGCCAACAAATCGTTTTTCCTGCGCACCACCCTTCATCGCCTCGAGTCTGCCGAGGTCGCAGCCAGATGAATTGATGACCGACAGGTAGTGCAGCAATCCGAGTTTTGCGGGCGGCGCACCGAAGGTCAGCGTCGCTGTCAGTTCAAAGGAGATCGCCTCGTCTTCGGTGAGCGGCTGCTGTGCCAGCCAGTCGGCGAGCGATTGACGATCGAGTTCGGCGGCGTTCGCGGCCGTCCAAGGTGCAGCGCTGGGAACAAAGCGCGCCAACGCATTGAGAGTTCCGACGGCCTCGCCGCCGATCATACTTCCGTCGCCCTCGTCCTGCTCGAACTTGTCGTGGCCCGCTAGGTACACCGTCCTGCCGATATGAAAGCTATCGAACGTTTCGACGCCGAGTTCGCGCGCGAGGTTGGCAATGGCCGTCTGGCCGGGACCGATCCATTGCCCGCCGCCTTCGGAGACGACGCCGTTTCCCAGATCGTGATTGCATGTCCGACCGCCGACGCGGTCGCGGGCTTCGAGTACGATGAAGGAGTTGCTTCCGGCGCGTTTCAAGTCGCGGGCCGAGGTCAAGCCTGACAGGCCCGCGCCGATGATTGCGACATCCACAACGGGGCCGCCCCGTCGCGCGCTCCTGCGCCGTAATATGCTCCAAGCCATGTTCGTCGCTTTCCCGGTTGCCTTGTCATATTTATTATAACAAATGTTTTTTTAATTCTCTAGCGGAACATGCGGCCAGTGGGCGAGGCCCATGGTCTGGAAGATCCGGCTTCGAGCCGAAGGGATGTGAGTAACGGCCATTCGGAGCGTGACGCCGCTCCCCCTTTCCTCCTACGCGCCTCCGGCGCTTCGGCGGACAGGCCTGTCGAATCCCATGCGACAAAGAAAAAGGGCTGCCCCGGTTTTTGCGGGGCAGCCAAGGATACGGGAGGAGGAGGGATCGCTCCCGAGGAGTATGCCCGTGCGAGCAGCGCAATGTTCCGCAAACGGCGGGGCGGCGAAACTACACGATAGAGTGACGCCGGCGCACCGATCGGAGGAACACCGCTTCAGGAAGCGCTTTCGTTCAGTACCCGGATTTTCGCAAGTGCGGTTTCGGGGACGAGAGCGGACGGCACTTCCGTGAAGACCGGAGTATCGCCCTGGAGGGCGACATCGCCCCCCTCCCAAAAGGCGGGGCCGAGAATTCTTCCCTCGACGGCCGGGGACAGGCTGTAAATTCTGTCAAAGCCTGCCGCTTCACCCGCCTCGCCGGCCATGACGAGGACGGCGGGCAGCTCGTAGTGGCGGGCGATGTTGGTGAGCGGTTCGAAAAACTCCAGCGCGCGCGGGTCGGCTTCGGTGAAGCGGAGGACGCCGATTGAGGGCGCGACCAGCGCGCGCAGCAGATCGGCCAGCGCCATGGCGAGGTCGTCGAGCGCGTTGTCGTCGATGTCGCCTTCATCCATGAAAACTTGCGCCAGCGCGCCGGGGCCCGGCAGGGCGAGCGCCAGTGGCCTGCCGGAGAGGGCGCCGGAGGCCGTTTCGATGCCGCGTTTCAGATGAGCCCGCAAGGCGGCATCGGACAACAGGTCTTCGATACCGCCGGCGTCGAGCGGGCCCGCACCTTGCGCGCGGGCGAAGGCGGCGATGCCGGCGCCGATGTCGATGTCGACGATTTCGAGCGCCAGCAGCGCGGAAAGCTCGCGCAGGAAGAGACCGAGCTCGCCCGGCGCGTCCCAGGGATCGTCGCCGCCGCGCAGGACGCGGGCACCGAAGGCGGCGCCGTCGATCCAGAGGCGCGGCAGGGCGGCCGGCATCAGCGTTTGCCGGATTTACGGCACTCGGCCAGCTCGGCCTCGAGCTTGTCGATCTTCACCTGCAGGGGATGCGCCATGACGACCGGCGGCACAACCTGGCCCGCCGGGTGGAGCTTGTCGGGATCGCCGGCATGGACCATCGTCTTGTCGTCCCACGAGCCGAAATACGGCACCTTGCCGGACGGCTTGTCCTTCACCCATTCCTTGCAGAAGGCATCGAAGGGCTTGCTCTTCGCGATGCGCTCGCGGCGGGCCTCGTCGCGCGCCTTTGCGGTCGCGTCCTCGTCGACATGCAAGGTTTCCTTGTTGTAGACGACGCGGTAGATGCGCCAGGCGACATCGTCGGAGATCAGGCCCTCGTCCATGTCGCGCATTACATCGGCGGGCGCGCGCTCCAGCGGATCGCCGAAGCCGCCGCCGGTGCCTTGCGCGATCATGTAGAGCTCGCCGCGCTGCGCCAGCGTGTAGCCGAGCGTCATCGGATGGGTGCTGTATTGCGCGTCCGGGAAGGGACGCTCGTTCATCAGCTCCTCGATCGAGTAACGGAAGGAGGCCGGGTCCTTCTTCAGAATCTCGAAAACGTTGACGCCCCTGATGCGGGCCAGCGGATAGGTCGGGCAGCCATAGCCGCCGAAGAGGCCCGGAATGTTGGGGAACTTCGCGCCCATCGCCGTCAGCATGAAGCCGAAGGCGTCGCTGTCGCGCATGGCCAGCACCATCTGATAGCCCATGCCGCCGCGCTGCCGGCCGAAGCCCTGATTGTCCTTCATCATCTTTTTCGAGACGATCTGGATGAAAGGGACTTCTTCCTCGATGAATTCCTGTTCGCCGATGTCCGACATGGTGGCGAAGATCGGCGCGCAGCCATGTTCGCCATCGCGGTCGGCCAGTGCGCCGCCGCCCATGCCGTTGATGTCGGCGCAGACATTGCCGACCATTTCGCCGTGCTGCGTCAGCCCGCCGAACAGGAAGGTGTTGATCATGTTGAACCAGGGCGCAAGCACACGGGTGTATTTGTGCGGGTTCGAATAGAGGAACTTCATGGTCGCGACCTGACCGGCGCTCCATGCGGTGAAGACCGTCATCATCGACTGGGCGCTCGGTGTGCCGAAGCCGGGCTTCAGGACCGAGGGGTTGTCGAAGATGAAATTGACCGGCGCCAGTACACCCTGATTGCGCGGGATGTCGGGCCAGATGAAGGTCAGGAACAACTGCGCCAGCATGCCCTTGACGGTGATGTCGAGGCTGTTGTTGGAGCGGTTGGTGAATTCGGGGCTGGAGCCGCGATAGTCGAAGGTCAGCTCGTCGCCCTTCTTGGTCAGTTCGAGATTGATCTTGATCTGCACATTTTCGCGCAAGGTGCCGTCGGTCCACCATGAATGACGCACGGTGCCGTCCGGCCATTCCTTCAGGCGGCGGCGGACTTCGGCGTCGGTGTCTTCAAGGTTCATGCGCAATGCGGCGACGACGGCCTCGACGCCATATTCGGCAATCGCTTCGTGGATGCGGGTTTCGATGCGGCGGCAGACATACATCTTCACCTTCATGTCCGCATATTGCAGCTTCGGCTCGCGCACCGAATTTTGCAGGAAGGTGACGAGATCGCGCCGCAGCGTGTAATTCTCGGCGACCTTGAAGGGCGACATCTTGAGCCCCTCGTCCCAGATCTGCTCGGCGAGCGAGGGCATGCCGCCCGGCTCGATGGCGCCGTTTTCACCTTCGTGGACGGTCGCGCCCGCCCAGGCGACGATCTTTCCTTCGTGGAAGACCGGCATCATCATCGACTGGTCGGTGTTGTGGGCCTGACCGTATCGCGCATCGTTGACGATGAAGACATCGCCTTCCCGAATGCCGACCGTCTTGTCCTTCGACCAGTATTTGCGGATGAACTTGATCGGATACTGCACGAGGTTGCAGAAGATGACGACGCCGCCGGAACTGGCGAGGCTCAGGTCGCCGCTTTCGGTGTAGACCGCCGACACGCAGTCGCCCCATTTGGCGCCCGGCGCCGCGCCCATGTTTTCGAGCATCTCGAAGCTCTCGTTGACGCCGGCGAGTATCCGTTCGCGGACGATTTCGAGGCGAACGGGATCGCTTTCCTTCGCGATGCATTCGTCTTCATAGGCCGTGCGCGGTTCGAGCCCGTGATTGTTCATGATCACGGGATCGGGCGCGAGATAGAGATTGGTCTCGCTCAGGAAGGCGTCCACCGCGCCCGATGCGGCGCCGGTGATGTCCATGTCGTCACCCATTTTCGTTCCTCCGGAGCGGTTTGGTTGTTTTGCGCGTTTCGTTCGCGCTGCCACCCTCCCCTTGAGGGAGGGTCGAAATTTGGGGCGCGTCAGCGGCACAAATTTCGGGGCGGGCATGCGGCAGATACGGCTGGTTCAGCGGATTGAGAGTTTCGGCACGATGTGACGCTTTCCCCCGCCCCGAAAAATTCATCGCTTGCGCTCGAATTTTTCGACCCGCCCCCCAGGGGCGGGTGGTCGTCAATCCTGTTGGCGAGGCAAGAAACATCTCCGTCCCCCTACTCTGCGCGCTCGAAGAGGGCGGCGCCGTGGCGGCCTATTTTCAGGCGCCAGCCGGGCTCGACGAGGTAGGTGGTGGAGGGCGAGATGACGACGGCGGGGGCTTCGACGACCGAGCCGAAAGAGAGATCGGCGAGATCGTGGAAGGCTGTCTTCATTGCGCCGTCATGGCCGACGAAGTGGCACTCTTTATGTTGCGTGGCGGCGGGGGCCGGCGCGAGGTCGGCTTCCTTCGGCAGGATGTCGGTGAATTTCAATGTCGACATCGAGGAATAAGTGGCGACGCGGATCGTGTTGATGCGGATGCCGGCCTCCGGCGCCTGGCTGCCTTCGCCATAGCGGCGGCCATAATCCTTCGAGAAGGCGGCCAGCACCTCCATCAGATCGTCGGCGGTTTCGAGGCGGTTCTTCGAGACGACGACGGCGGTTTGCGCGAGCTGGTTGCCGTAACGCATGTCGAGTTCGAGACGATGCTTGATGGCGGCGGGCGCCACGCCCTGACGCATCAGATCGTCCCTGCCCTTTTGTTCGAGTTCCTCGACCAGCGCGTTGAAGCTGTCGAAGTCGTCGAAGATTTTCCGCGTGTTGGAATCGTAGAGCGAGAGATAGAGCGAGCGTTCGTGGAAATGGAGCTGGTCCATGTTGCCGGCGCCGATGGCCGAGAAGATGGAGCTGAAGGGCGGCACCATGACGCGCGAAACGCCAAGCACATTGGCGATACCGCAGGCGTGAAGCGGGCCGTTGCCGCCGTAAGCCAGGATCGTGAAATGGCGGGGCTCGTAGCCGCGGACGCGCAATTCCTGCGCGATGCCGTTGGCCATGTCGTTGTCGATCTTCTGGCGGATCAGCTTGGCCGCGCCGAGGGCATCGGTGCCCATCGGTTCGCCGACTTCCTTTTCGAGCGCGCGGGTGGCGCGGCGTTCGTTCAAGGGGATCGAGCCGTCGGCGTAGCGGTCGGCCAGCAGATAGCCGAGCGCGAGGTCGGCGTCGGTGACGGTGGGATAGCGGCCGCCGCGATTGTAGCAGGCGGGGCCGGGATCGGAGCCGGCGCTTTCGGGCCCGACCGCGACGGCGCGGCGCAAGCGGTCGAAGCGCGCGATCGAACCGCCGCCGGCGCCGAGCGTCACCAGATGCACCATCGGGATGTTGACCAGCCAGCGGCCGATGACCGGATTGAAGTCGTAGAACTTGACGCCGCCCTTGACGACGAGGCCGATGTCGAAAGAGGTGCCGCCCATGTCGGTGCAGACGACATTGCCGAGATCGGCTTCGACGGCCAGATGTTCCGACGCGTTGATGCCGGCGACGGGACCGGAGTGAATGGTCTGCAGCGCATCGGTCGAATTCAACTGCGCCATGCCGCCCGAATTGTGGATGACCAGCATCGGCTTGCGATAGCCGTTGTCGCGCAGGTTCAGCTCCAGCGTCGAGAGGCCGTGATACATTGCGTTGTGCAGGAAGGCGTCGAGGATGGCCGACGAGGTGCGCGCATATTCGCCCTTGCGGCCGCCGACCTGATGCGACAGCACGATGGGCGCGGAACCGAGAAGCTGTTCGGGGAATTCCTCGCGGATGATTTCCTCGATCAGCAATTCATGTTCGGGCTGGACGACCGCATTGACCAGCGAGACGACAAACGCCTGGACGCCGTTGTCGACCAGCTTGCGCACTTGCGCGCGCACGTCCTCGGCATCGACCGGCATCAGGATCTCGCCGGTTTCGGCGACGCGTTCGCGGACGCCGACGATCATCTGGACGGGCACGAGCGGCTCGGGACGCTGCGCCATCGGCAGGTCGCGGCGCTGACGGTCCGGCAGGCCCTCGCCATAGCCGCGGCCGCGGCTCAAGGGCACCATCGCTTCGAAGCCGGCGGTAACGAGGAGGCCGACGCGGGGGCCGCGGCGCTCGATCAGCGCGTTGGTGCCGAGCGTCGTCGCATAGCGCACGCTGTCGACCTCGCGCATCACTTCTTCCAGCGTCAGGCCCAGTTGTTCATAGGCGATTTTCAGCGAGGCGTTGAACCCGAGCGCCAGGTTCTGATGCGTGGTCAGCGACTTCGCCTCGACATAGCGGTCGTCCCAGACGAGGGAGCAGTCGGTGAAGGTTCCGCCGATGTCGACAGATACGCGGCGCATGATGCGGTCTCCGGTTTCAGTGCGAATGGGTGGGCGCGACGAATTCCGGCCCGAGGGCAGGTTCGCTCAGCGGTTCGCGCGCGGCCCATTGCGTTTTCAGGGCGTCGATATCGAGGTCGATATCGTGAGCCGGCGGGTGGCCCGGCGGCAGATATTCGACCTCGGCGAGGCGGCCGCATTCGGGGCAGCAATATTCGAGGATGCGGCACCAGTCGCCATCGGGCGCGAAGGTGAAGTCGTAGCGTTCGGCATCGAGGATGGGGGCGTGGATTTCCGACGGCTCGCGGTCGCGGACGAGGAGGCCCTTCTTGTAGTTGTCGCGGGCCGAACCCAGCTCGTGGCCGCAGCCGGCGCATTCCCATGTCTCCTTGTCGAGATCGATGGTGAGGGCCGCCGTGAAAAAGACTTTCATTGCCGTGATCCTTTCTCGCGGCTGAGCAACAGATCGCCATTGCCGCTGACGACAAAGCGCCAGCCCGGCTTCACATGGGCCGTGAAGAAGGCTTCCTCGACGAGACTAGGGCCTTCGTACCAGTCGCCCGGCGCCAGATTTTCGAGGCGGAAGAGCGGCAGCGCCTCGGCGCCGGGATTTCCGCGCGTGCCTTCCGGCTTTGCCTTGCGCTTTTCGGCGAAGTCCGCGCCTGCCAGGGCGATCTTTTCGATCGGCTTGCGGACGCGCAGCTCCATCCAGGCTTCGGCATTGACGCCGTCCAGCGCGCCATTGAGCGCCGAGCGGACATAGCCCGAACCGTTCTTCTTCAGGAGCGCATAGTCGAGTGTGCATTCCGACAGCGCGAAGCCTTCGGCCAGCATACCGCGGCGGGCTTGCTCGGTGAGGTCGGCGCGGGCCCGGCCGAGCGCGTCGTCGCCGGTGCTGCGCGAAATCTCGGCCATGTAGCTGTGTTCGATGTCGGAAAAGCCGATGCCGTAGGCGCTGAAGACGGCGGCGAATTTCGGGATCAGCGCGGTTGCGAGGCCGGCCTTCTCGGCGACGCCGCAAGCCGACATGGGGCCGGCGCCGCCAAAGGCGAGCAGGACGCCGTCCTTGTTGGCGGACGACCATGTGCCGAGCGCGGCGGCGATCTTGCCGTGATAGGCGTCGGCCATCGCCTCGACGGCTTCGGGCAAGGCGAGGCCGAGCGGCTCGCCGATATGGGTCATGATGGCGCGTTCGGCGCGCTCGCGGTCGAGCGGCATGCGGCCGCCGAAATAGGACAGCGGGTCGAGGATGCCCATGGCGAGGAAGGCGTCGGTCATGGTGGCTTGCGTGCCGCCGCGGGCGAAGCAGGCGGGTCCCGGCGCCGAGCCGACGCTTTCGGGGCCGACCAGAATTTTGCCGCCCTCGGCGCGCAGGATCGAGCCGCCGCCGGCGCCGATGCTGTCGATCTCGGAAAGCGGGATCGAGACCGGCGCGCCTTCGACTTCGCCGGTGTCGGCGACGCGGACCGCGCCTTCCTCGAACATCGCGATGTCGGTGGTGGTGCCGCCGATGTCCATGGAGACGGCGTTCGGGATACCGTAGTGCCGAAGCAGCACCTCGGCGCCGACGACGCCGCCCTGCGGGCCCGACGAATAGGTCTTGATGGCAACGGTCTTGGCGACGCGGGTCGAATTGCCGTCGTTGCGGAAGATCAGAAGCGGCTTGCGGGCGCGGTGTTCGCGCAATTTGTTTTCGGCGTTGTAGAGGAACGATTCCATCGCCGGATGCAGGAAGGCGTTGATGAGGCTCGCCCAGACGCGCTGCTCGGGGGTGCCGATCTTCGTCAGTTCGGTCGAGAAGAGGAGCGGCACGGCGCCGAGCAGGTGGCGCGGGAAAGCGCGGTAGAGGACGCGCTTGGCGGCCTTCTCGCGCTCGGCGGCATCGGCGCCCGACAGCGCGACAACGACACGCGCGGCGCCGGCCGAGACCAGCTTCGAGACCGCCATAACGAGTTCGCCGGGGCCGCTCGTTGCCGCCTCGGCGGCCGACGGCGCGACGATGCGGACACGGTCGGCGACGAAGCTTTCAAAGAGGCCGGGAGCGGCGTTCATCGCGGCGGCGACCAGCTTGTCGTCGTCGGTCAGGACGCCGATGCGCGGACCCTTGCGCTGGACGATGGCGTTGGTGCCCTGCGTCGTCGAATAGCGGATGTAGTCGATCGAGCCGACCAGTTTCGGAAGGTCGACCTCGCCGTCGATCTTCTCCGAAAGCGCTTCGAGACATTTTACGAAGCACTCGGTGAGATTGTGCGGCGTGGTCAGCGTCTTGGCATGGATCGTCGAGACGCCATCGGTGGCGCAGACATCCGTCAGCGTGCCGCCATTGTCGATGCTTACAAGAAGCCCCACGCGCCTCTCCCCCTATTGTTTATCGGCATGTCGTCCGGAAAGAACGGCCACCGTTTATGAGAGGAAGGTAGCGCCGGGCCGCACCCCTCTTCCCCACCCGAAAGGATGGAAATGACGGGGGCGAAATTATTCGATCAAGCCGAAGTGGCGGGCGACCGAGACGGCCTGCATGCGGTTGCTGATCTGCAGTTTCTCGAAGATGTTGCGCAGGTGCCATTTGACCGTGTTGGTCGAGAGCGAGAGGCGGTCGGCCAGCGCCTTGTTGGAGAAACCGTTGGAGACAAGGCGCAGAATCTCGCGTTCGCGCTCGGTCAGCGCCTCGAAGAGATGGGCCGACGGGGTTTCGTCGTCGAAAGCCTCGTCCTCGACAATGACCGGCGCATATTCACCCGCCTCGCCCAGCAGCCGGTCGAGATAGGCCGAGACGCTGTCCTTTTGCGGCAGATCGGGGAATTTCGGCAGAGCCTGACGCGCTTCCTGCAACAGACGGACGGCCTGCGGACCTTCATCGAGAACCATGCGGATGAACTGGTCGGGCGCACCGATCTGCAAGGCCTCGATCAGCGCGCGGCGGGCGGCGTTGACCTGGCCTTCGACATTGAGCGAGATCGCCAGCAGCAGGTTCAATTTCATGAAGCGGCGCAGGCGGCGCTGGGCACGGGCCTTGCGGGCGGCCGGCTGCAACAGGGCGCGCGCATCGGCATGGCGGCCGGCGAGGATCAGCAGGCGCGCTTCGGTGACGGTCTGGGCTTCGGTTTCGCCGGCGTGGAAAAGCAGTTCGTCTTCGCCCTCGCCGTCCGAGCCGCCCATGTTGGAAAAACGCGTGCGCGCCTTTTCGAGGTCTCCGGCAAGGGTCGCCTGACGAACGAGTTCGGCTTTCGCATAGGTGACGAGGCGGCGCAGATTGTGGCGGTGGCCGAGATACATCATCCGGTCGAGAATTTCTTCCGCCTCGCGCTCCTCGCCGCGCAGCATCGCGATGCGCGCCATGGTGAGAAAGGCGACCGCCAGCGGTTCGACGATCGCCTGTTGTTCGAGCAACAGCAGATGATCGTGAAGCAGCGTTTCGGCCTCGGCGATGCAATTTTTCTCATAAAGGGCTTCGGCAAGAAAGGCAGCGATGACCGAGCCCGCGATGACGCTGGCCGAGCCGCATTCCTCGTTGTGGATCTGCGCCTGCTTGAGACTTTTCAGCGCCTCGTCGTTGCGGCCCTGGGCCGTCAACACGATGCCGTAGATCCATTCGCAATAGGACAGGCCGAAGAGGTTGTTCGCCTCGTCGTGCAGCGCGCGGGCTTGAGACAGAAGCTCGCGTGCCTCCTCGAACTTGCCGTTGAGATAGAGCCAGTAGGCGCGGGCATTGAGGCCGACGCCGTATTCGAGGCCTTCGCGGCCGGCGAGCTGCGCGAGCGAATCGTCGGCGGCGCGGCCAAGCTCGACCACCTGGTCTTGCGCGGCAAGAACGAAGATGCGCGTGTAGTTGTGAACGCCCCAATCCTCCTGAGACGCCTCTCCTGCCTCGAGCATTTCGCGGCGGAGCGCGACAATGCGGTTGGCCTTGGCGAATTCTCGGCGGAAACCATAGGCGACGATGGCAGCCGTCAGGATGCGTTCATATTTCTGGATAATGGATGGCGACAGGCGATCGACATATCGGACAATCAGATCAAGCCGCTCTTCAGTCACGAGACGGCCGATGATGGTGTCGAGAATGCCGGCGGCGGATGCCTCGTCCGAAGCTTCGAGATAGTGGAGGATCGCTTCCTCGGCAAAGCCGTGCACCGCGTACCACTCGGCGATCTTCCTGTGCCGCGCCAGCACCTCGGCTTCCGTCATCTCGCGCCGGAGACGCGTAAGCAGCACCTGACGGAAGACGGCGTGAAAGCGGAACCAGAGATGGTCCATGTCGACCGGCGTCAGAAACAGGCCGGAATGTTCGATTTCGTTCAGCAGGCTTTCGCCGCCGGTGCGGCCGGACATATGCTCCAGCAATTCGGCGCAAATGCGCTCGGGCATGCAGGCTTCCAGAAGCGCCGCCTGCATGTCGGCGGAAAGGTTCTCGAAAACGTCGGTGGCGAGAAAATCAATCAGATCGGGTGTGACGCCGGAGCCCGGCAGGGCGCGCGTCCGGCCTTTCTGGCCGCGCATCGACAGACGGATACATTGAAGCGCCGCCGGCCAGCCGTCGGTCGCGGCCTGATACTTGTCGACTTCTTCCCCGGAAATATCGCGAAATTCGCGGAAGAATTCAGCCGTTTCGGCGGCGCGGAAGCGCAGGCCCTCGACATTGACGACGACGGCCTGTTCGCGAAGCTGGAGGCGCGGCAGGTTGATCGACGGAATGACACGCGTTCCGATGCAGAGCTGGACGCCCGCCGGCAGGACGCGCACGAGCTGCGCGACGACGGCTTCCATGCCCGGATGAGAAGCCTGCTCGAAATTATCGACGACGATGGTGATGCCCGTCTTCATCGCGCGGACGCAACGCAGGAAATCCTGGATCGAAGCCGACGAGCCATCGGGCATGGCGACGGGCGGTTCGTCCTCCGGCAGTGCGTTGATGACGGCTTCGCAAAGGAGGCGCAGGAAGCGCGAGGGATCGGCGTAGTGCGATTCCAGATGCAGCCACGCAATGCGGCTGCCTTGCGCCTCGCGATGGGCGCAATATTGACGCAGCAATGTCGTCTTGCCGAAGCCCGCCGGCGCCTGAGCGACAATCAGGCGGACATCGGCATGATTTTTCAGCCGGTCGAGCTGCTGCTTGCGCAGGACGAGATTGTTCGATGCGGGCTGGCGCGTCAGCGCGTTTGCAAACGTCGTCGCACGCGGCTTGCCGCCGGCCGGACGCGCGGCGGCGGAAACTCTTTCCGATGTTGCGGTCATCGGTACCCCCCTCCTCCAAGGGCGGGAAACCTTGCGGCTTCCGTTGAACCCCGTCTTGAGCGGGGCTTGGTCCGCCAACAGGCGGCATTTCTCACGCGGCGTCGGGTGCGATGCGAACCATCAGCTTTCCATTGTTGCCGCCGGTGTAGAGCATTTTCAACGCATCGGACGCGTTCTCGATGCCGTCGACGATGTGCAGACGGTATTTCAATTTTCCGCCGCGCATCCATTCGATCAGCTTCGCGTGGTATTCAGGGAAATGCGCCGCGTAGTCGAGGATCACGAAGCCTTCGATGACGAGGCGTTTCATGATCACGTTGCGGAACATGTAGGGCCCCGGAACGGGCTCGGACGAATTGTAGGTCGAGATCAAACCGCAAATGACGACGCGGCCGCCCTCGTTCATCAAGGTCAGGCCGGCATCGAGCTGTTCGCCGCCGACATTCTCGAAATGCACGTCGATGCCGTTGGGCGCTTCGCGCTTCAAAGCCTCCAGCACATTTTCCTTGCGATAGTTGATGGCCGCGTCGAAGCCGAGATCCTTTGTCAGCCACTTGCATTTTTCGTCGGAGCCGGCGATGCCGACAGCGCGGCAGCCATGCAGCTTCGCTATCTGACCGACCAGCGCGCCGACCGCGCCGGCGGCAGCCGTGACGACAACGGTGTCGCCCGGTTTCGGCTTACCGATTTCAAGCAGGCCGACATAGGCGGTCGGACCGGCGACGGCGAGAATGCCGAAGGCGTCCGCCAGCGGCACGCCTTCAGGCCGCGGGAAAGGCGACCAGCCCGCGCCGTCGGTGACGAACCAGTCGGACCAGGTGCCGAGGCCGGTGATCAATGTGCCTTCGGGGAGGTTCGCGTTGCGCGACTGGACGACCTCGCCAAGGATGAAACCCAGCATGCGCGCGCCGATGGGCAGCGGCTCCATGTAGGTGTCCCAATCGCTGAGCCAGACGCGGTTGGTCGCGTCGAGCGACATGTAGAGGCTGCGGACCAGGACCTCGCCATCGGCAAGGGTGGGCATGGGCTCGGTGCGCATGACCAGCGTGTCGTGCTCGATGACGTCCTTCGGACGCTTGTTGAAATACCAGTGACGGGCGCTTTGCGGCACCTGATCCTCCCCCGATGGCGCGGGATTTTTCCCACGAAACCAATTGCTTACGGATTTCAGCACCTGATCCTCCCCGATGCCGTCTTGTTGCTGCGGGGATGCTGAACCCGATTGCCCGCCCCATACCCACCCGAAAGGGTGGGTACAAAAGAATGGCACAAAAGGGTCAGGGCGCGACAGGAATGCTGGCGATCAGGGGGACGGCTTCAGCGCGGACTTCCGGCGGGAAAGGCGCGAAGGGCAAACTGCGTTCGATGGCTTCACGAGCCGCGCGGTCGAGGGCGGCGTGGCCCGAAGAGGTCAGCAATTTCAAAGAGATAATCTGTCCCGAGCGGTGCAGCACCATCTCGAAGCGGGTGACGCCGCTGCGGCCGCCGGCCTCGCGCGGATAGACCAGATTGGCGCGCACGCGCGCCCACATGGCATTGAGATAGGGGTCACCGCCGCCGGCGCTGCCGGTGCGCGAGCCGGGCGGTGTGGGCCGGGCCGGAACGACATAGCTTGGCTCGACGGTGCGGGCCCATTCCGGGATGTCCTGAGGCTGAATTTCCTCTTGCTTTTCAGCAGGTTGTGCCTCTTCCGGCTCGGGTTCGGGCTCGACCTCGGGGGCCTCTTCGGGCGCGGCGGCTTCCTCTTCGGCCTCGGGACCGGGCGGCGCCACGGCTTCGCCGCCGGAGCGCGTAAAACTGCGCTCCTGCAATGGCTTAGCCTCTTCCTCGGGCTCTGGCTGCGGCGCGGGGGGTGGCGGCGGGGGGGCCTGGGCTTCAGGAACCAGTTCGACGGCGATGGCGGGCGGGTCGGCGGGCAGGTTCGGCGCCGGATTCGTCAATAAAAACGGCAGGATGAAGAGAAGGTTCAACAGCAGCGCCAGCGCGATCGCGATGACGAGCTCGCTCCATTGCGCCGGGCGCGGCGGCGGCGGCGGTACGACATGGAACGTGCCGACCGGACTTGTGCTCACTGTGCTTACAACCATTTCCGGTCCGGACTTCCGCGCTTTTTTCTCGCCCCACACGCGATACGCGCGCGGCGACAAGCGCCCGCGCGAGCATAACAAGACACCGACAGGCATAACATGCCGTTCGGCGCTGTCACCGTTTTGTCAAAAAACTGTCACGGGCAAGCTCAAGGGGAGACCCTTGTCCCGGCCTTGCCGGCCAGGATGGAGGCCGCATCGCCGAGGCGTCCGATGAAGGCCGGATGCCCCGTCTCCAGGGCGAAGCGCCGAACGGCCTCGATCTTCGGCCGCATCGAACCGGCGGCGAAGGATGCGGGGTCGAGATCGCCGGCGGACACCGATTTCAGCAGGTGCTGCGACGGCTTTCCCCAATCGGCATAGACGCCTTCGACATCGGTGAGGATCAGCAGACGTTCCACGCCGAGTTCGATGGCGAGCAGGCAGGCGGCGAGATCCTTGTCGATGACGGCCTCGACGCCTTCGGGCGCGCCATCCGCACCGGCCCGCACCGGAATGCCGCCGCCGCCCGCGCAAATGACCAGACAGCCGCTTTCCATCAGCCTACGGATCGTTTCGATCTCGACAATGGCGCGCGGCGCGGGCGAGGCGACGACGCGGCGCCAGACTTTTCCATTTGGGCCATCGGGCGCGACCGACCAGCCGCGTTCGGCGGCCAGCGCCTTGGCGGTCCTTTCGTCGTAGAGGGGTCCGATGGGCTTCGACGGCGCGGCGAAGGCCGGGTCGTCCGGGTCGACAAGGGTTTGCGTCAACAGCGTCACGATTTCGCTGCCGGGCAGCACGCGGCGCAGGGCCTCCTCGATCACATAGCCGATCATGCCCTGCGATTCCGCACCCAGCACATCGAGCGGATAAGGCGGGGCGTCCTTGTAGGCATCCGCCTCCAGCGCGAGGAGGCCGACCTGCGGGCCATTGCCGTGTACGAGAATGGTGCGATGCTCGCTTGCAATGGCGGCGAGCGCCAGCGCCGCATCGCCCATGTTGCGGCGCTGGTTGCCGATGCCGAGCGTCTCGCCGCGCTTCAGCAGCGCGTTTCCGCCAATCGCGACGAGAACCCGCATGCGCGCCTCAGCGGCCGGCCACGCGCCCGGCGCGGCGCACGAGAACCTCGCCGATCAGCACCGTGATCGCGACACCGGTGACGATGGAGGCCGCATAGGTCATGTCGAACTCCTCCGGCGTGTAGATGAAGAAGACGATCGCCTGCACGATGAAAACGATGCAGAGCGCCGCGAGCGCAAGCGCCACGCAGCTTCCGCCGGGCACACGATAGGGGCGCGGCCTTTCGGGGTCGATGCGGCGGAGTTTCAGGAAGGCCATGAACATCGACAGATAAGGCAGCAGAAAGACGATGGACGAGAAGGCAAAGAGCGTCCAGAAAAGGTCTTCCGCATCGGCCGCCAGCAGACCATAGATCACGATGACGACCGTTGTGACGACGCCCGTCACGATGGCCGCGTTGGCCGGCGTTTTGTGTTCGGGATGAAGACGCGCGAACATCGAGGGCAGATTGCCGTCGAGCGCGGCTTCGGCGGCCGAACGGTTGGCGCCCATCGTCCATGTGACCATGTTGGCGACGAAGGAATAGAGCGCCATCAGGCCCAGCAGGATGACGAGCGTGCCGGCCATTCCGCCTTCGCCCAGCAATACGCGCAGCGTGTCGACGATGCCGCTGACGAGATTGATGTCGTCGAGCGGCAGCGCGATCAGAATGCCGATAGTGGCGAAGAGATAGAAGGCTGCGATCAGGATGCCGGAGACGGCAATCGTCAGCGGCACGTCGCGGGCCGGATTTTTCATCTCGGCGCTGGCGCCGGACATCAGCTCGAAGCCCATGAAGTTGTAGACGATGACCGGCAGGAAGGCGAGCGTGACGCCCCAGCTTGGCGCCATGCTGGAGAGGGTCAGTTCGTTGGCGACGCCATGGTTGCTCGCATAGACGAAGCCGCCAATGCCGATGACCAGCATGATCGCGACCTTGAAGACGGCACCGAGGTTGGGCACCCATTTGCCGATGTCGAGGCGAACGACATTGATCCAGACGGTCAGCCAGGTCAGCGCGACGGCAATGGCGATCTGCGTCCAGAGCGCGAGATCGGGCATGAAGAGCGCCGCGAAGATGCCGGCGAAGAGGATGAAGACCGAGGGTTGCCAGAGCGCGACATTGATCCACCAGAGCCACGCCACGCGGCCGCCCCAGCGCGCACCGTATGCGCGGCGCACCCAGGCGTAGATGCCGCCCTGATCGGGATAGGTGCTCCCGAGTTCGGCGGTGATGAGGCCATAGGGCACGAAGAAGAAGATCATCGTGAATATCCACCAGAAGACGGCTTGCGGGCCGATGGCCGCGGATGCCGCGAGCTGGTCGACGACGAGGATCGCGCAAACGGTGAAAAGCGTCAGGTCGAGCCCGCGCATCACCTTTTTGTAGCCGCGCGGATTGGCGGCGGCGGACGTGTCGGTCATTTTTGTTTCTCCCGATCGAGTAAAGCCAGTTACTCACGGCAAGAGACGCGCCGCGCCGTCACGCAAGGTCACATGAAATCGGACAAAAAATCCTCCGCAATACCCCGGTGACGCGCCAGCAGCGCGTCGGAGGGTTTTTTCAGGCGCGGATAGACGAACCACACCAGCAGCGCCTTTTCGGTGTGCAGCCGGTTTTCGGACTGGTCGAGAATGATGGATTGCGGGCCGTCCATGACTTCGTCGGTCGCTTCGACGCCGCGCGAGGCCGGCAGGCAGTGCATGAAGCGCGCGGTAGGCGGCGCTTTTGCCATCAGACCCGCATTGACCTGGAATTTCGGCATGAAGGCCGCCTGCCGGTCGGGAATTTCGCTCTCCTGACCGATCCACCACCAGAGATCGGTGTAGATGAAATCGGCATCGGCGACGGCGGCGGCAGGATCGTCGGAAAAGGAGATCGAAGCACCCGATTCCGCCGCCGCCTCGCGCACAAGATCGCGGTGCGCCTGCGACACCTGGTATTTCTCGGGCGCGGCCTGGGTGAACGACATGCCCATGCGGGCGCAGATGAACATCAGCGAGACGCAGACATTGGTGGCGTCGCCGACAAAGACTAACTTGATGTCCTCGAGCTTCTTTCCCTTCGGAGCATGCTCCGTCATCGTGAAGACGTCGCAGAGCACCTGTGTCGGATGGTTGAAATCGGTGAGGCCGTTGATGACCGGCACGGTCGCGTATTTCGCAAGGTCGAGAACCGTCTGGTGCTTCAGCGTGCGCGCCTCGATGACGTCGACCATGCGCGAGACGACGCGGGCCGTGTCGGCGATCGACTCACGGGCACCGAGATGTATCTCGCCGGGACGGAGATAGAGCGCGTGACCGCCGAGCTTGGTCATCGCGACCTCAAAGGAGACGCGGGTGCGGGTGGAGGGTTCCTCGAAAATCATGCCGAGCGACGCGCCGGACAGGAGCCGGGGACAAGCGCCGTCCTTGTCGGCCCGCTTCAGCATGGCCGTCAACTCCATGATCCGAAGCAATTCGTCCTTTGAAAAATCGAGAATATGAACGAAATGACGCAACATCGGCTTTGGCCCCCTTTACCTGCTCGTCTTTCGGCGGGAATATCCGCGCAAGCCCGGATCGGGTTCGTCTGTTTAAATTAAATGCCTCCGGACGAGCCGGTTCAAGGGCGATGGCAGTGACAAATTGAAGCGAGACGGGCGAATTTCTTCAATTGCGCCATTGCGACGCAGACCTGTCCGTTCCAGGGGCGCGCCATTCTTCGTAACGACACAAATGCCGGAGTTTCCGCATGACCGAGCTGACCGTCGCCGCCACGCAAATGGCCTGCGGAACCGACCGCGACGAGAACATCGCGCGGGCCGAGAAGCTGGTTCGGGCAGCCGCCGAAAAAGGGGCGCAGGTGATCCTGCTGCAGGAGCTTTTCGAGACACCTTATTTTTGCAAGGACACCGAGCCGGACCTGATGCATCTTGCGATGCCGATCGCCGACAATCCGGCGGTGCATCATTTCCGTGCGCTTGCCGCCGCGTACAAGGTAGTCATTCCGGTGTCGATCTACGAGCGCGCCAACAATGCCCAGTATAATTCGCTGGTGATGATCGATAGCGGCGAAATTCTGGGCGTTTACCGCAAGTCGCATATTCCCGACGGGCCCGGCTATCGCGAGAAGTATTATTTCAACCCCGGCGATACCGGGTTTCATGTCTGGAACACGCATGTCGGCCGCGTGGGCGCCGCGATCTGCTGGGACCAGTGGTTTCCGGAAGCCGCGCGCATCCTGGCCGTGAAGGGCGCCGACGTGATCCTCTATCCGACGGCCATCGGCTCGGAGCCGCATGACGAGACGATCCATTCGCGCGATCACTGGCAACGCACGATGCAGGGACATTCGGCGGCCAATCTGGTGCCGGTGGTCGCGTCGAACCGGGTGGGCCGCGAGGAAGGCGAAAGCTGCGGCATCACGTTTTACGGGTCGTCGTTCATAACCGACGGCACCGGCGCCAAGATCGCGGAAGCCGACGAGACCAGCGAGGCCGTGTTGACGGCAACATTCGATCTCGACGCACTGGCCGAACAACGTCTCAACTGGGGCGTGTTCCGCGACCGGCGGACCGATCTTTATACGGATATTCTGACGCTGGATGGCGGACGGCGGTAGGTAGGTCATCTGCGCATCTTGCTTGCATTTTCATCACAATTTCGTGCAGCATATTCGCTTCGGGAGGCCATGCTCGATGGTTGGGGGAGCGAATGGAAGATCTTGGACAGGTTGTTCTCGAGTGGTTTTTGACAGACGATGCACATAGGGTTTTGGCGCTGAGCGCTGGATTCTCGATCCTCAGCGTTTCTCTGTATCTGGCGTTACGCGAATACCTTGCTCTGAAAGAAATCAGGAGGGATCCGAGTGCTGCCCTCGACCCTACCCGCCCGGGACGACTTCCATCGACGGTGAAAGGATGGAGCAGAAGGGCCAAGAACGACGCCGAGATCGTCAGCACACGGTTTAGAGCCCTGCTGCAAGGCAGTGTCCGCTTGACCATACTCGGAATTGTGGTGCCGACCGTTCTGTTGATGATGCTTGCTTTGGGCTATACATGGGTCGAGCCGGGCGGCGTGGCGGTGATCAATGCGCAAACGGGCGATCCTGTGATCACTCCAAATATTTTCGAAGCGTTGTCATTTGTCGCCGGGGCACTACTCAAGGGACTGCTCTTTGACATCATCGAAGTTTTTGCAATCAATGTTTCGATGCTGACCCACTCTCCCGACAATCTGTTTTTCTCGTCGGCCGTATTGCTCTACCGGGTCCTCGCCAACCTCTTTATTGTCTTTGTACCCGTCTTTCTGTTGGCCGTGTGGCGCGCCACTGACAGCGCCCGCAAAGAAATCGAAAGACGGGCTCAAGAGGGAAAGGCGGCTGCCAGAGCAACCTGAAGAGCGTTCGTCAGCAAGTGGTCCGAACTACTGCGCCGCGTAGCCGCCGTCGACGGCCAGCGCGTGGCCGGTGATGAAGCTGGCTGCGGGGGATGCGAGCCAAATCGCGGCTTCCGCGGCTTCGGACGGAACGCCGAGGCGGCCCATCGGCTTCAACGCCAGCAAGGCTTCGCGGAAGCCCGGCACGTCGGTCGCCAGACGATCGACCATCGCGGTTTCGATCATGCCGGGGCAAAGCGCGTTGACGCGGATGCCGGATTTCGCCACGTCGATGGCGACCGATTTCACCAGACCGACGATGCCGTGCTTACTGGCGACATAAGCGGCAAGGCCGCCCGCGCCGACAAGGCCGGCAACGGAGGCGGTGGCGACGATGGCGCCCTCGCCGCGTTCGATCATGGCCGGGAGAACGGCCGTCATGGTGCGCCAGGCGCCCGCAAGGTTGATGTCGAGGACGCGGGTGAAATCGTCTTCCTTGGTTTCCCAGGGCGCGCCCATTTTTCCCTCGATGCCGGCATTCGCGAAGGCGATGTGCGGCGACGCGCCCAGCTCCTTCGTCGCGGCGGCGACCAGCGCGTCGATGTCGGATTTCTTGCGAACATCGGTGGGGCGGAAGACCGCTTTCGCGCCCGCCTTGCGCAGACCGGCGGCGACAGCCTCGCCCTCCTTCGCCACATCGCCGAGCGCCAGCGATGCGCCTTCGCGCGCCGCCGCTTCGGCGATGGCGCGGCCGATGCCGGCGGCTGCGCCCGTGACCAGCACGACCTTGCCGTCGAAAATGCCCGGCATCAGGCTTCTCCCCCGGCGCGGCGGATGAAGCCGTGGAACTCGTTCGACGGTTCGCGGCCGTCGGCGACATATTTGGCCTTGATGGCGGAGAGCGCGTCGGTGCGCCAGGCGGCATCCGGCGCAGCGGCATCTTCCATGCCGTAGAGGCCGAGCGAGGTTTGCGAGAAGATGCGGTTCTTTACCTCGCCATCGCCCGCGCCGAGGGCCGCGAAACCATGCGCCTTGCGCATGTCTTCGGGTATTTCGATGCGGCGCATCGCCTCGATCTGCCATTGCGGCGAGCCGTACCAGACGCTGTCGGTGCCCCAGACGACATGATCGTCGCCCATGCCCTTGATCAGCACACCGAGCAGCGCGGCGGCGAGACGCGGATGCGTGACCGCGCAACTGCCGAAGGTGGTGCCGAGTTCGGCATAGACGTTGGAGACGCCCCATTCGGCCGGGATGTCGGCGAGATCGCTCACCCAGTCGATGCGGCCGGTCTTGTCGAACTGCGCCAGCAGCGGGTCGGGCGAGGTCATCAGCGGACGGAAGCCCGAATGGTAGATGATGAAATTGAGGTCTGGCCAGTCCTTCGCCGCCTTGCCGACATCGTCGACCATCGCGTGACGCCAATGGGTGATGATGTTTTCGTAGTCTTCCGGCAGCAGGCCCTTGTGGATGCAGACATTGCGGATGCCGGCCTTCATCATCCGCTCATAGGCCGGATACATCAGCTTCTCGTCGTCGAGACGCCAGGGATATTGCGAATTGTCGAAGGGATCGCCCAGCGTGTAGCCCTTCCAGCTGTCGGGCTTCAATTCCTCGATGGCGCGGTCGATCTCGTCGAGCCAGCCGGGCTGGCCGGGCGCGATGACGGCGTGAGAAAGCAGGCGGCGCGAGCCCGACGCCTTGTTGACGAAGCTGCGCGCGGAAGCGAGGCCGTCATTGTTCATGATCACATTCGGCCCGTGATCGGCCGGCGCGGCGCTGATGAGGCCGATCTTGGTGTCGCTGTCGAACCAGACTTCCTTGACGAAATTGTCGAACTTGAAGGTGTCGAAAGTGATGTCGCCCATGTCGGCGTTCCACTGTTTGGCGTATTCGCCGAGGTGGAGGATGCCGTCCCATGCGTAGTCGTCGCGGATGAAGTGAAGCTGCACGTCGAAGATCATCTGGTTTGCGAAATGCGCCGACCTTTCGGCGGCGGCGGCAAGGTCGACCGTTTCGGCATGGGCGACCGAGAAGACATCGCCGCCGAAGACGCGGTTCATGGCCATGAAGGAGGCGGCGAGGCCCGCACCGGACCGCAGGAAAGAGCGGCGCGACAGCCCGAGCCTGGCGCCTTGTTCGTCGGCGGCGGCGAGGATCGCGCTTTCGACGCGGGCCTGATCCGGCGTTTGCGGCATCGGCATGTATTCGCCATTGGAGACAATGCGGGTCGGCAGCGGGATGCCGGTAGTGTCTTTGTCCGCCGGCGCGACGCGTTTTCTCTGCTTGTCGGTGAGCCACATGGGCCTGCCTCCCTCTACCTTTTTTCGATTCCGGACAGGGTCGGCCCGGGCGCGGGCGCGCGGTACTACACGGATGAGGGGGCGGGCTGGCGCGATCGGGTGAAGGCGGCGGGCGCCGGGGCTATTCGATCAATTGCTGGCGCAGGGAAATCGCCACCGCATGGGCGCGGTCGGAGGCGCCGAGCTTGTCGTAGAGGCTTTTCAGGTGGGCTTTCACCGTGTCCTCGGTGATCGAGAGATTGGCGGCGATGACCTTGTTGCTCTGGCCTTCGGCCAGGCATTCGAGCACCTGCAATTCGCGCGAGGTGAGGGACGCCTTCTGGCCGGCCGAACGCGCCTCCTGGGCAAGACGGCGCAGGAGCGGCTTCGTGACCTCGGCCTGCAGGTAGCCCGCGCCGGCATGTACGGCGCGCACCGCGCGCAGCAGATCGTCCTTGGAGGCGCTTTTCAGAACATAGCCGCTGGCGCCGGCATTGGTCGTTTCCCAGACATAGGCGGGATTGTCGTACATGGTGAAGACGATGATGCCGGTCTTGGGCGCGGCGCGCAGGATTTCGCCGATGGCGGCGAGGCCGCTCATGCCGGGCATCTTGAGGTCGAGAATGACGATGTCGGGCCGGGCGGCGGCGACGGCGTCGATGCCGCTGCGCGCATCGCCCGCCTGGCCCGCGACCGCGATGTCGCCTTCCGCCTCGAGCATTTCGACCACCGCCTGACGCAGCACATGATGGTCGTCGATCAGATAGACCAAAATCTTCCTCACGTCTTTTCCCCTCCCGGTACGCAAACGACAAGGCGCGCACCCTGCCCCGGCCGGCTCAGGACTTCAAGCGAGCCGCCAAGCGCGCCGGCGCGCTCGCGCATCGTCAGCACACCGAAATGACCGGGGACCGGACTTTGCGGATCGAAGCCGGCGCCATCGTCGGCGATTTCGAGGCGGGCGGCGCCGGGGCCGTCGCTACGGAAGGAGATCGAGACGTTTTTTGCACCGGCATGTTTGCGGACGTTCAGCAATGCTTCCTGCAAGATGCGGAACAGCATGGCGTCGGAACGGCAATGCCAGTTGCGCAAGGCGGGGTCGAGATCGAGCGAAATCGAAAAGGGTGCGTGTTCGCGCTGGGCGGCCACATATTCCTCGACCGCGACCGAGAAGCCGAGATCGTCGAGGACGGTCGGGTGCATTTCGTTCATCAGGGTACGGACGTCGGATGACAGTGCGGCGACGGCGGCGCTGAGGCCGCCATCGCGGACGCGATCGGCGCCCTGGCGCAGCGCGAACAGGTGACCGCTCATGCGGTCGTGAATATCGGCGGCGGCGCGGCGGCGCTCCTCCTCCTCAGCCTGGATCAGACGGCGGGCGAGCCCCTTGGCGCGGTCGCGGGCAATGCCGAGCGCACGCGCTCTCGATTCCGCGAGGTCGATGTTTTCCTGCGCCCAGCGCGCCAGCATGATGCCCAGCGCCGCGGAAAAACCCAGATAGAAGAGGACAATCAACAAATCGCCGGGGGTGGGCGACGGACCGGGCGCCGCCACATAGAGCAGGACCGTCAAAGCCGCCGTCAACACAAGCAGGCCCAATGTCTCGGGCACGCCGAAGCGGAAGACCGCCGCAAGCAGCGTGAAATAATAGAAGGGAAAGAAGACCGAGGAGAGACCTCCGGTGAAAATGCACATCAGCGTGACCAGTAGCGGATCGCCGACCGTGGTGATGCGGGCGCTGGAGAGGATTGGGCGGTTGCCCGCGACGCGCCAATGGGCAAAGCCGGTATAGGCGAGACCGCCTGCATAGACGGCCCAGGCCCAGCCGGCATCGGCCATCGCATCGCCGCGCCAGAGAATCAACGCCCATCCGACAATGCCGATCCAGCGCAGCCAGACGATCTGGTGCTCGGCCTTGCGCAAATGAGCGAGCGCGGTGCGATCCGCTTTCGCATCGGGCAATGCGGCAGGCATGTCTGTGGTAGCGCGATCTGTCATTTGCCTAGTGAGCAGCGATCGGGACGAGCGGTCAAGCGGACGCACTCCGCACTCCGCATTTTGCGGCCGGTTCCGATTGCCGGGAATGGGGGCGGCCGATAGGATTTGCACCAACTGACCAATTGTCATTGAAGGCAATCGGCACAAAACCCGCCGCAAGAACCGCGACGGCGGGACAAAGGGAGGAAGACAAATGAAAAGAAACGTGACTTCACGTCTCGTCCTTACACTGACATTTTCGGCGATGCTGGCGGGAGCCGCGACGGCCGATCCGGCACGGCTCGGCGCCGACCTGACGCCGATGGGCGCCGAGCGCGCCGGCAACGCGGCCGGCACCATCCCCGAATGGACGGGCGGCATCGCGACGCCGCCGGCGGGTTATGTGGCCGGTCAAAAGCATGTCGATCCCTTCGCGGGCGATGCCGTGATCTACACAGTCGATGCCTCGAACATGGACCAGTACGCCGCCAATCTGACCGAGGGCCAGAAGGCGATGATGCAGGCCCACGCGACCTACAAGCTCAACGTCTATCCGACGCGACGCGCTTGCGCCTATCCGCAGACGGTCTACGACGCGATGAAGCACAATGCCGCCAATGCGCGGCTTGTCGACGACGGAAACGGTGTGGAGGGTGCGCGGGTCAGTTCGCCCTTCCCTGTTCCGACGGACGCCAAGCAGGTCATCTGGAATCACATTCTCGGTTATCGCGGCCACAAGAGCACCATGCAGGTGGTGGCGGCGGCGCCGACCAGCGGCGGTGCCTATACGCTGGTGCAAAGTTCCGACCGTCGCATCAACAGCTATGCCGATCCGGCGCTTGGCGACATTTCCGACCTCAACAATGTCGAATCGAAATGGATCCGTATCAACACCGCACCGGCGCAACAGGCGGGCAGCGCGTTCCTGTTTCACAATACGATCAACCAGAAAATACAGGAACGCTTCGGCTGGCTGTACAGCCCGCAGAACCGGCGCGTGGTGGCGGCGGCGCGCAGCGCCTATGACAGCCCCATTCCGGGATCGGAGAACCTGCGCTTCAGCGACATGCAGTTCATGTATAACGGCGCGCTTGACCTTTATGACTGGACGCTCGAAGGCAAGCGCGAAATCCTGACGCCTTACAACACCTACAAGCTCAGCTCCGGCGAATTCAATTATTCGGAGATACTGCAAGGCGGGCACCTGAACCCCGAAGCGGTGCGCTACGAGCTGCATCGGGTTTGGGTGGTCGACGGGCGGTTGAAGGACGGCGCGCGGCACGCCTTTCACCGGCGCACGCTTTATGTCGACGAAGACAGCTGGATGGTCGTGCAGACCGATCTCTACGGCGCGGACGGCGCCGTGGCGCGGGCACAGGAAGCCTATGTGCTCAACTATTACGAAGTGCCGTTTTGCGCGATGGATTCCGAGATCGCCTATGACTTTGCCACCGGGCGCTATCATGTGCAGCAATTGAAGGCGCAGGAACCGGCGCCCGACTATCACGCCGACGCGCTGAAAGACGACGAATTCACGCCGGCCGCGCTCCGGCGGCTCGTGGTGCGGTAGGCCGCGTCACTCCGCGCGCGCCATCAGGTTCGCCATGATCGAGCGCAGACGGCCGAGCTGTACCGGCTTGTGCAGCACATGGACGCCGGAAGCTGCGAGTTCGCGCAGCCTTTCCGGCGCCGTGTCGCCGGTGACGATGACCGCCGGCAGGCCGGCATCGTCGAAATGGGCGCGGATGTCGCGGATTGCCTCGACGCCGGTGGTTTGCTCGCGAAGCCGGTAGTCGGCAATGACGAAATCCGGCGCGGCGAGGCCGGCGCTCAGAAGCTCGGCCGCCGAGGCGGCCGCCGATGTCTCGCAGCCCCATTGCGCCACGACATCGGCCAGAGCAAGGCGACCGCTCTCGTCGTCATCGACAATCCAGACCGTACTGCCTGCGATGCCGGCGAGGCTGCGCGACGCGGGCATGGGCGCAGAAGGTTGCGTCACCGCCCGCGGGGCGGGCGGCGGCGGGACAATGAAGATGAAGCGGGTGCCGCGGCCCGGGACCGAGCGGAACTCCATCCGCAGATCGAGCAGCGTCGCCACGCGGCTGACAATCGACAGGCCGAGACCGAGGCCCTTGTCGCGGTCGCGCTCAGGGTTGTCCGTCTGGAAAAACTCCTCGAAGACGCGGTCGAGATATTCCGGGGCGATGCCCGGACCGGTGTCGGCAACGAGGATGCAGACGGCATCGCCGAAACGGCGGCAGCCGACAAGTATTTTCGCGCCCGGTGCGTGACGGATCGCATTTCCGATAAGGTTTCGAAGAATCGTTTCGATCAATGTCGGGTCGCTCTCCAGCCAGTCGCCACGCCGCAGAAACCGCAAGTCGCAGCCGGCGGCCGATGCCTGGGGCCCGAACTCCTGACGCAGCGCGTCGAGCAGCGTGTCGACGCGAAACTCGACCACCTGGGGCTTCACCACACCGGCGTCGAGCTTCGAAATGTCGAGCAAGCTGTTCAGCAGCCGTTCCATCGCATCGACGGAGAGTCCGATACGGTCGATGATGGTACGGGCACGGGTACCCGCGGCAACGCTCACCCCCAACGACTCGGCCTGAAGGCGTAGCGCATGAAGCGGCTGGCGGAGATCGTGGCTGGCGGCGGCAAGAAAGCGTGTCTTTGCGCGCGAAGTGGCGTCGAGTTCCTCGCTCTTGCGGCGCAGGCTGTCGAGCAGGTCGACATTCTCGAGGCGCAACCGGAGGCTCGACACCACCGCGAGATGCGTGTTGCGGCCGGTCGCAAACATGGCTGCCATGAACAGCACCAGCGCGGCCGCCATGATCGCTTCTTCGTTGCTGCCGTCGAAGGCCAGGCGCAACATCAGCGGCAGCAGCGAGGTGCACAGCGCCAGAATCTGCGCCGAATAGAAAGGCGCCAGCGTCGTGACGGTGCCGGCGGCAGTGCCGCTCAGCATCATGATGAAAAAGACCTGCCGCGCCGACTCGTCCGGCAGCACGAAGGCCCCGCCCGCGCCCCAGCAAAGGCCGGTGATGCCGATGATGGCATAGAAGACGATCAGTGCACGTACCGGGTTTGTGAGGCCCGCATGACCACGGAGATAGAGCTCGATGGCGAGACTGCGCAAGAGCCCGAGCGCAATCATCACCGCACCCCAGGTCCAGGCGTCGCGGGTGTTGTAACCGGCATCCATCGAATAGGCGGTCACCGTGACGACCAGGATGTGGACAAGAACGCCCGTGCGGGCGTGACGAAAGATCAGATCGACACGGTCGGCAAAGGTGCGGAGCACGACGGGATCGGCGATGTCAACAGCGAATACCCGTCCAAGAAACGGATTGAGATCGATCGCCGACACGGGCGCCGCCTGACTTTCCGGTTTCATTGTCGAATCCCCCTCTACCGACGACCGTAGCAAAGGCGGCAACGGGTGACGATATGCCGAATGGCAGAGGCCGGTCGGGGGGCCGGTCAGGGGCCCGGCGCGGCGGCGACCGTGCGGAATCCGAGATGGGTGGTGGCAAGATCCACCTCCTGCGGCTGGCGCGCCGCCGGGCGGTAGCGCAAGCAGTAGTTCGGCGCGCAAAGATATGAGCCGCCCTTGATGACATGCGCGTCGCGGCGGCCGTCATAGGGGTCGGCCGTCCATTCCCAGAGATTGCCGAGCATGTCGTGGAGTCCGAGCGCGTTGGTCTCGAAACAGCCCACCGGCGCAATGCCGACGAAGCCGTCCTCGGCGGTGTTGACGACCGGAAACAGACCCTGCCAGGTGTTTGCCTCTTTCGGACGTTCGCGCGCGGGCGGCGCATCCGGATCGGCGGCTCGGGCCGCCCATTCCCACTCGGCTTCGGTGGGGAGCGCCCTGCCCCTCCATTGCGCATAGGCGCGCGCATCCTCGAGCGCGACGGCGGTGACCGGAAAATCGTCGCGGCCCTCGATGGAAGTTTTCGGCCCGCCCGGCTGACGCCAGTTCGCGCCAGGGACATATTGCCACCATTGCGAGATGTCGCCCATGCCATCGACATCGTTGGGCATCACGAAGACGACCGCGCCGGGCAGCCGCATTTCGGGCGGGAGGTGCGGATGCAGCGCCGCATCGACCGGACGTTCGGCGACCGTCACATAGCCGGTGGCGGCGACAAAGGCCGCGAAGTCGCGATTGGTGACTTCGGTGCGGTCCATCCAGAAACCTTCGACCGAGACCTGGCGCGGCGGGCCCTCTTCCGGATAGACGGTGTCGCCCATCATAAAGGTTCCGGGCGGGACCCAGACGTCGCCGCGATCGTCGCCATCCGCGAGGCAGCGTGACGGCTCAGCCGCTGCAAGCCGCGCCGTCTCCCGGCCGCCGACGGTCCAGACGGCGACGATCGCGGCGGCGCCGAGAAGCACTGCTGCCGCAATCGAGAGTGCAATCGTTCTAGTTCGGCCAGAGAACATATTCATCGTCCGGTCCGCGCGGCGCACCGCCCAGCGGACGGTCGATCATGACAGGGCCTTCGAGCAGGGCAGGCCAGATCGGATCGGACTGCTCGCTGTCTATTTCGTTCAGAAGCGCAATCATTTCGGCGAGCTTGGCGGGTTCGGCCTCCGAAAGATCGTACTTCTCGGTCGGATCGACCGCGAGATTGAACAGCCAGTTGCGCGCCGGCCGCTCGGCGACCTGAAGTTTCCAGCCGTCGCTCAGAAGCGCCTTGTAGTGACCCGAGCGCCAGAAGAGCGGCCGGTCGGGGCGCGGCGCTTCGCCGAGCGCCAGCGACACAAGATCGACGCCGTCGATGATGCGGTCGGAAGGCGGCACGGCGCCGGCGGCAACCGCCGCGGTCGTGAAGATGTCGACATGCGCGGCCGGACCGTCATAGACGGTGCCTGCCGGAATGCGGGCCGGCCATTGCATGAAATAGGGTACGTGAATGCCACCCTCGAAGAAGGTGATCTTCCAGCCGCGATAGGGTTTGTTGAGATCGGGGAGGCCGACATAATGGGCGCCGCCATTGTCGCTGGTGAACATGACGATGGTGTTTTCTTCCAGACCGTTCGCGCGCAGGGCTTCCGTCACTTTCTGCACGCCGCGGTCGAGCGCGACGATCATCGCCGCATAAACGCGCTCGGTGTGGTTTTCGATATGCGAGAGTGCATCATAGTCCGACTTCAGTGCCTGAAGCGGTGTGTGCGGCGCATTGTAGGAGAGATACATGAAGAAGGGGCGGTTGCGGTTGGCGTGGATCGCCTTGACCGCTTCGTCGGTCAGATAATCCGTCATGTAGTGAGACGGTGCGAAGCGCTGCGAACCGTTGAACTCGATGGCGAAGGGAAGATTGGCCCAGAGAAACTGGTCGATCGGGTCGAAATCCTGCTTCGAGTTGACGACGTTCGGGTCGTTGACCGGCAGAAAAAGCGAGGCGCCACGCATGAAGCCCAGCGCCTCGTCGAAGCCGCGCTTTTCGGGACGTGACGTTTCGGTGCCGCCGATATGCCACTTGCCGAGCATCAGCGTGCGGTAGCCGGCCGCCTGCAGGGTTTCGGCGATGGTGATTTCGTCGGCAGGCAGTGTCATCAGATCGGGTTCGGGCACCAGAGGTTCGCGATCCGCGTAGTAGATGGCGCCTGCATCGCGATTGAAACGCGCAATGTTTTTGGCGAAGGCCTTGGGGGCCGGCGTGAATTCGAAGCCGAAGCGGGTGGCAAAGCGGCCGGTCATGATGGCGGCGCGCGAGGGCGCGCAGGTGGCGTTGCCAGCATAGCCGTTGGTGAAGGTGACGCCGTTCCTGGCGATGGCGTCGATGTGCGGCGTCGGCACGGTGCCGCCGGCAAGGCCGCCATGCAGCGTCAGTTCGTTGAAACCCATGTCGTCGACCAGAATGACGATGATGTTGGGTGCGCGTTCGGCGGGCGATTGCGCCGCTTCGGCCGGGCCCTCTTCCCAGACGATTTCGACATTGGGGCCGACCGGATCGCGCCAGGCGTCGATGAGGCCAGGAATGTAAATCCAGTAGCGGCTGAACAGGACGCCCGCGACGATAACGACAACCACCAAACCGGCGAGAACGCCGATGCCGCGCTTTCCGATTTTCATGTCTCGCCCCCCTGCTCCGATCCGCGATCGGAACGTTTTTAATGCTGACCATTACAATAGCCATGCGGGTGGCGGCAGGCAAGCGAGCCCCGAAGGGCCCGCGGCATCCATTTCGGCGCGAGAGGCCTCAATCGGCCATTTTGACGGTGAAAGGCGCCGCGGATGCCGCGGCCTTAGCGCGACGGGCGGCGAAAGGGCGCTTTTCGACCACCTCGTCGAGGAAGTCGCGGATCAGCGGGATCACCTCATTGGCGCGCGAGACCAGGAAGAGATGGCCGCCGGAGACGATTTCGAGGCGAGCGCCCGGAATGATCTGGGCGAGGAAGCGGCCATTGATCAGCGGCACGATCTGGTCGTTGTCGCCGGAGAGCACCAGCGTCGGCTGCTTGATGAAGGGAAGGAAGGGCACGCTGGTCCAGCCGATGCCGGCGAGCAGTTGATAGAAGTAGCCGCGGATCGTCGGCGCGCGCAGGCGGCTCGAATGATCAGGCGCACCGGCCTCGTCGTCGCCATAGAGCATTTCGAAATGCTGCATCAGATAGGCGGGGTCCATGTAGCGGCGCGGATGGGCGAGCTTCATCAGCGCCTTCGGATTGCCCGGCACCATTAACATACCGGCCGATGTCGCACAGAGAATGAGCCGGTGGACGCGCGAGCCGAACTGGAAGGCGAATTGCTGCGCCATCGCGCCGCCCCAGGAGACGCCCATCACATCGACTTCGCCGTGATAGCCGAGTTCATCGAGAATGGCTGCCGCCATGCGCGCGAGATTCCACGGGCGATAGGGAATGCTGGCGGCCGCGGAGCCACCGACGCCGGGGGCGTCAAAGGCAATGATGTCCCGATCGGTCAGCGCTTCGGCGAGCGGCGCGATCAATTCGATGTTGGCGCCGATGCCGTTGAAGAACAGCAACGGCCGGCCCTTCGCACTGCCCTTGCCCTTGCTTTCGCCATGCCAGACGGCGGTGCGCAAGATGTTCGAACCCGCTCTGACGTCGCGGTAACGGGGCTGCCTGTCTGTCATCACTACTCCGGCTGGAGGGCTCGCGCCCGTTGCCCGCTCCACGGGGCGACTCAACAACGAATGTCTAGCCTAATACATAAGTACCCGGCGCGGCATCCATAGCCTTATATTTGCGGTTACCGAGTTTTTTCGGCGCCGGAATCTTCTCGCCGGAACGTGCGCTCAGCCATTTTTCCCAGCGTTCCCACCATGAACCCATGACTTCGGAGGCACCGGCCGCCCATTCGTCGGCGGTGGCGGGAAGATTGTCGTTAACGAAATATTTTGCCTTCGGGTTGCCGGGCGGATTGAGAATCGCCTGAATGTGGCCGCTGTTCGACAACACAAATTCCCGCTTGCCGCCGAGCATCTGCGTGGTGCGGTAGCAGGCTTTCCAGGGCGTGATGTGATCGGTGACGCCGCCGACGATGAAGGCATCGACCGTGACTTTGCCGAGATCGATCGGCGTGCCGAGAATTTCTTCCTTGCCCGGATTGGCGAAGGGCTGCGTTTCGTAGAGCGACAGATAGTCCGAATGAAGCGCCGCGGTAAGATTGGTCGAGTCGTTGTTCCAGAAGAGCACGTCGAAAGCCGGCGGCTTCTGTCCGTGGAGATAGTTGTTGACGACGTAGTTCCAGATCAGATCGTTGGGGCGCAGCCAGGCGAAGACGCGCGACAAATCGGACCCCGCCAGCACGCCTTTCTTTGCCGATCTCTGTCGCGCCATCTCGATGCCGCGCTTCGTGACCAGCACGCCGACATCGCTGTCCTCCATGCGCGGATCGAGAACGCAAACCCAGAAGGTGACCGAGTTGATGCGGTCGTCGCCTTTGGCCGCAAGGTGGCTCAAAAGCGTCGCGGTGGTGATGCCACCCGAGCAACCACCCGAGATGTTGAGCTTTTCGCTGCCCGTGATCGAGCAGACAACGCCGATGACGTCCACAAGCGCCGCAACATAATCGGCAAGGCCCCAATCCCGATGTTCCGGGCCCGGATTGCGCCAGCTGACGACGAAAACTTGATGGCCCTGATGCACCAGATATTGCGACATGCTCTTCTCGGGCGTCAGATCGAGTACATAATATTTGTTGATCTGCGGCGGCACGAAGAGCAGCGGCACCTTGTGCACGGTTTCGGACTTCGGCGTGTATTGCAGCAGCTCGAGCATTTCCGTGCGATAGACGACCGCGCCTTCGGTGGTGGCCAGATTGCCGCCGACCTTGAAGGGCGTCTTGTCGACTTGCGAAGGCATTCCGTGATTGTTGCGCAGATCGTCGATGGCATTGCGGAAACCCTGAACCAGCGACGAGCCGCCGGTGTCGAGCGCGAGCTTCACGGCGGAGGGATTGCCGACCAGCGTGTTCGTCGGCGCGACGGCGTCGATCATGATGTCGGCGACCAGCATGGCGCGACCATGTTCGACCGGATCGAGATCGAGAGAGCGGATGAAGCCATGGACCTCGCTCTGGAAGGCGAGCCAGCCCTGCATCAGCCGGCGATAGACCGGGCTCTTCTGCCACGCCTGATCGACAAAGCGGCGATCCTTGGGCTGGGGGGCGAACTTGTCCCCGCCGGCGACAATGTCGACCATCTCGCGGCCGAAGGAGCCGATATGCTGCATGAAGGTGAAGGGCTGGCGCGCCGCGCCCCCCACGATGGAACCGATGGCCGAGAGCACATCCTCGCGGCTGATGCCGACAATCGGGCTCAGCACATTCGGCGTTTCGGCCGCTTCCTCACCGATACCCGCACCAATATCGTCGCGACGCTTCGACATGCGTCCTCCTCCCCGTTTTGCGTTTCTTGCCCACCCGCCTTCCCTCCCCGGAAGGCGATTGCCGGGCGGGCATTGCCGTTGCGCCTGCGCAACAGGCCTATATGATGCGCCGCCGAAGGGGGCGCGGCAAGGGCCAGATGGGGGCTGCCGGACGTCCGATTTGGTGGATTCGGCAGTGTTTGCCCGACGCGGCCCGCGGAGTGGAAGCCCGCGCGTGCACAACGGGCAATTTCGGGGTGCGTTTTGAGCGAACGACGGAAAATCATTGTTCACATCGGCGCCGGCAAAACCGGCAGTTCCGCCATACAAAGCTTCCTCGATCTCAACGTCGATGCGCTGCGCAAGGAAGGGATCGTGGTGCCAACCAACGATCTCGGCCTAGGCGGCGGCGCTTGCGGCAACCACGTTCGCATGATGAAGGATCTGGTCGCGACCCCGGCCGAAGGGCGCGCGGCGCTGGAGGCGGCAATAAAGACGATCTGCGACGCCGCAACGGACGCAACAACAATCCTTCTCAGCGCGGAGAACCTGGCGTCATACGCCGCCGGACCGTCGCTCTTTGAAGGGCTGGCAAAGGACCATGATGTCGAGGCGATCCTCTATATCCGGCGGCAGGACGAGTTCGTGCTATCGGCCTGGCAGCAGTGGAACGCCAAGGTGCAGGACGACCTTCTGGCATGGCTCATTGCCGTTGTCGGCTCGCTGGGCAACTGGCACATCTACCTGACGAATTGGGAAAAGGTCATTCCGCGCGACAAGATAAAGGTCAGGATTTTCGACCGGCAGCAGCTTGAGGGCGGCGATGTGATCGCCGATTTTTTCAAGCTTCTTGGCTTGTCGAAACCGTTGGAGGCATTTGCCCGTCCCGAAAAGGAAGCCAATCCGAGTTTTGCCGACGCGATCATGGATCTGGTCAAGGGCAACCGGCGCATTTTCAGGGACGCCCACGATAACCGGTTTCAGGATTTCGTGAACGATGTAACCGGCGACCGATACGTCAAGAACAGCCGGGAATCAATGCTGACGTCGGCGCAACGCCGCGCAATCGTCGCGAGATACGCCGCCTCCAATCTCTGGGTGCAACGGGTTTACTTCCCGGACAAGACGGACGGTCTGTTCAGACCGATCCATGACGACGACTATGTTCAGCCCGACACGAAGACGACGATGCAGCGGCAATTGTCGTTCATCGTCTCCATCGTCTTCGGATTGTACCGCTGGCGAAAAGAGCCGAAGAAGAAACGCGGAAAGAAAGAAGGCTGACTCACTTGCGGCCGGCCATCGCAAACGTAAATACCGCGAAGCAACCGTCACCCCCCGAGAAACACACGATGCGTCAAAAGTTGTTCATTCATATCGGTCCGCACAAGACGGGCACGTCGTCGCTACAGCAATTTCTCTACGGCAATCGTCGCGCGCTGCTGAAAGCAGGCGTCTGCTATCCAACCGCGCATCTGGACGAACACCGCGCGCAACATCGCCTCGCATATGCGGTCCAGCTAAAGCTCGATCCGGACGATCGGCAAGTGCCATCTCGAGAGACCGAGATCGGTCCGATCATCAAGGAAATAAAATCGTCCGGCGCAGATGCGGCGATCATTTCGAGCGAGACTTTTTTTGTGACGCCCGCGCCCGAAATCCATTTCCTGCACGAACAGTTGCACGATTTTTCAACGGTCATCGTGTTTTACGCACGGCGGCAAGACGAGGGATATGTGTCGACATATACGCAGCGGGCGAAGAGCCCGCGCAACCGCTATGCGCAGCCGATCCACACCCATCTCGACCACCCTATCAGTATGAGCCGCGACCTCGACATATATCAGCATGCATCCAACTGGGCGCGGGTCTTCGGCAAGGAAAACGTGGCGGCGCGGCTCTATGACCGGAAGATCAGCGTCCCTGAGGATTTTCTGCGGTGCATCGACGAGCGGCGCACGGAGGGCCCGGCACTTGCCCCGATGATGGGCAAGTTCAAGGTGAGCACGGACTTCAACAAGAGCCCCTCGCTTGAGGCGACCGAGCTGACACGTCTTTTCAAAACTCAGTGCGACGACCTCGAAGGCCGGCGGGTTGCCCTCAGGTTGATGCAGCAACGATTCGAACACGGACGCCCCGCGGCAAGGCTGCTGTCGACGGCGGATCGCCGCGTCATCCTCGATTTCTTCCGGCCATCCAACGAAAAACTGTTTCGCGAGTTTTTCTTTTGCGGGAACAAATTTGCGCCGGAGCTGTTGTTGACCGGCGAAGAGACCGCCCGAGAAGAGTTGACGCTCGGGGATGCGGCAAGAATGATCGTCAAACTGGCAGAGGAGCAACAGGCGGCGATGCGAGGGATGCCTCATGTGCGCGCCGCCCGCGCCGTTGCGACCGTGGCTCGGCGGCTCAATTCGATCCTCCGGAAATAGATCTGCTCCGTTCAGCCGCCGCGCGCCGACGTCGAGCTGGCCGGTGGCTAAAAGCCGTTCTGTAACCTCATTTTTCGGCTCCCTTCGTTCCTGGCCGGCGCATTGACCGCGACGGCCGTCCGCCATATATTGACATGCTCGTTGCCAATATATGCTCTATCCATGCGACAGCCAATACCGCATGGCCGATCCTGCACAACCATATGTGCGCGAACGGCGCTAGGTCCGGCGCCACGCAGGTGACATCATGCGCGGCATCGCCAGTTCGACGCCGAAAGGAAAAGCAATGACGGCCGCCACACAGGATTTCATCGTCAACCGCGCCGACCTCTCCAAGTGCAAATGGGTGAGTGGACCGGCGCCCGAGGACGTCGCGCTCGACGAAGGCCAAGTGCTGGCCGAGATCGAGAAGTTCGCCTTCACCGCCAACAACATCACTTATGCGGTCGCCGGCGACATGCTGAACTACTGGTCGTTCTTTCCGGCCGAGGCCGGCTGGGGCCGCATTCCGGTGTGGGGCTATGCGACGGTGGTGCGTTCGCGGTCGAAAGAGATTGCCGAAGGCGAGCGGCTTTACGGCTATTTTCCGATGTCGTCGCATCTCGTGATGCAGCCGGAAAACGTGACGCCGGGATCGCTGCTCGACCTCTACAAGCAGCGGCGCGAACTGCATCCGGTCTACAACACCTATACACGGTTGAAGACCGACAAGGCCTCGCCGCCGGCGCTGGACGACCTCAGGCCGATCCTCAACCCGCTCTACACGACGTCGTTCCTGATCGACGACTGGCTGGCCGACAATGATTTCTTCGGCGCGAAACAGGCGGTGCTGCTGAGCGCCTCGTCGAAGACCGGGTTCGGACTTGCGTTCAACCTGTCGCTGCGGCGGCCGCAGGGGCCGGAAGTCGTCGGACTAACATCTGCCGGCAACCTCGCCTTTGTCGAGAGCCTCGGCTGTTATGACCGCGCGCTGACCTACGACAAGATTTCGACGCTCGATGCAAGCAAGCCGGCGCTGGTCGTCGATTTTGCGGGCAACGGCGAGGTGCTGGCCGCCGTTCACAATCATTTCGGTAACAATCTGGTCGAAAGCACTCAGGTGGGGCTCTCGCATTGGGATGCGCCGCGCGTGTCCGGCGCCTTGCCGGGCGCCAAGCCGCATCTCTTCTTCGCGCCCGACCAGGCGCGCAAGCGGATGGAAGAATGGGGCAAGGCCGAGTTCGACGCGAAGCTCGGCGAAAGCTGGCGCGCCTTCGCCGCCATGGCCCAGACATGGGTCAATCTCGAACGTGGCAAGGGGCCGGAAGCGATCGGCAAGGTCTATTCGGAAATGCTGGCCGGGAAAGTCGATCCGGCCGAGGCGCACATTCTCGCGCTCTAGCAAACAAACGGGGACAGGAGGCATATCATGACGCTGGCGACACCGCTGCTGTTGAGCGGCGCACCGGGCTCACCGTATACGCGCAAGATGCTCGCGGTGCTGCGCTATCGCCACATCCCCTATCGCTTCCTGTTGACCGGGCACAATGTACCGGACAGCCTGCCGAAGCCGAAGGTGGCGCTGCTGCCGACCTTCTATCTGAAGGAAGGCGACGGTGCTTACGAAGCGGCGGTCGACTCCACGCCGCTGATCCGGCGCTTCGAGAAAGCGTTCGACGGGCGCAATGTCGTGCCTGCCGATCCGGTGATCGAGTTCATTGACTATCTGCTTGAGGACTATGCCGACGAGTGGCTGACCAAGGCGATGTTTCACTATCGCTGGCATTACCGAGCGGATATCGACCGGGCGGCGGCGATCCTGCCGCTGTGGCGCGACATCAGCGCATCGGACGAGACGCTGGCGCAGATGAGCAAGCTCTTTTCCGAACGGCAGATTTCGCGTCTCTATGTCGTCGGCTCGAACGAGACAACCGCGCCGGTCATCGAGGCGAGCTATCAACGCTTTCTCGACGCGATGACGGCGCATCTCAAGAGGCAACCCTTCCTGATGGGCGGGCGGCCGGGCGGCAGCGACTTCGGCGTGTTTGGCCAGTTGACGCAGCTTACGCATTTCGATCCGACGCCGATGGACGAAACGCTCGCACGGAGCCCGCGGGTTTTCGCCTGGGTCGACATCATGGAAGATCTGTCGGGACTTGAGCCTACCGATGGCGACTGGATGAAACGCGACGCCGTGCCCGATACGATGCGCGGGCTGCTGACAGAAGTCGGGCGCGTTTATGTGCCGGCGCTGATCGCCAATGCCAAGGCGCTGACGGCGGGCGCCGAGAAGGTCGAGACCGAGATCGACGGCAAGCCCTGGGTGCAGCAGCCCTTCCCCTATCAGGGCAAGTGCCTGCAATGGCTGCGCGAAAAGCGTGAGGCGCTGGCACCCGCCGACCGCAAGACGGTGGACGACGTGCTGGCGGGAACCGGTGTCGAGGCGCTATTTCGCTAGTGCTTCGGCCACCCGCTCGACGACGCGCCGGGCCTGCGCGACCGAGAGCCCCTGATCCTCGCGCAGGCGGCGCCAGAATTCGAAACTCATTACCGCGTCGAACGCATCCAGCAATGTCCGGTCTTTCGTCAGCGCCGCGGGGAGCGAGGCACGCAGGATTGCGCGGAGGCTTTCGTTCATCCAGTGCCGGTCCTCGCGCAGAAACGGCGATGTGTGGCTGTGCACATCGGCGGCAAGACGCAACGGCATGACCTTTTCGAACAGTTTCGCGCGGCGCGCGACGAGCTGTTCCAGGAGGTCCGGCGCGTCGGCCGGCGGCAGCTGTTCGGCGAGGAGCGGAGCCAGCTCGGTGCGCATCAAGGCCGCGATTTCGCGATAGAGGGTTTCCATGTCGTCGAAATGACGGAAGACACTACGCAGTCCGACATTGGCGCGGGCGGCGACGTCCTCGGCGCGGGGGGCGACTTGACCCTCGCGAATTAGGTCGCGCATGGCCTCGACGATACGCTGCCGGCTGGCCTCGCTGCGCAGGCGGCGTCCGTCCGGTTTCGGTTTTTCCTTGCTGGGGGACATCGGGACCTTTTTTTCAGGAATGCCTTGAATTTGTGGAGCGATTCCGGCCGTTCATTCTCCCAAAGGCGGCGCGTAAAAGCCACAAGAAGCGGCGCGATCGGTGCCAAAAAGCAGTGACAATCCAGCGGAAATGCAGTTAACTGTTTCTTACGGGGTACGTCAGAGATCGTCCGGGCCGGACCGCCAGAGTGAAGGCGATGCGGCTTGAGAAAAGCAAAGAGACAAAGCCATTGAGGCTCTCCTTGCCGCCTTCGGGCAGACGGTCATCGTCGATGAGGCCCTGTCTCCATGTATGCCCTTTCCCTCCGCCGGATGCATCCGCGCACCGCGATGACGCTTGCCTTGCTGGCGGCGCTGGCCATGTGGGTGTTCGCCGCGCCGCCTGCAAAGGCCGGCTACTATCCGCCGGCGCATTCCGACGCCGCCTATTACTACGACTCGCTCGCGCCTTACGGCACCTGGACCCATCACGCGAGCTATGGTGCGGTGTGGTATCCGCGCGGCATGGCGCATGGCTGGCGGCCCTATACGCATGGCCGCTGGGTGTGGGACGACGGCTATGGCTGGACCTGGGCGTCGGGCTTCGCCTGGGGCTGGGCGCCGTTTCACTACGGCAACTGGGTGTGGGACGCGGCCTTCGGATGGATGTGGGTGCCGGGACGCGTGTGGGCGCCGGCCTGGGTGACATGGCGCTACAGCGACAGCTATGTCGGCTGGGCGCCCATCGGCTTCGGCGTGAGCTACTGGTCCTACAATCCGGGCTGGAACTATGGCGGATGGAGCTATGTCCATCGCCATCATTTCGGCGCGCCGGTCGTTCATCAACACATCATCGTCGTCAATAACTACAAGACAATCTATCAAAACACCCGTCACTGGGCACCGCCGCGCAACAAATACAATCGTGTTGAACATCGCGGCTTCGATCGCGGATTTGTCGAGCGCGGCAGCCGCTACAAGATCGACCGCGTTCATGCGCGGCCGGAGCATTGGCAGCGCAACGACCGTCGGGCTGGAACGCCGCACCGCAACGACTGGCACGGCGACCGGCAAGCTAGCCGGCATGACGGTGCGCGTCACGCTGTGCCCGAGCGGCGAACTGACGGACGTGTGGGCGGGCAACGCGACCCGCAATGGAACGGACGGCAGGAGAACCAGCGACAAACGAGCGATCAACAGCGCCAGCGGCAATGGCACGAACAAAGGCGACAGCAGCAGGCACAACCGCCGCATCGCCAGAGAGAGATGCAAGAACGGAGGCAACCACCGCAACAGGCACACCAGCAACAGCGCCAGCGGCAATTGCACGAACAGCAACGGCGGCCGCAACAGACGCAGCCGCAGCATCGCCAAAGAGAGACGCAAGAGCGGAGGCAGCCGCCACAACAAGCGCACCAGCAACAGCGGCG